>MTBT01000095.1 GCA_002282935.1 Microcystis sp. LSC13-02 | reverse complement strand
AGGTTCAGTTTTTAGCTTGGTTATCGCTTTTTCCATTGTAGCTTAAAGCCGTCGTAAAACGACGGGGTTTTAACCCAAATTTTCGATAATCAGGTGATATCTCGTTCCCTTTTACTTGGGAACGCTCCCTTCAGGTTCTACCTGATAACTTTTTACTGATAACAGCAGCAAGGGAATTCCAAAGTTTATTAGCTCAATTGTACTATAACTTTTGCCGATACAGTCACTACCATAATATTATTGTAGGAGTGCCTAGTGGTCAGTGAGTTTATCGAACTGCGTGCGCCCAAAATGTCCTATAGATATTTCGACCAAATTGAGATGCAGCCACGGAAACGAAGCCAAGAGAATGAAAAAACCGGAATTTGAATTTGATCCTAATAAAAGCCAAGCTAACAAAAATAAACATGGTCTAGATTTTGTTGAAGCTCAAGTATTATGGTTAGATTCCCAAAAAGTCGAAATTCCAGCCCAAACAAAAAATGAACCACGATTTGTTGTTATTGGTATAATAGCAGGTAAGCATTGGTCAGCTGTAGTTACCTATCGTCAAACCAAAATCCGTATTATTTCAGTCCGACGCTCTAGACCTGAAGAGGTAGAAATTTATGAAAGCTGAAGATTTTGACCGCAAATTTGATGATGGAGAAAATATCATCGAATACTTGGATTTAACTAAAATTAAACGTTCTAATTCCGAGGAACAAACAATTGCGTTTGAGTTTCCCTCATGGATGGTAGAGGCTCTTGAGCAAGAAAGTCAGCGTCGTGATTTACCGTTACAAGCTATTGTCAAAGACTGGATTGAGGAAAAATTGGCGTTGTCAAATTGAAAGATGATCCGAATCAGCACCGGAACTCAAATTGCTTTGATAGCAAGGATTGCATTGCATCTTTCCTATTCTGATCTGACAACGCCTAATAATCAATCGCTGCACTGTAATCATCGTCAAGCTGATTATTTTTTCCCTTGCAGTAGGCCAAAACGAATTAAACCCGACTCGTAACCGCGCCGCATTAACCCTAAAGATAAAGCTCCTTGGATAGTAGTATAACCGCTTGCTAACAAACCTGCGATCGCATCTGGGGTTAGGGCCGAGTCAATCACCACATCCCAAAAAGCGGCCACCGATAGGGACCAATCATCGGTTTTTAGGTCTCGAAAGCCAATGTCACGGGCAATATCGGCGTATTCTGGCAAAGAAATCACATAGGGGAGACAATAAACCCGATAAATCTCGTTTAATAGTTTAATCTCCCCTTCCGTTAAATTACCGGCCAGGGAAGTGGTGGGACGATGACACCAAGTTGCCATCAAAAAAGTCCCCCCGGGCTGCAAAACCCGATAACATTCCCGCAGAAATTGCCTTTTATCGGGCATATGTTCGCCACTTTCCAATGACCAGACCAGATCAAAATTATTCTCAGGAAAGGGGGTTTTTAGGGCATCAGCCACACAAAAACTCACTTGTTCTTTTAAATTGAACTCTTGCGCTCTTTGGCTGGCTCTAGCGGCTTGTACCGGGGAAAGGGTAATCCCCACCCCTTGGCTGTGAAATTTTTCGGCCAGATAAAGGCTACTGCCACCAATACCACAACCTAGATCGAGAATCTGATTAGCGCCGGTGACATCACCCCAAGTTAATAATTCTTCTATTAAATCAATTTGTGCCTGACGGCGATCGAGTTTAATCTTGCCGCCGCGACCGTAGTAACCATGGTGCATATGTTCGCCCCAAATCCTTTCCCATAGTCCACTAGAGGAGTCATAAAAATCAGCAATTCGTTGATAAAGTTCCATGGTGATTTCCTAAGTGAGTGGATGGAATTAAATATAAGATGAATGGGTAATGTTCTAGACCTGTGGATCGTATTTCTGCGGGGTAGTCAGTCTATTCATTGTGACTTGTTTTATCCACAGATTCAGAACACTACCGACAAATTAAATCTTTTCTGGCAAGAGACTTAATTGATTAGTTCGCTCTAGATCAAAAATAATTGACAAAAGCGGTTCTTTGGTAGGTTTGGGAGTGCTATCTAGAAGTAAGGCAGCACTGGAGCAACAAGTTCCAAAATTAATTTCGAGTTTCATGACTTTTCTTCTCTTTTGTCTGAAAATAAAAATTAGATAAATTCTCTGAGGATAGTTTTCATCGGTAAAAAGAGTGAAAGCGGTTGATCTTGAAAAGGAATAAATTCGTATTTTAAATAAAATTCTTTGGCTCTTAAATCTATAGCATCAACTCTGCAAAAATGCCAATTTCCTGAGAAGCTTTGACGGCTCTAAAAAGTGCATCTACGAGTAATTCTCCTCCTAATCCTTGTCCTCTGACTGAGTTATCCACAGCTAACTTGCCAATTAGTAGGGCTGGAATTGGATAGGTGGGCATTCCTTTTTGATAAGATTTTGGGAGAGAGTCAAACTCAATAACACTAGCACTGACTGTGTAATAACCCTCAATTTTCAAAGGCTCAGATTGGGAAATGGCAATAAAGGTTTTAGCAATTCCTTTTTCATTATTTTGCCGAGCGTATTTTTTGAGATAATCATTTAAGACGGGATAACCACAGTCAAAATACTCTCGTTGATACTTTTGATGAATAGGGACAAAATTCCATCTTTTTTCCGCCTCATTGTCCATATTTATCTCGATATTTTTTAATGGCTGTTTTGAGGTTTCCTTGAAGTTCCGGGGGATTTTCCATAATGGGCATAAATAAGTCTCGATCTCGATCTGAAAGAATCAATCTTTCCTGAGTGTCTATGTCTTGTTTGGCAATAGGTAACAGGTGAAGAAGAGTATAAGCACTTAAGGAAATTCCTCTGAGGGAGGCGGCTTTTTCGAGAAGTTCTTTTTGTTCTTGAGTCACTCTCAAGTCTATACGGCTATCTTTAACCTTTGAGGTTTCTGACATAAGGGGTTTCTCCAGTATTGAGTTCCGATGTTTCTAGTTTAACAGATTTAGGCGAACAAAGTACACAGAAAAGAAGAGGAGGAAATCATTAGTCTTTAGAGAGAGTTGACAGAAAGGTAGCCAGTGGCATATAATATTCCCGAAGTTGTGGTTCGTCGTCGTTATGAGCGGGGACGTATTAACGTGACCCAGTTGTATTTATCCTTGTGCGATACTTGGATTATCTATCTAGAACTCAAATGACTGAATCCACTTTAACAGAACTGCATCAGAAAATCGATGCTGGTGTGAGAATAGCGATCTAGGAGAGTCTATCAGCATTTTAAAAGATGGCTAAATTGTCACCTTAACGGCTGGGCAAATTCCCCCCAAATCACCATAATAAATGCTTTCAGTATCAAGATTTGGTAGTATTAAATAGGTAGGGAAATTTTATGGCTAGAATTAAGCGTAGGCAATTACTATCCCTGACTGGTTCTTTATTAGCCACTTTAGGATTGAGCCAGTTGGAATTGAAACAGCGAGCCATTTTTTATCGTAGCGTACTGGCAGAGAATACACCTCGTAAACGGGCATTATTAGTGGGTGTTAATAATTACCCCGATACTAGATGGATACCCCTTGAAGGCGCAGTCAATGATGTCAAACTACAACAGGAATTACTCATTCACCGTTTTGGATTTCAGTCCGATCAAATTTTGCTTTTAACTGATCATGAAGCAACTCGTGAGAATATCCTACAAGCGTTTGAGGAACATTTAATTAAATGGGCGCAACCCGGTGATGTGGTAGTTTTTCACTTTTCTGGTCATGGTTCTCAAGTTTTTGATCCCGATCAAATTTTTCAAGATGGGCAAGTTAGCACGATTGTTCCTGTTGATAGCATTCTCCCTCCAGGTTATCCCAATAAAGGAGGAAAAGTTAATGATATTACAGGTCATACTTTGTGGTTGTTGATGCAAGCAATTAATACAGAAAATGTCACTTTTATTCTGGATAGTTGTCACTCTGGAGGGGCGAGAAAGGGCATCTTAACAGTGCGATCGCGCCCTGGAAATCGGGAGTTAAACCGGACTGAAAACTCTAATATCCAACTGTTAGCAAGTCCCCAGGAACAGGAATATCAAAAACAACTGATGTCCAGACTCAACTTGACCGCTTCAGACTTGGCCACAGAGCGAAAAAAAGGCGTTCCCAAAGGCATAATGCTGGCGGCTGCTAGAACTGACCAAGCGGCGATCGATGCTTCCTTTGGTGATACGGCGGCTGGTATCTTTACATATATCTTGACTCGCTATCTCTGGCAGCAAACCGGAGGCGAGTCAGTTAGTCAAGTGATGGTGAGTGCGACGGCTACTACCGATCGCATTTTACGCGAATATTTCCCAACGGCTGGTTTATTACAGCAACCGGAATTTAATACTAGGGAGGGAAGCAACAATAGCCAGCAAGCGGTTTATTTTCTCAAACCAGAGCAGAAAGTCCCTGCTGAAGCTGTGGTCACTCAAGTGCAGGGAAATCGGGTGGATCTGTTTTTGGGAGGGATCGATCCGCGTACTTTAGAAGCATTCGGTCGGGGGGCAATTTTAACTTTAGTGGATGGGGAAGGAAAAGAAAGAGGTCAAGTTCAGATAGAGTCCCGTCAGGGGTTGACAGCTGAGGGGAAACTGAGCCAGATAGAGGGTAGTATTGCTTCAGGTACTCTACTTCAAGAGCGATCGCGGGTTATTCCCAGGGACTTAACTCTCCGTATTGCCTTAGATGCTTCCTTAGGACAGGAACAAGCAGCAGCCAAGCAAGCTTTACAAGGGATTAAATCCATCGAAGCGGTTTCCTCAGATGAGACAGATATCCACTATATTCTGGGTCGAGTGACTCCCGCTTACTATCAACAATTGCAGAAACTTAAAGTGACTCCCTTACCAGAAATAGGTAGTCTGGCTTTATTTTCTCTGGCCGCGGATCTGATTCCTGGTTCGGCTGGGATTTCAGGAGAAAGCGTAACTGATGGAGTCAAGCGATTGCAAGGGAAACTCAAGTCTTTATTAGCGGCAAGGTTAGTCAAGCTAACCCTTAATGCGACTTCCGCTCGCTTGAGTGTAGCTGCGGCGATGGAAACGGTAGATGGCGGCCAATTGGTGGCAGAATCGTTTACGGTTAGGGGTGCAAAGTCAGGCAGTTTCAGTCAAAATAGAGGGGTGCGCGGTTTAACCAGTAACGCGCAAAAAATCAAGCAGGGAACTCAAGTACAATTTCTCGTACAAAATAACGAGTTAGTTCCTCTCTATATTACTGTTTTACTTATTAGCGTAGATGCAACGCTTACCGTCCTTTCGCCTTTACCGGGAAGGGGAGATAATCCTCCTGTGACTCCGGGGGAAAAAATTCAGATTCCCGATCCAAATCGAGGGGAAAGGTATAAATTTAAGGTAGGGGGTGAAACTGGAATGGCGGAAGTGTTAGTTATTGCTACTACGACTCCTCTAACCAAAGCTGTGGAATTGTTGCAGGTTTTAGCTACAGAGAGAGGGGATAATCTGAGAGGGACACCTGTAGATTTAACTCAGCCAGACGAGGCGATTTCTAGCCTTCTGGATGATTTAGATGAGGGAAGTCGGAGGAGTGGCACAGTTTCTACTTCAAGAGTGCGTCAGATTGATACTCGACAGATGGCTGCTATGTCGATTACTTTTGAGGTGGTTGATAATTCTTAGAGCAATTTTGAATTAGGTAATTTTTTTCCATACGAGTACAACTATGAAATTTGAAAGATTTATCATTACCATGCTGATTCCTCTTATCCCTCCCCTGGGGATTAATGGTTATCAATTAATCTCAAAAGCTCAGGTGTTGGCTCAACCTCTAAATACTAAGCAAGCTAAGGCTGAACAACTGCTTGAGCTAACAAGTATTGATCGACCACAAATTGAGATATTAAGGGGGGTATCCTTTGGATCAGAGCGCATCCGAGGAATATTTCAAGGAGCAGGATGGACTTTTTATCCCAATGGAAAATTTACCTTTACCCCCCAGAATTCTCTTATATCTCCTCCTATATCTGGGACTTATGCAAAAGTTGGCAACAATTTTGAATTTCAGGGGGAATACACCTCTGAAGTTATTGCTACTGTCTCAATTGATGGAACAATTCGCATCAATGAAGAAAACTTAGTTTTAGATGCTATATATACTGATTCAGCGTCTCCCCAGCGGATCGTCAGAATTTCCCAAATTCTTGCAAAAGGTAAGTCAAATCAGAAAATTGAACCAGTACCACGCTCCGAAAATAGTGTAAGAACAGATCAAGCTGAGATTAATAATAATTTGACGAGGGAACTAGAAGCCCTTGGAATTGATGGTTCTGTTTTGGAAAAAAAAATTGAGGGAATTACAATTCCCAGTATATTCAAAATATCTCTAGAGGGAAAAACGGAGAAAGGAGCTTTTGGTCCTCTGTCCGGCTATGTCTTTATTAGTGAACCTCCGTCAAAATCTCGGAATCCTTTCTCAGTTACTCTTGCGGTTAATCCTGACTTATATGGGACTAATACTAATGGATGGATTGTTTTGAATTCTGAGGAAGCAGGGAAAGAAGTTCCGAATATTCAAATTCAGGCAAAAAATGGCAAAGTTCGTCTAGAACTTAGTCCTAGTAAAGTTATGCCCTCAAGCACTTATTCTTTGGGAGCGAATGAATCTTCTCCAGACTTGAATAGGTTAGTTTTAATTGACAATGCAATACTAACTTTTTCTGTTGAAGGAAACCAAATTTCAGGAGATATTAAAGCTTCTGGAATTATTTACCCTGCTGGTGCAGATGAGTATCTTTCTGATGCAAAGCAAAGTACCTATGAAGCGAAGCTAACAGGGGAAATTCCCACAAGTCCTCCAGTCGAAAAACTTAAAACTGCCTTGGCATCAAGCTTTAACGGACAATGGTATACAGATAATAGTCGTTTTGGACATATCGAGTTGCAGCAGAATGGGCAGCAAGTTAGGGGAACTTATACCGGCGGAGAGGGTGGAACAATTGAAGGAATAGCGCAAGGGAACCGACTTGATTTTACCTGGCAAGATCGTCATCAAGGGGAAAAAGGCAGAGGATTTTTCAGAGCAGTTGCTAGTGGGGGTAAATTAGTAGGAATTTGGAAAAAAGAAGATGGCAATTCCACAACTAAAGATCAGAGTTTGATAGCTTTCTGGCAGCCTCCTTCCTGGATTAATATCGGTACTTTTAGCCCGTTTGACCTACAAGAACTGAGATATTTAGGTCAAGATCTTGCACTTCAAAACAGATGTGAGCCTGCCGCTCTGATACTTGATAAAATCATTGTCTCTTATCTATCCCAACAGCAGCAAAAAACTCAATCATTTGAGAAAGCTAGTATCGAACAGGAACGAGAGCAAGAAAATAATCTGATCAGCGCTGGATTTTCCCTTATCTACCTTATTGGTTGCCACTTTCAGCTTGGAGACTACGAGCAGTTACTTAAAAGCTTAGACTATGGATTAGAAATCCAGCGTCTTTTGGGTCCAGAGGAATCTGCGAGCCGACTTTTTAGAAGGCTTACGGTCGATATTGCAAAAGATCTGGCCGACACAGCAGACAACTTTGAAACTATGGAAAATGGTTACAAGCGTTTGCAACAAATGGTTAGTGGAAATCTAGGGGTTGTCGGCATTTTCATAGAAGAAAATCAAAAAACACGGGAATTTATTATTTCTGAAGTAGAAAATAATAAACCTGCTGAGTTAGCTGGTATTCTCGCTCAAGATGTTATCCTTAAAATCGACGGAAAAACGACTCAGGGGATGGATGAATCGCAAGTTATTGAGAAGCTTCGAGGTAAACCAGGAACTCCTATTACTATAACTGTACAAAGGGGCAATCAAATGTTAGAGTTTCAGCTTACTAGAGCCAAGATAGAGATCGGTTCGACTCAGCGTCAAACTGAACTTGTCGAATCTCTAACAATTTTTTCTGATTCTCTAAATCATTTACGAGAGCAGTCAAAGAATAATCTCAATAAGATCAACACATCAGCAGAAAAAATTGCTCAGGGAAAAGAAGAACCTGTCCCCGCACTCCTATACGTTACTCAGGACGTTGAAAACCAGATAGTTAAATTCAATGAAGATACGAATATTCTCATCAGTAAGCAAAAAGAAATTTTTAGTAATCAGAAAGAAGCATTACAAGAATTAGAATTTATTTTTTCTGCCTTGAAGGAATCTCTTAATAATGTTGATAAAGTAGCGCAAATACCGATTAAAGATCTAGATGCCCGAGAGGAAAAAATGATGCAGCTTATTGAAAAAGATAAAAATTTATCTTCAATAGAAAAACAATTATTTAAAAACTATTACACAGATGTGGTGTATCGTTTATCTTTTTTCTCCACCCTCAAAATACAAAAGAATTTGATCGAAAAATTCGATATCAAAAAACTTTTTGAAGAAAACAAAAAACGCTCACTGGAAATGACATCTGGTTTGTCCGACAAAATTGAAGCTTGGCGAGCTAGATTAGTAGAAGATTTTGATAAGATTCAAGCTTTAGATCAAGGACAGTCATTTTTTCAAAAAGCTATTGAATTTTTAATTTCATTGGGTGATAAAGAAGAAGCTTTGGTAACGTCTGAAAAATCTAGAGCTAGAGCCTTTGCTGATTTGTTGGCAAACCGTCTATCTTCTAGTTTAGAGAGTCGTTCTATCGCTAATCCACCTTCTTTTGAAGGAATTCAAAGAATTGCCAAGGAACAAAACGCTACCCTTGTTGAATATTCAGTTATTAAAGATAAAAACAATACAAAACTATATATCTGGGTTATTCAATCAACAGGTAAAGTAGAATTTAGAAGAGTTGAAATTACAAAATCTCTCAATAAATCTCTGGAAACTCTTGTTACTTATGCTCGTAATTATATGGGAGTCAGAGGACGTGGTAGCATTGAAGTAGTGCCGCTTGATGACTCTGAAGCAGAAAATCAATTAAAACAACTCCACAAATTACTTATAGAACCTATCGCGGATTTACTCCCCTCCGATCCTAACGCTCATGTTATTTTTATGCCTCAAGGAGAACTATTTTTAGTACCTTTTCCTGCTTTACAAGATGAAAATGGCAAATACCTAATTGAAAAACACACAATTCTCACGGCACCCGCTATTCAAGTTTTAGACTTAACCCAAAAACAACGAGTAAAAGTTCAACAAGCTAACCCGAAAGGACTTGTCGTTGTCGGCAATCCTACCATGCCAAAGGTGACGGTTAAAATTGGCGAACCACCAGAACAACTTAATCCCTTACCAGCAGCAGAAAACGAAGCTATTACTATTGCTAAACTACTCAATACTAAAGCTTTAACAGGCAACCAAGCCACTAAAAATGCTATCCTTTCCCAATTACCTCAAGCCAGAATTATTCATCTAGCAACCCATGGTTTATTAGATGATTTTAAAGGATTAGGAGTACCTGGTGCAATCGCCCTCGCTCCTTCTGGTAATGATGATGGTTTGCTTACTGCTAGTGAAATCTTAGACTTAAAATTGAATGCGGAATTAGTGGTTTTAAGTGCTTGTGATACAGGAAGAGGAAGGATTACAGGAGATGGTGTAATCGGATTATCCCGTTCTTTAATTACCGCAGGAGTGCCAAGTATTATTGTTTCTTTATGGTCAGTTCCTGATGCACCCACAGCGAGTTTAATGACCGAATTTTATCGCAATTGGCAAGAGAAAAAGCTCGATAAAGCACAGGCTTTACGACAAGCAATGTTAACCACCATGAAAAACCATCCTAATAATCCGAAAGATTGGGCGGCATTTACTTTAATTGGAGAAGCAGAATAAGACCCAATACTACTCGGTTAAGCCCGAAAACGACTTGCTGAGGTTCAGCATTTACTAAGCTTGCTGAACTATACTGTAATCTCGATTGAACTAACAGCGTCATTTTGATGATTTATTTCTGGCATTTTTGGAGCGACTGTTATCGTTAATCTCAATCCTAAAGCTTGGAGCCAAGAGGTTAGTTGATTCATGGCTTCAGGGGCAGTTTTTTGCATTAATTCTTCCAATTGCTTCGCCTGAATTTTGATTTGTTCTGGTGTTAGATTTTGGGAGCCAAGGGCTTCTAGGACGTGATTGAAGGAGAGTCTGAGTAATTCTGATTCAAATCCATATTCATCTCCCTCTAGATGAGTTTCCAGATAAACTGCTGCATAATGGGGATCTTTAAGGGATTCGATCAGGGAATCATGATAACTATCACTGACTGGCATTTTCTCGCCTCCTATAATCTTGCCAATATTTTTGGGCTATTTCAATGTATTTAGCTTGCGTTTTTTTATCTCCTCCACAGAGGAGTAAGATAATCGTTGTTCCGATTTGTCCAAAGTAAATGCGATAACCGGAACCATAGAGCCGCCATGTTTTAACTATAGCAGTTAGTCAGATTTAACGGTTTTATTGTAAAATAGGAGAGCCTCGGTTTAGGCGATTTCTCTAAGACTATATAGGGAAGAGCCCCTGCATCCCAAGTTTGGGGGTTCTGAATTGAAAGCTCTCTTATGCGGCATAATAAAGAAAAAATGACTGAAACTGTCACCCTAGAACTACCTGAAGCCTTAGCTCAACAAGCTAAACAAATTGCAGCACTTACTCATCGACGATTAGAAGAAATCTTAGTCGAATGGATTGACTACGCTATCAGCGAACTCTCCATCGAATCTTTGCCAGATAACCAAATTTTAGCCCTCTGTGACCTGCAAATGGAAGCTGAACAGCAAGAGTTATTCAGCAGTCTTTTAGCCCAGAATCAAGAAGGAGAACTTAATGAAGCTGGAGTCAACCAACTGGATACACTGATGCAGGTTTACCGGCGCGGTTTAGTCCATAAAGCTCGTGCCTTAAAAGTAGCAGTTGAACGAGGTTTGCGCCCTCCTCTGAGTGAATAGATAGCACGTCCCTACATCCCTATCGAAGTTGAACGTCGGGTTCGAGTTACTGCGCGTAACCGTTGCGGTTATTGCTTGAGTCCTCAGCATTTAGTGATGGCTCGTTTGGAGATCGAACACATCATTCCCCTTGCTAAAAAAGGTAGTAATAATGAGTCTAACTTATGGTTAGCTTGTCCCCTATGTAATCGCTATAAAAGCGACAAAACGACAGGTATCGATCCAGAAACAGGCGCAACAGTACCATTGTTTAATCCATATACTCAAATTTGGTCGGAACATTTCCGATGGGCTGAAGATGGTATAGTAATTGTAGGACTGACACCGATTGGTAGAGCAACTGTTACTACGCTTCATCTGAGTGACGATCCAGATGCTTTGGTAGTTCGTAGCTATTGGGTACAAGCAGGCTGGCATCCTCCCAATGATTGAGAAAAAATGGCAGGCTTTCCCCTCCTGACTTCTGACTTCATAAGACTATGGCTTCTTTCTCTAAACAAGATAAAGCACAAGGGTGAGTGCCAATTTTAGAGGGGGAGATATTGGACACAATTCATGCAGTCTTGAGGTTCACAAACTTGAGCAATCAATTCTAAGTCGCGGATACAATTTCCTACAGTAACATCTTGCTGATGAGCAAAAATAACGCCAGTAAAATAGATTCCTTGAGATTGAAAGCGGTTTCCAAGTACTAAGAAATCCTCATCTTGAGTGAAGATAACTCGTTGAAGTTCAGTCGCCCGTTCTAAAATAATGGGATCGGCTTTTCCTGTATAATTGTCTTCTTGTACAGTTATAACGTCTATACCCCGCTGACGCAATCCAATGGTAATCGATTTATGAATATGTTCGTCCATGTAGAAAGCGAGCGTCATGGCAACAATCCCATTGCTGCTAGTTTTTTAGCAATAGGAGATTCCCCTGCTTCTCGGCGTAGTTGTTCCGCCAATTGATAGCGTCGTTCCAAATCCCCATCCAATTCCTCTTTATGATCCCAATAATAAGCTAAGGCGGAATAAATTTGACCCATAGTTAAATAGGGATGTTGTTCGTGGAAATTTTCGGGAGACCATCCGTAAGCTTTCATGGGTGTTATTAATTCCACAACTTTCATGGTTGTTCCCGCAATAAAAGGGCCGTTGCATTCATCGATTTGGATGTACTTATATTCAGTAGCAGTAAGAGACATAGTTTCTAAGTTAAGGTTCAGTACCTTTGAGTGGACGTTGTCTGCTCCTACGGTAACGGATTTTTGCCCCAAAATACTGAAATCCGCGCCCTACTACCATTAAAAATACACTATCATAAGGGTTTAGCAATGCTATGCCCCTACACGGGAGGCTTCCATGTCCCGCATCTCCAAATCCCTCAACCTCGCTACCCTACTGCTGCTACTCGCCTCCGGCGTGTCTATCTTGCCCATTTCCCAACCCGGAATAGTGCCACCTGTTCAAGCGCAAACCAATGAGACGAAAAAAGCTGAAGCGGAAAGGCTATTTAACGAGGGGATGCAACTATTTCAGCAAGGTACAGCCGAATCCCTACAACAGGCAATAACCAAATGGGAACAGGCCTTACCTCTGTGGCGTAAGCTGGAGGATAAAGCGCAGGAAGCCTTCATAAATCTAGCACTCGGTAAGTGGATGGTACAGCAAGGAGTGCGGAGTTAATCCTTGCCATCGCCGAGAAAACTGGTAATTGGCGCAAGAGATAATAAAAGCTTCTTTTATTAGGAAATACGAACGGAAAATGTTAAGCATTGGCGAGGAAACTAATGTGCTAGAGTTAATTCATGGCAACGCAACCAAGAGAAATTGAGCGTTATGTAACAGCCGATGGTCAAATTCCTTTTGATAATTGGTTTGATTCTATCCGAGTGTCTAAAACTCAAACTATCATCAGTAAAAGACTTGACCGAGTGAGGATGGGCAATTTAGGCGATTACCGTTCGGTAGGAGGAGGTGTTTTTGAATTAAGAATAGACTATGGTCGAGGTTATCGCATCTATTTCGGACAAGTAGGGACAACCATCGTGTTGCTACTGTGTGGAGGTGATAAAAGCACTCAAATTAAAGATATTCGCCAAGCCCAAGAATACTGGAGAGATTATCGGAGTTAAAATTATGTCTAAAAGTATTAGCTACCACCCTTTTTTACTGGACAATCTTAAAGATCCAAACTATGCGGCTCTTTATCTCGAAACTCACTTAGAAGAAGACGAGTTTGAATTCGATCCCGAATTACTGAAAATGGCTTTGAGGAATGTTCTGGAAGCTCTTGGGGATTCTCATTTAACCGCAGAACAAATTAAAATTTATGAGCAATTTCTCGATAAATTATTAACAATGCCAGCAGGAATAGGAATTTATAATTTAGGGCTTTGGCTGAAGGCTTTGGGATTAAAACTAGCTGTAACAGTTGATAAAGAGGGGAAGAATGTTGTTGAAAACTTGCCTAGTTTGAATGGAGATAACAAAGAAAAATATGAGGGAGTTTTAACGAAAGTCCCAGATCTATAACCAGAAAGTAGATAAACGGCTCTTCTGGTTTCTGTGTGGAAACGAGGTCTATACTGATAGAATATCCGCAAAATAGTCTTAAAAGTCTTGTCCAGTAAGCATTTCACGATTCCATAAGCAAAAATTATCACACAAAGCCGAGAAGAGCCAATAAACTAAATATCCTTTCTTAAACCATGCTCAAATCCCTCAACCTCGCTACCCTACTGCTGCTACTCGCCTCCGGCGTGTCTATCTTGCCCATTTCTCAACCCGGAATAGTGCCACCTGTCCAAGCGCAAACCAATGAGACGAAAAAAGCTGAAGCGGAAAGGCTATTTAACGAGGGGATGCAACTATTCCAACAAGGGACAGCCGAATCCTATCAACAAGCTATAACCAAATGGGAACAGGCATTACCTCTGTGGCGTAATCTGGGAGATAAGGCGCAGGAAGCTAATATTCTAGTTTGGATAGGTTTTGTTTACAATAAGTTAGGATTCAACCCCAAAGCCCTAGAATACTATAACCAAGCCTTACCCATCTATCAAGCCCTAAAAGACCGCGCGGGGGAAGCCGTTACTCTCAATAATATTGGTCTTGTCTATAATGATTTAGGGGAGAAACAGAAGGCATTAGACTACTACCAACAGGCATTACCCTTATCGCGGGCAGTGGGCGATCGCTCACAGGAAGCCACTACTCTCCATAATATTGGTCTTGTCTATAATGCTTTAGGGGAGAAACAGAAGGCATTAGACTACTACCAACAGGCATTACCCTTAAGGCGGGCAGTAGGAGATCGCGCAGGGGAAGCCACTACTCTCACTGGTATTGGTGCTGTCTATTCAGCTTTAGGGGAGAAACAGAAGGCATTAGACTACTTCCAACAGGCTTTACCCTTATCGCGGGCGGTGGGAAATCGCTCAGTGGAAGCCACTACTCTCAATAATATTGGTGCTGTCTATAATGATTTAGGGGAGAAAC
>MTBT01000094.1 GCA_002282935.1 Microcystis sp. LSC13-02 | reverse complement strand
AATATTTTGGCCGCAGGACTTGCAGTGTCAGTCTGTAGAGCGACCATAAGACCAGAACAGAGTAAATCTGTTAAGGCAGGTGCGGAACCCCCCAAGGGAAAGAAGCAGAAACCTAAATCGTGAGGTTTGGGAATCACCGTCCGTTTACGGCGGTGAGGATGTCAATGTGACAGGGAATTATGGCGGCGATACGGTAGTTTTGCAATGAAATCGGCGGAACAGCAGTCATTTCGATCATGGCTGACGACAATGTTTAATGATGGTTAGGGGGGTTTCGTGGCGTTGAACGGCATGAACAATGGGACAATGGGGGAAAGCTTGGAAATAATCGTATCGGGATATAGCTAGATAATAATCGGGGTCGGGGGCCTTTCCCCAAGCAAAGTCATCTCGATAGATCATCGTCAAGTTTTTTTGGTGATCCTCTAGCATTTCCGCCCCAAACATCGGGCCGGCGACGACAACGGTAGAATTAGCGGCGGCATTTTGATTAAGCCATTCCATCCCCTCTTTTAGACTTAATCCCCAGTAATCGGTTTCCTGTTGACCGTGGGCGGCTTTTAAGCCCCCGTAGGCGCGATTATAGTAGGTGTATTCGTAGGGATGGAGGCTAATCATGTCATAGACAATGACGCTACAGTTCAGGATGAAAAGGGTAGTTAGAAAGATTTTTATTGACTTTTGTTTGATTTTGTGGTATGTCCAAATAATGGCCGTGCTTGCGAGCGCTGCGAGGGCGGGAATGACAAATAAAAAGTGACGGATGCCGTCGTAGAGGGTAGATTGGCGTAGTATAGCAACGGTGGGCAGTAAAAACGCTTGGAGCAGGGTGATTAGGGCGCAAGCACGCTGGTTTGGCGTTAATTTGGTCATTTTTGTCAAAATAACAACTGTAAACCCCACTGCGGCAATTTGCCAGAGGACGGGGGTGGTGAGGGAAAATAGCTGAGGTAAATAGTACCAAGGCAGGGAACGACCAGGGATATTTTCACCGTCAAAGAGAACCGTATTATCCCAGATGTTGTATTTTGACATTAGGGTTATGGCTTCGATAAACCAAGTAATCGGGTTTCTCCAAGCAGCAGGATAGACTATGTAGGTGGTTATTGCCCAAAAAAGTATAATAATTGCGTATAAGGGCAGAAAACGCCCGATAGTTTTGAGGATTGTTTTTAAATTCCATCGGGCAACTAGATGGGCGAAGATGAAATAAAAAAGGATAAAAAATCCGCCGATGCGAATTCCGGTGATTAAACCAGCGATAATTCCGTAGAGGCAGGAATAGAGAGTTAGAGAGTTAAATCCTAGTTTAATAGTTTGATTTTCGGTCTTGAAATATTTATCTAATAGCAGGGAACCGGAAAAAGTTCCCAGAGTAAACATAGCTGCGAAGGGGATATCTTTGGGGTTAAAAAAACTATGACCCCAAAAAGTAGGAAATAGGGCTAAAATTAGCGCACCTAACCAAGCGGATTCGATTCCCGCTAAGATAGCGACAATTCCCACCACAGACAGATAGGCAATCAGGGAAAAAAGAAAAGTAACGACGTGCTTAACGCGAGTTACTTGCCAGATATTTGCTAACCATTCATCCTTAGGGGTGGGATTGGGGGGGAGATTGGGGGTGTCGGGAGAGATATTTTGTTCAGTTTCGTAGATTAGTTGAGAGATATAGTTAAAATAAAAGCCATAATGCCTTGACATTTCGTGAATTGGCTTATTTCTGCGGATATAGTCCCAGTTTTGAACCACCATATCCACTTCAATCGCCTCATCCCAAGTGATGCCATAGTTACCGACAACTGCCAGACCGATGGTAGCAATAGCGAAGATAGTGGCGATAATTTTAAGATAATCTCTAGGGATAAAAAATCTGTGACCTAGTAATTTCATTATCGGGATAGGGTAGGGTAAAAATCTTATAGTTTAGTATACAGGAATGAACTGAAAATTAAGCACTGGGAGTAATAGTACTAACTGGCTACTTATTGACGATTTTGCTCGATTTTACCTCGGTTACTCGCCAACTGAGTTTGAGATTCATCCAGAAATTCCAGATCGTGACAACTGCGATGGCGATTAAATTGGCCAGATAGCGATCAATCCCGACAATATTAAAGAAAAAATTGAGGATCAGTACGTTGAGAATTAATCCCGCTAAACAGATGAGATTAAATTTGAAAAATCTTTTTAAGCGTTGATTCAGTCCCTTTTGATCGCTGGCGATATCGGCACCCGGCCAACCACACTGGGAAGAATTAATAATCCTAAAAGTTGGGTTCCTCTGGAAAGAAAACGTCGGGTGAGACGCCACTCACTGACTCCTCCATCGGCTACATGACGACTAGCGACGGCGAGATCGGCTCCTGCTTGGATTTGCTCGAGGAGTTGCAGCAAAATTTCGGGGGGATGCTGCAGATCCGCATCGATTACGCCGAGAATTTCCCCCCAAGCCAGCTGCCAACCCCTTACCACTGCCAAGTAGAGTCCTTTTTCCCCTTGCCGGCGCATAACGCGTAGTCGGGGATAGTGAGTCATCAAAGTGGCGGCGATTGCCCAGGTAAGATCGGGACTATCATCATCCACAAGGATTAATTCGTAATCTTCGGGGAGGGTTTGAGCGAGTAAATCGTTAAGAATAGCGATCAGGGAAATAATATTCGGCTTTTCGTTATAGGTGGGGATAATCAGAGACAGGGAGAGGGGATGAGGGAGGGAATTCTCCTGATCAAACTCCTGGCCGTTTATTTCCCCAAATGGAGGAGAAAAAGGTACTTGCAGAGGACTGTTCGGGCAGAGGAGAAAGGGGGGGATTTGTTGGGTGGTCATGAAAAAATTTTTGACTCGCTCACAAGAGGATTAATACGTTAGATAGACGGCCTAGTAGAAAAAGTTTCTATCTGATTTGGGATAAGCGAGACTTCTTTCCATTCAATCACACGGGGTCGTGATTCCCTGGCTGCCGGTTTACTGGCTAATCTCGGCCATGACGCGGAACCCCAAAACGCTGTAACGTTTTTCAGGCAAACAGAAGGTTCGGTTAGCACTGCGACAGTGATTGGCTTCATCACCCCAGCTGCCACCGCGCACGAGACGGGCTTTTTGATGACGGGGATGGATTCTCTCATCGGGAGTGAGCCAGGATTGACCGTTGAGGGGGGGATTCCGATTATAGTTTCGGTGCCAAACATCGGCGCACCATTCTCCGACGTTGCCGTGAATATCGTAGAGGCCGAAGGCGTTGGGTGGATAACTGCCCACGGGGGTAGTGCGAGTTATGTAATTACCTGGTGGTTCGTCGGCGTAGGGATTGAAGGCGGCATAATAGTTAGCTTGGGCAGCGGTTAAGGTTTCGCCAGCATGAAAGGGGGTGGTAGTTCCTGCGCGACAGGCATATTCCCAGCGCGATTCGCTCGGTAGGCGATAATCTCTGCCGGTGGCTTTAGAAAGGCGTTGACAGAATTCGATCGCTTCGTACCAAGATACCCGTTCAATGGGATGATTTGACCCGGTGAAAAAAGCGGGATCGGCGTTGATATCTATATCAACCTGCGGTAAGGATGCGATCGCCAGCCATTGGGCTTGAGTAATCGGGTATTTTGACAGTAAAAAGGCTTTGTTTGTCACTGAACGCTGGGGTTTTTCGCTGCCAGTGTGATCCCCTCGTTCTTCTGGTGGCGAACCTTGTAGGAAGCTGCCACCGGGGATGTAGACCATTTCTAGATCGATGCCGGGGGAGAGGGGTTGGCGAGTAGAGCGAGCCATATGGCGAGAGCGAGCGGTAATCTCACCATTACGAGCGATTGTTACGGTTTCAAACGAATATTCGCTAAATTCTAGGCTCTTGGCTTCGATGGGAACGCTCTCGGTTAAAAAGCGATCGAGATTGGCTTGATCTGTTTGTGTCAGGGAATTAGTCCGTCGGGGGGCTAAGATAGTGGCAATACCCGCTCCTCCTGTGGCTAGGGCGGTTAATTTGAGAAAACGCCGTCTCGGGAGCGAGCGATGCGGATGATACTCTGAGTTCTTCATGATTTTTTGCGCTATTCTTTCCCACGATAGCCGCTCGACTAGGGTAATGACTTTTGCTCTTTTATTTTCTTGTTTTCTCGTCTTTGATATTTATCCTTTACAGCCAGAAGGCTCTATCTCAGTCTAGAGTGGTGATATCTGGGGCGACGATACTGTATTTAACTGAGGGCTGTTTTTCGAGAAGCTTGCCCATTGATTATGGTACAATGGCACAGGTTGAGTGAAAACAAACAGTAAAAAAATACAAAATAATGACCCAAAAAGAGTTTCTATTAAAGAGTTTTAGCAAGTTTGATTACCGTCTATTTCTGGGTGTATTAATTACGGTCTTGGGATTTATCTTAAGATATTATCAGTACAATTCCTTGCCTCCCTATAACTGGACTCAAGATGAATTTGCCTTTGCTTGGAGTGGCATGAGTTTGATTCAAGAGGGAGTTCCTACCAGTTGGTCTTTCCTCAGTCCCACGGATGATTTTCTGGTGACAGTTTGGGAAAAAACTGCCGTTCGTTATCGTTTTGTTACCCCTTGGTTTGATCATCCTCCCTTGTTTGGATTAATTGTGGGTATGACGGCTATTTTATCGGGAGCAAAGGAATTTTTTGACTGTAGTTTAACAGTAATTAGAATTCCTTCTTTAGTTTTTGGCACTCTCTCTATTTTCTTACTTTATTTATTAGCTTTACGTTTGACTAATACCGGTGTGGCGATTATAACTTCTTTAATTTTTGCCACTAACCCCAATACGGTTTTTTTATCTCGTTTAGCAGTTAGTGAAAATTTATTATTATGTCTAAGTTTAGCGGTAGCACTTTTATTCCTTCAGTACGGTGAAAATTCTCAAAAAAAGTATCTATACTTGGCTATATTTCTAGGTGGTTTAGCACCTTTAGTTAAGGTGACAGGATTATATATCCTCGCTTCTCTAGTCGCTTTACTATTATTACAAAAAAATTGGCGAGATAGCTTAATCGCTTCTCTGACGGCAGTTTTATCCTTAGGTTTATATTACCTTTATGGTTGGTTTTATGATTTTAGTTGGTTTTTAACCACCCTTCAAGAACATAAAAATCGCTTTACGGATTTTGCTATGTTAAAAAATCTAGTTCTACCCACAGTTTTTTTTGAGGATGGTTGGTTGATTTTTAGTTGGATAACTTTACTGCTTGTTGCTAGATTTCCTTTAAAAATATCTAAAATACGATTAGTTACTTTTCCTATATTAATCTATACAATTCTTCTTATTTTTTCTGGCGCTCAAAGTCATTACTACGCTTGGTATGTAATTCCTTACTATGGATTTCTCTTTCTAGTGCTTGGTATATTCTTAGACGATTTTCGTAAGAACCCTGATTTTATCGGTGCTGCCACTATCTTTATTTTTATTGTCGTTTGGTCGGTGAATTTAAATATTAAGGATTGGGTTTTGAGTTCCCCTTACGGTAGATATTACTTTATTATCGGAACGGCAATTACTTTAGGAGGATTTTTCTTTAATGATTTAACCGAGAAAAAATCGGAAATTTTAACTAATTTTGTTAAGATAATCATGCCTATTTTCTTTTTGGGATTGTTACTAGGTAATCTCCATCTCATCCTTAACTATAAATTGCCAAGTTAAGCTAGTAAAACTAAACAAATAAATCTTAATTTTCTAATTATGAAAATCCTCAAACGTTTTCCACTTTCTCATCCCTTATTTTGGGCAATTATCTACTTTATTGCTTTGGGAATTATCTCGGTTATTTTAGGTCAAGATGTTAGTTGGGATTTACGCAATTATCATTTCTATAATCCCTATATGTTATTGACAGGAAGGTTTAAGTATGATGTCCTACCCGCGCAGATACAAACTTTTTTTAATCCCCTGATTGATGTTCCCTTTTTCGTCGCTATCCATTACTTAAAACTACCTCCTGTGGTGGTCGGTTTTTTCTTGGGAGGATTTCACGGTTTAAATCAGTGGTTGGTTCATTTAATCACTTATCACTCCTTCGATAAGGTTTGCGAAAGATACAAGATAACTTTAAGCATAGCGGCAGCAATTACCAGTATTTTTGGGGCAGCTTTTCTATCAGAGTTAGGAACCAGTATCGGCGATAGTACCAGCAGTGTTTTTGTTTTGGCAGGATTATTTTTAATTATCGCTTGTCTTGGTCGTAATCAACCGGTTAAGGTTAAAACGATAATTCTCGCAGGATTGCTTTTAGGACTAGCAACGGGACTAAAATTGACCACGGCACTGTATAGTATCAGTTTAATCGTGGCGATTAGTTTTTTAACCACTACCATCCAGGAAAAGCTGCGTAATCTTCTGTCCTTAATTCTCTCTATGGCTGTGGGATTTTCCCTGACGATGGGTTATTGGATAATCCTAATGTGGACTAATTTTGCTAATCCCCTTTTTCCCTTTTTCAACAAAATTTTTCAATCTCCCTACATCGAAACAGATTTTAACCTGCAAGATGCACGCTTTTTACCGAAAGATGTTTGGCAATTTTTATTTTATCCCTTTTATTTTGTGCAGGAACAAACCCTAGTGGCTGAGGTAAAATTTAAAGAGACTCGTTTTGCTATTGCCTATCTTTTAATTGTTATTCTTCTGGGAGTAATTATTTATCGCTACACCTCTCGCCGTTCTCTAGAGCAACAAAATAATTTAGTCCATTTACCTATTCTCAGATTTTTACTACCTTTTTATTGTAGTGCCTATCTGATCTGGTTAAAGGGGTTTTCTATTTATCGCTATCTGATGGTTCTAGAGTTAATCACACCGGTTTTAATTATCCTGATTATTGCCTATCTTTATCCTCATAAAAGGACAGTTTTTATAATCTCTATCGCTATTTTTACCTTAATTGCTGCTACAGTCAAACCCTTAGACTGGTGGAGAATGGGATGGTCAGATAATTATTTTGGTATCGATAGTCAAGCATTAAAACCCTACGAAAATTCCACGATTGTTATCTGGGGAGATGAAGGGACATCTTTTATCGTTCCTTATTTTCCCGCTTCCACTCGTTTTGTGAGACTCAAAGGCAATACTGGAGTCAGTGAGGGAACTTTAATGCGAAAAAATGCCGAGACATTTATTGCTAATACTCCCCTAGAATCTCTCTACATTCTCCAGACGGACTTTAATAAAAAATCCCCTGATATAGTGGAGGATTTAGCTAAGGAAAATCTCGTTATTGACTTCCAAAGTTGTCAACCCTTTCCCACCAAAATCGAAAAATTTAATCTCTGTCGTCTTGAGAAAAAGTAATTCTCACGGGAAAGCTATGCTCTAACAATTGTTAATTGCCAGTGACTCCTACCTTTTATCTGTAATGATTTATATATTGACCGTTAACTACAATTGCGCGGAATTAATTAAGCGTTTAATCGCTTCCCTCAACGATGACTTATCTGCTACTCTAATCATTGTTAACAATTCCATTGAAGATAAAAATATCCAATCTTTAGCAGCTGAAAGAGTCAAGACTATTGAAGCGGGGGAAAATTTGGGATTTGGGAAAGGATGTAATCTGGGACTTGATTGGATTTATCAACAAGACAGAGAAGCTATCGTTTGGTTAGTTAATCCCGACGCTTACTTATTACCGGACTCTCTGGAGAAAGCAAGCAAATTTTTTCAGCAATATCCGGAAGTTGCCATCGCCGGTACAGAAATTTACGAACCGGATGGTAAAATCTGGTTTGGTTGGGGAAAATTTAATGCAAAAATCGGCACAATTAACGTAGTAGAGGAATCCTTAGACTATCGAGATAAACCCTATCTAATTCCCGACTGGGTGACGGGATGCAGTTTATTAATTAATTTCTCGAATTTTTCCACTTGTCCCCATTTCGATACCGATTACTTTCTCTACTACGAAGACTTTGATTTTTCCCGAAGATACGCAAATCAAGGCTATTTAGTTGTTGTTACCAATCAGATTAAAATCATTCATGAACCATCTTCTATCACCCGTCGCTATGGTTATCTAAGACTAACTCATAATATCTATAGTTATCTTCTCAGTCTCGAAAAACATACGACTTTAACTATCCTTGTTTATCGCTTGCTGCGGATGAGTTTTATGTCTTTACTGATCCTTCCCATTAAACCGAAATTCTCCCTAGCCAAGCTGCAAGGAATTCAACTCTATTGTCAAAGAATTATCACTAAACCGCGTCTAGGTTGAAACCCTTAGTTTTGCGGCTTCAGGCATTATTCTTACTAAATCCTGTTGAAAAGCTATAGGAGAGCGGGGAGCGGCGAGTAGTGGTGATGGTGAGCTATCTTGCTGATCTAGTCTGACAGGTCTAATGACCCGAAAAATAAGGAAGAGTGAGCGATTCATGTTAATTTTTATTAAGAAGCGATCTTTGATGAGAACAGACAACTATGAACTTCGAGATTCCCAGTGCCGTAAAAACTTGGTCACAATTTGGCCATCCCATTCTAATGTGGGTTTTATTAGGATTAACTATCTATGCCCTCTATTCGGGGCTACAATGGCGACGGACGCGGACAGCAGATAAAGACCTAAAAAAAGAATTATTGCCCAAGGATTTTCGCACTAAACACTATCAAATTGGCTCCCTAATCCTCGCTTTAATGGTGTTGGGGACGATCGGGGGTATGGCGGTGACTTATATTAATAACGGTAAATTATTTGTCAGTCCCCATCTGCTGGCGGGTTTAGGGATGGTGGGTTTAATCTCGATCAGCGCCGCTTTAGTACCTTTAATGCAAAAAGGCAATGAATTGGCCAGAATCACTCATATTACCCTTAATGCCGTCATTTTAGGTCTTTTTGGCTGGCAAGCCTTCACAGGAATGGATATAGTCCAGCGTATTCTCAGCAAAATGTAAGAAACTTTGAAAATATAGGATGCGTCATCAGACGCATCCAACCTTAAAAAGTGCTTTCAAAGTTATAGCGTTTCCTGTTAACAAAAGGTACATTCTCAATCCTGAAAAGCTTAATCAGCAAAGGTTAAACTGTACCTCACAGATACGAGAACCGCTATAATTAGGGTCTGCTGAAAAAGTTTTTCGGTGGGGGTTGGGGGTTGGGGGATGGGGGATGGGGGATGGGGGATTTTCCCCCTGATCACTCCCATGCCTGGTACTTTTTGATTGACAAAAAGTCTAAAAGTCTTACCCAACAAGGTTTTTAGATTTATTCAGCCAACCCTAATTATTGGCAAGAGTGCCTCCTTGCCTGACTTGCACCAAGAGTCTGTTTGTAGCTTCGGAAATTGTCAAAACCGAGATGTAGTTACTTATTGAACACCACAAAGGCTAAAACATGGATTGTTATTTATGAGCCATTTATCCCTATCCGAACAGATTACCGCGGAACTTCTAGCAATCCTGATTGAAGAAGAAGTCACCTATCCCTGGGGTGTAACCGCTGTTGAGAGTCATGATCCCTTAGACCTGACAGAAACGCCCTTTTCTCTGTGTGAAGGCCTAGAAGCGACGGCGATCGAGGCAGAAGCTGATAGATTCTTTAATAGTTTACACCAAAAATTCCCGACAGTTTCCGTTTCACCCCGGTCTAATATCTTTGATAAATTTGCCTCTTTATTGCCGGCCGAACATTTAAATCGTCTAGTAGAAAGCGCTGAAAATCTAGTTGATAGTCAATTAGACAAGCTTGATCGCCTTGTTGTTTGTCTTAGCGATCTCTTTCCCCAATGGTCTCCAGAAGATTTACAGGTTTTTGCTCGTCCCTACGCCTATACTATGCGTAATGGCCAGAGCGAAACCAATATAGAAACCGAAAATTGGCAAAGTCTTTCCGAAATTGAACAAATTCGCCGGAGTGCAGCCATTGCCAGCCAGATTTTCCGCGACCTGTCTTCTCCTGAATAGTCATCTCATTTTATTTTGCACGACTACATTAGGTTACACTTCATCTTTATGAGAAACGCTATATCTGCTCCCACTTGACAAGGGTTTGGACGTGGAGGGTTGAACATACTTTGCGATAATCAATACCTCAATTCCTTTGATTTATTGTAGCGCATAGCTACGCATTATCACTTTATTCCTGGATTAAGTCTTGCTGTTCTTTGCTCCAGAATATTTCCCCTGAATTGTTAGCAGTGATAATATTTTTGACCCTATTAAAAGCATCTTAGACAGTCAAAGACTGACAGATAATTCGCCCGAAAGTCCCTAAATCGTTGCTAAGTTGTCTATACCTTCTCTGTGCGCCGCTTTCTCGATCAACGAAAGATTCGAGCTGATCGAACCCAAAATTTCGGTAAAGGGAAGAAACAGTCTAACAACTATTACAAGCAACGGATAAAAGTAGCTAAACTTCATCTTAAAGTGTCAAGACAACGTAAAGACAAAGCAATTAAAGACGCTTTAGCGTTAGTCCAGTCTAATGATCTGGTAGTCTATGAAGCTTTAAAGGTAAGAAACTTAGTCAAAAATCGTAAGCTGTCTAAGTCGATTTCTGATGCTTCTTGGTATCAATTCACTGAATGGTTTGAATTTTTTGCCAAGATTTATGGGATTGTTTGTGTTGCTGTTCCCCCGCATTTCACTTCTCAAGATTGTTCAGTTTGTGGGACGAGAGTTCAAAAAACCTTAAGCACTAGAACTCATCAATGGACCAATTGTCAAACAGTCTTAGATAGGGATCATAATGCAGCAATAAATATTCTTAAAAAAGGGTTGAAATATGGCTCTTCGGTTTGTGTTATGCAATGGACGGGGGTTATAAGGGATGGAACCCTTATATAGAAAGGCATTTAGCGATTTTTGTCAA
>MTBT01000093.1:654-14348 GCA_002282935.1 Microcystis sp. LSC13-02 | reverse complement strand
TATTCGTAAATTAGGAAGCGTTTCTGAAATTACAATGCTGGAAATTGTAGCCTCCATTGCTACTGTAATCGAATTTGAGGTCTAACAAATCTTGCACCCGACTAATGCGACTGATGCTGGAAAATAGACCAAAATGGCGGGTGAATTCAGCTGGTAGGGTGCGTTCCCTAATGTGGCTCCTACTGCTCCACTAATAGATTTTTGGGGAACGCACCCTGTGCGATGTCGAAGGCACTGGGTAGCACCCCTAGATGGGGTTGGAGGGCTTGCTTTAGGGCGCTATACTGGGTTATAGGGGTTTTCAAGATTAGTGCTATTTCTTATCAAATCCTATGCTAGACTGGTGGTAGATTAGTTATCAACTACTACAAAAAGTTGAATTGGTAAAACACATGAGTACATCAGCAAAATCACTAGAAGAACTGGTGAGACAATTATCCCCCCAGTTAAAGGTTGAAGTACAAACGTTTGTAGAGTCACTTTTAAGTAAATCTAACCAACCCATAAGACGTAAACTCCGTCAAGACTGGGCAGGAATGCTTAAAACCGATTACACATCAATTGAGTTACAGCATCTTGCAGTTGAATGGAGAAATAGCTAGTGTTTCTTCTGGATACGAATATTTGGCTAGAACGCTTATTAGGATAAGGAGTTGTTGCGGAGCTACTTGATACGCTCTCGCCCTCTGATATGTGTATGACTGATTTTACTTTACATTCTATCGGGGTGATCTGTAATCGGCTGAATCAAAGAGACGTTTTTATCAAATTTGTGGATGACATTTTGATTGATGCTGGTGTTGTACTGGTCAGTGTCCCTGCTAACCAAATGAAGAGAGTCGTAGAAATAATAGATCTCTTTCGCTTGGATTTTGATGATGCTTACCAATATGTTGCTGCCGAGCTTGAAAAAGCTACTATTGTGAGTTTTGATCAAGATTTTGACAGGACAGAGCAAAGACGTTTGACTCCTATGCAAGTGCTTAAAATTAGAAATTAATTGCTTGCTCCCGTCAGTGCGATGCCGAACGCAATCTTGTAGGGTGCGCTCCCTAATGCAAGTCCTACTGCTCCAGCGATCGATTTTGGGGAACACACCATGGTCATTGATTCAAGCAAGTGATTACTCCTAGTCCCTGCAACTGTTCCCTGTGTGCGGCTATAATCGCCAGTACCTTATCCCGTTTCATCGAAAATTTTGGGTGGGAAACCCCGCCGTTCTAGGTTGGCTTTACGTTAGAATTAAAAAGACCGTCTCGAAAACCAAGTGGGCGGAGTCGCGCGCAACAAGTACAAGAAGCGTTTAGTCAGAACCGTACCGTGGGACACACGGAATCGGGCTTCTGAAAGGTCGCGAAAGTCTGTGAACTTTATTCGGAAAGTTTCTGTATAATTAATAGTTGAATTGCAAGAGTAGAAAAAGTAGTAAAATAGTTCAATACCCATAAAACATGAACAAAACATGACTACTCTGTTGCAAAAAGCATTCACAGAAATCCAGAAACTGCCAGAGTTTCTTCAAGATGAACTTGCTCAACAATTGCTGGAAGACATTGAAAGTGAATTAAAATGGCAGAAAAGCCTTTCCAACGAGGATCTGGAATTGGGAGCTTTAATAACAATGGCACAGGAAGCCCTTATAGAAGAACAAGAGGGGAGAACAGAAGATAAAGGCTTTGGGGAAGAATGAAGTCAGCAAGAACCAAGAGGTTTCGTCAACTTTTTCTAAGTTTGCCGCAAAGGGTACAAGAAACAGCCAAGAAAAATTACGAGATTTGGAAAGAAAATCCATTTCACCCCAGCCTAGAGTTCAAAGAGGTGAAACCAAGAGAAAAAATCTGGTCAGTCAGAGTCGGCATTGGATGGCGAGCATTAGGGATTAAAAAGTCAGACGAAGAAAAGATAGTTTGGTTCTGGGTTGGGTCGCACTCCGAGTATGACAAGATTCTAGGTAAGAATTAGGAGCGATCTAACCAATCACTGCACTGGACCGAGAGTTAGACTAATAATATTATTCAAGGTTGATGATAGCGGGTCAGTGCGATCGCCGATCAACTTGGTCTGGGTTGACGGCCAACGGTTGACCCGCTATCAGTTCTTCCAGCCTGTAAATTTAAAATAAGCAGTTGGTCATAGCAGATCATTTACCGGTAAAACATTAAGGAAGGTAAATTTTCTTTGTGGGGGGAGGGCAATGTCTAAGCTCTTAGCAACACTTCCAGATGGTAAGGTCTGTGATTTCATAGATCAGAAAATCCGTAACGATACGCCCGAAGAGTATGTTCGTCAAAACATCGAGCGTCGTTTAGTGCTGGAATTGGGCTATTTGCCAGAACAGATCGAGGTTGAGTATCCAATTAAGCAGGGTAGTAAGACTGTTCGAGTGGATCTGGCTATTTTCCGTGAGGGCGATCAACACAATCAGGAAAATATTTGGATCGTTATTGAGTGCAAAAAAGACTCAGTAACACCCTCAGCCAGTAAAGACGGGATTGAACAACTTCGATCTTATATGGCGGCTTGTGATAACTCTGAATGGGGGATGTGGACAAATGGTAGGAAAAAGACCGTCTTGCGCCGCATTAGGACAAAGGAAGGCATTGAGTATGAAGAGCCTAATGATATTCCTTCTAAGAATGGTAATGTTGAGGAAGTTGATCGCCCAACTCGTGATGCTTTAAAAAATGCAGTTGGTGATAATTTACTGTTTTCTTTTAAGATTTGCCACGATCATATTTATGTGACTGATGGGCTACAAAAACAACCTGCCTTTTTTGAGCTTTTAAAGGTTATTTTTTGCAAGATTCATGATGAACGCAATTTTCCTAATCCATTGGAATTTTATGCAACAGCAAAAGAGAAAAAGAGTAATGATGGGCGGTTAACTGTTTTTAATCGCATTAGCAAAATTTTTAGCGCAGTTAAGAAACAATATCCTGCTATTTTTGACGCAAATGATGAGATTAAACTTCAACCGCGTTCTTTAGCTTATATCATCGGTGAGCTTCAACGCTATAGCTTTTTGAGTACAAATATTGATGTTAAAGGAAAAGCCTATGAAGAACTGGTTGGCGCAAATTTAAGGGGCGATCGCGGTGAGTTTTTCACACCTCGCAATGTCCAAAAAATGACCATTCGGATGCTTGAGCCAAAAGTCACTGATAAGATTCTCGATCAATCCTGTGGGACGGGTGGCTTTCTGGTAATTGCGATGAATGAAGTCATTAAAAAGTTAAAACTACAAGCAGGAGTAACTGAACAGTCAGAGCCTTGGATGCAAAATGCACTGAATTCTAAAATTCAAGAAACAGCTAAAGCTAATTTCTTTGGGATTGATATTAATCCAGATCTTGTAAAGGCTACCAAGATGAATATGGTGATGAACAATGACGGCTCTGGAAATATTCTTAGACAAGATTCTTTGTTGCATCCTCATCAATGGGAAGATAGTTTTCGCAAGCAATTTGCAAAGGCTTTAGATATCGACCCCAAAACTCTACGCAGTGAAAAAGATCTGGGTCATTTTGATTTAATTGCAACAAATCCGCCTTTTGGTTCAAAGTTACCAATTAAGGACGAAGAAACCTTAAAACAATATCAGCTTGCCCACGTTTGGAAAGAAACTGAGTCTGGATGGGAACCAACAGAACAACTTCAAGGTTCTGCATCTCCCGAAATCCTATTTATTGAACGATGCTGGCAGTTTTTGAAACCAGAGGGACGTATGGGAATCGTTTTGCCTGATGCAATTTTGGGCGCTCCTGGGTTGCTTTATGTACGGTATTGGTTAATTAAGCATTGCCGAATTGTTGCTTCGATTGACCTACATCCTGATACTTTTCAGCCTCGCAATGGGACGCAAACTTCGGTTTTGATTCTTCAGAAAAAGACTGAAAAGGAAATCGATCAAGGAACAATGTCTGATTATGAAATCTTTATGGCACAGGTGAAGGCGATCGGGCATGATAAGCGGGGTAACATCACCTACAGACGCAATGAGGAAGGGGAAGAGATACTGGTTCCAACTAATCCAGAGTCAATCCCTTTGATCGAGCGAACGGCCACGGGTGAAGGTGTGGCTAGACCGCTACCTCGTCAAAAGGTTGAGGATGATGATACGGATTTGGTAGCTAATGAGTTTATTGAGTGGAAGAAAAAGGTGGTACTAGGATGGTAACTTACGCTTTTAAATCTGATTACACGCCAGAGATACCTGATGAAGAGTCGGAGAAGCTATCAACGACGATCAAGCTCAGTGAAGTATTTGCTGCTGGTGTGCGTCTAGAGGCTTCTGCTTTTAGCATTGAGGCTCATAATGCAGTTACAGCTTTGACAAATAGTGGTTTACCTCTCATCCCGCTTTATGGCAAGGAAGGTCTTTGTCAGGAAGCTCATAATGCTTTTCGCTTTAAGCGAGTTTATGTAGATACTGAATACGGTATTCCATTTCTTTCAAGCTCAGATATTATTAGTTTGCGTCCAAGAATAGAAAATTATTTGAGCCGTAAATATACACTAAATCTATCTAAACTTTTAATTCAAAAATGGGATATTTTAATTTCTTGTTCGGGAACTGTTGGTAATATTAGTTTGGCTTGCGAAACACTAGCAGGGAAAGCACTTTCGCAGCACGCTATTCGACTTCGTGCAACTGATCCTGATTTAGCAGGTTTTATTACGGCTTTTCTTCGTAGTCGATATGGTCGTCCTCAATTAACACAATCAACTTATGGATCAGTTATTGTTCATATTGAGCCTAAACATCTTGAAAGAGTTCTAATTCCCGATTTGCCGCCGATTCGTCGGATTGAAATTGGTCGTTTGATGTGTAAAGCGGGAGAATTGCGTGATGAGGCAAATCATTTGTTAGATGAAGCCGATCGCCTTCTCCATGAACGGTTAAACCTACCCTATCTCAAAGATATTGCTCCGCGTGGTAGTGCATCTTTTACAACTACGATCAAAGCCTCACAATTAATGGGACGCTTAGAAGGCAGTTTTCATAATCCCGAAGCGATCGCTGCTGAAAAACAACTAGCCAAGTTACCTGTTGAGATTACTAAAATTGGCGATCGGCGAGTCACTAAAGAAGTTAGAGCAATTACAAAGTTTAGAGAACGCACCTATGTTGAAAAGGGTGGAATTCCTATGCTTAGTAGTAAGCAACTTTTTAAAATCGATCCAATCGATGTTAAACGACTTGCCAAGGGCGCACATACCAAAGATTTACCGGAAATTCAACTAGAAGAAAACATGATCGCTGTTACTCGTTCTGGCACGATTGGGAAAGTACAGATTATTCCTAAATACATGGCAGCATGGACAGCTAGTGAAGATGCAACTCGGATCCTAGCATCTGATGATATTAATGCAGGTTATCTTTATGCTTGGTTAGCCTCAGATTATGGCTACTGTCTCATGACTCGATGTTCCTATGGTTCGGTAATTCTTGAAGTTGATAAAGAAATGTTTTCTTCTGTCCATATTCCATTACCTGAACCAGCTATTAGAAATGAAATTGGCGATCTAGTTCTCAAAGCTAACCAACTACGCGATCAGGCTTGGTGCAGTGAACAAGAAGCGATTTCTAAATTAGAAAAACTGATTTCTTCTAAATCAAATACACCTATGAATAATCAAACACCTATCGAGAGTTTCTCTTTAGCAAATATTAAATTTGACTATAATGCAGAACCAATCTGGGAATTAGCCGCCCGACTTTCTGCCAAAATTCCCAATGAAGAATGGGCAAAACTACCAAAAGACTTAGCCCAAAACTTTGACCATTATTAACAGCAACAGGATAGTTAGTGAGAGTCGTTTTCGCCGATACAGGTTATTGGGTTGCCCTACTTAACCCCAGTGATAATTTGCATAAAAAAGCTGTTCAGCTATCAAAAACATTGCATCCCGTCTATATTGTCACCAGTGAAGCCGTCCTTATCGAAGTCTTAAACGACTTTTCTAAACGTGGTGAGTATTTCCGTGACTTAGCCATAGAGCTAACTCAAAATTTGCGTTCTAACCCCAATGTTCGTATTGTTCCCCAAACCAGTGAGCAATTTGAACAAGGATTAAGACTATATCAACAGCGTAAAGACAAAGCATGGAGTCATACAGATTGCGTATCTTTCAAAATAATGGAAGAAAATGGAATCACAGAAGCACTCGCTTATGACAAACATTTTGCCCAAGCAGGCTTCACCGCTCTGATGCGGAATTGTCGGGTTTGAGTTCGCAAGTAAATGTACCTTGTCGATGATGCTGAGGAACCAGCAAAAGGTTCGTAAGAATCTACAGCTTACAGCACTGTTATCTGTAAATATTCTCGTTTTCAAGGTGTAATTGGGCAATAGCTCGATCAATTAAATCATAGCCCTCCCCCAGGGATTCGATCTGCGAAAACCGATCGCGCCAAATCGCCGCACCAGTAAAATCCTGACAATACCAAGCCAAATGTTTCCGCGCTTGCCAGATACCGCGTTGTCCCTTGTATAGCCATAGCCCTTGTAAATGCTCTTTAGCTAGGCTTAACAGGTCAATAGAGGTGGGTTTCGGCAAATTTTTGCCTGTTTTGAGGTAATAATCGATTTCCCCCACCAAATAGGGATAACCGAGGGTTCCCCGCGAACACATCACCCCATCGGCCCCGGTAAATTCCAAACAATTAATCGCCGCTTCCACAGAAACAATATCGCCATTAGCGATGACAGGAATCGATAAAACCTCCTTCACCCGTTTAATCCATTGCCAATCGGCTGGCCCGTGATAACCCTGTTCCCTAGTGCGTGCGTGCAGGGTCAACATTTGCGCTCCCGCATCTTCCAAACGACGGGCAAAATCGATAATATTAATCTCTTGAGCGTTCCATCCCAAGCGAGTTTTCACCGTTACCGGCACCGATACCGCTCCCACCACTTCCCTAACAATTTGCTCGGCAATTTCTGGCTGTCGTAAAAGCGAAGAACCGCCGCCTTTTTTAGTAATTTTATTAACAGGACAACCCATATTAATATCGATGGTCATCGCTCCTTCCTTAACCGCTTTTTCTGCCGCCACAGCCATAAAATCGGGACGGCAATCAAATAATTGCATACTAATTGGTTGTTCCTTGTCCCCGATAACCATCAATTGCGGTAACTCTTGCAGCTGGGAGATTTCTGTCGCGTTGACCATCTCCGTATAGAGCATGGAATCGGGAGCAAAGCGTCTCACCAAGCGCCGAAAAACTAAATCGGTGACACCGGATAAAGGTGATTGCAATACGCGGCTATGCAATGCTAAATTACCGATTTTGAGAGGGGATGAGTAAATAGTCATAGAATCGGTTGAAAAATCAACAGCCAACACCAGCAAACCGAACAATTAGGAGATAGTTCCGTCACTGTTAACATTTTGCCAACTCCTAATATAAGCTTAACCCTAATCGTCTAGCCTAAAAGTACCTGTACGATGATTGGGGAGGATAGAATCCTATCTCTCCTAAACAGGTAATTAAACAAAAATTTCGCTTTTTTTATGGATAATCTACAACTCTGGCAACGTTACCAAGATTGGTTATACTATCACCCCAACCTAGAACTTTATCTCGATGTCAGTCGGATTCCCTTCGATGAGGCTTTTCTCAAAGGTCTAGAAGCAAAATTTGAGCGCGCTTTCCAAGATATGACAGCTTTAGAACAGGGTGCGATCGCCAATCCCGACGAACAGCGTATGGTCGGCCACTACTGGCTGCGCGCTCCTGAACTCGCTCCTAACCAGGAATTGCGGGCTGAAATCACCGAACCCATAGCACAGATTAAAGAATTTGTCAAGAAAATTCACTCCGGAGCAATTAAACCGCCTGATCAAGAAAAATTTAGCCATATTCTCTGTGTAGGCATCGGGGGGTCTGCTTTGGGTCCCAAATTCGTCGGTTCGGCTCTAGCACCCGATTTTCCCCCCTTAGAGATTGCTTTTATTGATAATACCGACCCGAAAGGCATCGATCGCACCCTAGCCCATTTACCCTTAGCTACCACCCTCGTTATCGTCACCAGTAAATCCGGCGGCACTCCCGAAGCGAGAAACGGAATGTTAGAAGTCCGCAACGCTTACGAAAAACAAGATTTAGACTTTCCGCAACACGCGGTCGCCGTCACTATGCCGGGTAGCCAACTGGACAAATACGCCCAAGATTGGCTAACTCGTTTCCCTATGCAGGATTGGGTCGGTGGTCGTACATCAGAACTATCCGCTGTCGGTCTTCTCCCAGCCGCTTTGCAGGGTATCGACATTGATGAAATGTTAGCTGGGGCCAAAGAAATGGACATCGCCACCCGCGTCCATAACCTGAAAAAAAATCCTAGCGCCCTACTGGCTCTAGCTTGGTACCATGAGGGCAATGGCAAGGGAGAGAAAGATATGGTGATTCTGCCCTACAAAGACAGTCTCTATCTCTTTAGCCGCTATCTGCAACAATTGGTGATGGAGTCCCTCGGTAAAGAAAAAGACCTCGATGGCAACAAGGTGTACCAAGGTATCGCCGTCTATGGTAACAAAGGTTCTACCGACCAACACGCCTACGTTCAACAATTACGCGAAGGTGTTCCCAATTTCTTCGCCACTTTTATTGAAGTGTTAAAAGACCGACAAGGAGATTCCATGGAAGTGGAAACCGGCTCCACTACTGGCGATTTCCTCTCAGGATTACTGCAAGGTACTCGACAAGCTTTATACGAAAATAGTCGTCACTCTATCACTATCACTATCCCAGAGGTTACTCCCCGTCAGGTGGGGGCCTTAATCGCCCTCTACGAACGGGCCGTTAGTTTCTATGCTAGTTTAGTTAACATTAACGCCTACCATCAACCCGGGGTAGAAGCAGGGAAAAAAGCCGCCGCTTCCATTCTGGATTTACAGAGAAAAATCGTGCAAGTTGTTCGGGAAACGGGAACTGCTCTCGACCTAACCACTCTGGCGGCTAAAATCGGCTCTAGTGACCAAGTTGAGGCTATCTATAAAATCGTCCGTCATCTCAACGCTAATCGGCGCAGTTTAACTATTACTGGCGATTTAAGCAAACCGGAAACGATCCAAATCTCTACCCGCTAATCAGTTATCAGTTATCAGTTATCAGTTATCAGTTATCAGTTATCAGTTATCAGTTATCAGATGTAAGTTTTAAGTTAATTAGTTATTTATTTACCAGATGTAAGTTAATTAGCTATTTAGTTATTTATAGCGGTTCTCATATCTGTGTGGCACACTTTAACCTTTGCTGATTAAGCTTTTCAGGATTGAGAATGTACCTCTTGTCAACAGGAAACGCTATATCTTCATCTTTATCCCTGTTTACTGATTACTGATTACTGTTTACTGTTTACTGTTTACTGATTACCGTTTACTGATCACTGAATATAACTAACCATGGAAATGCTCGAAAACCTGAAAATGGCTTTTTCCGCTTTGATGGGCAATAAACTGCGTAGTGGTCTGACCATGCTAGGAATTGCTATCGGTAACGCCTCCGTCATTGCCCTAGTGGGAGTGGGTGAAGGAGCGCAAAAAGTCGCCCTCGAGCAGTTTGAAGCCCTCGGTCCGAATGTTTTATTTGTTTCCACCTCCTCGCGCAATGTCCGGCGGACAATTCCTAATCCCCGGCCTCTCACCTACGAAGATGCTCAAGCGCTCGCAGCTCAAGTTCCCGCCATTGCCGCCATTTCTCCCGAATTGAGCGGTAAAAGAATTTTATCCTTCGGTAATAGAACCAGTAATAGTCCCCTGATTGGGGTGGGAGCCGAGTACCTAAACGTGCGTAACCGTCAACTATCTAAAGGTAGATTTATTATGGAATCTGACCTGAAACGGGATAATCGCGTGATTGTCTTGGGATCGGAATTAGCCAAAAATCTCTTTGGTAATCGCAATCCCGTCGGCGAAAATCTTCGCATCGGCAATCTTAGTTTTCAAGTTATTGGAGTTTTACAGGCGAAAGGCTCCTTATTTGAGGCTAATCAGGATGATCGAGCGTTAATTCCCCTAACTACTATGTCTAATCAGGTTCAAGGACGCAGAGCTATCTATGGCATTCCCCTGACTCATATTTCTGTCTTGGCGAAAAGCTCTGCCCAAATTAAAGCCGCCCAGTTTCAGATTAGCAACCTGCTGCAAATGCGTCATCAGGTCAGCGACGAGAATTATGTGCAGGTTTTCCCTCAAACCGCAGTCTTAGAAATGACCAAAGAGACTAACGATAGTTTAACTAGAATGTTAGCCTCGATCGCCAGTATTTCCCTTTTTGTCGGGGGAATCGGCGTAATGAATATTATGCTCGTGTCAGTCACGGAAAGAACCCAAGAAATCGGGTTAAGAAAGGCTTTAGGAGCCAAAGAAGGGGATATAAAAGGTCAATTTCTCATTGAATCGGTGATTTTAGCCACCACTGGCGGAATTATCGGGATTTTTGTCGGCATTCAAGGAATGTATCTAGCGGGAATTTTTGCCGCTTTAACCACCAGTGTCTCAATCCCTGCGATAATTCTCGCTTTAGGAGTGTCTAGTGCCATCGGTCTAATTTTCGGTGTTGTTCCCGCTCATCGTGCCGCTAAATTAGACCCAATAGTTGCTTTGAGAAGATTATAGTTTTTCTAGGTCTTGTCCTGACCTCGGGATTCTATACCCGCGTCCGTTGTCGTAAATCCCTCCGCTTGCGCTAATATTTGCAGATTGTGGGCTATGGAGGCGAAAGAATCGGCAGGATATTCGATTAAAGTGGCGGAATCGAGAAAAGTTTCCACTCCCACGGGACAACCCAAATAATCAGCCACCGCTTTTGGAGTAGTGGAACCGAGGAGAATAGTTCCCGATTGTCTCACAGAAGATAGCTTTTCCCAAGGCTCATCGATCATTAAGGATAAATGGGTGGGAGCAAAAAGATTCGATAATTCGATCGCTTTCTCCAATGATTCCACCACCACGATTAAACCATAATGAGCGATCGCTTTTTCCGTTAACAATCTCTGGGGATGTACCTGTAACTGTTTTTGCACTTCTTCCTGTACTATTAGGGCCAAAGCCCTATCCGTCGTCAATAAAATCGCTGCCGCTAGGGAATACTGTTCCGCTTGCGCTAATAAATCTAGGGCCAACTGCCTGGGATTGGCTTGACTATCGGCAATAATAACCAAATCAGAAGTAATAGAGAGATAATCGATTTTTACATGGTCAGAAACCAGTTTTTTAGCCAAATTAGTATAAAAATCACCTATTCCGGCAATCATCTCCACGGGAGCGATCGTTTTTGTACCGTAGGCTAAAGCGGCGATCGCCTGTGGTCCAGCCACCCGATAAATCTCACTAATACCCACCGATTGGGCTGCCACTAAAATCGCCGGATGGATGCGTAAATCTTCATCAGCAGGAGATACCATCACAATCCGTTTAACCCCCGCTATTTTGGCAGGAATCGCCTGTTGGAGCAATAAACTGAGATAGGCCCGTTTCCCATCGGGAACGACAATTCCCACGCTGTTAACCGGTTGATAACGTTTCCCCCGAACCGTACCATCCTCAGGAAACTGTACCCAAGCTTTGGGAAGACGCTGACGATGAAAAGCCTCCATTTTTTGACAGGCAACGGCGATCGCATTTAATAAATCCTGCGACACCTGTTGATAAGCAGCATCGAGTTCCGAGCCACTCACCTTCAGTTGTTGTAGATTAAGGGACTGTTGGTAGAATTTTTCCGTGTAATCCACCAACGAGCGATCGCCAGAAAGTCGCACCTGCTCGACAATCTCTCGGACAAGCGATTCTTTTTCCCGAATTTCCGGATCGTCGAACCGTTCCCGAATTCGTCTCAGTTCCGTTCTGGCTGACCATGGCTCTGTGATAATTCGCAACATCGAGCTATTATCCTCTAGGGGCGAAACGAGATTAAAAAGTTTTCACTCCTCACACTCTAGCTTATCGCTTTCAATCTTGACCGGGGAGGGAGACGAAGTCGGTTATTTTAGCCGTTAGTCGTTAGGGGGCAGGAGGCAGGAGATAGGGTGATAGGGTGATAGGGTGATGAGACAACTTCCCCACTTCCCCACTTCCCCACTTCCCCACTTCCCCACTTCCCGATTTCCCCAAGGGAACAAAACCAGATATTCTACTAAATAGTCGCCTATCACACCAGCCTGATCTCGTGGTCGTCCAATGCAGTTTGCCAAGATATTAATCGCCAATCGCGGGGAAATCGCCTTAAGAATCCTTCATAGTTGCGAAGAATTGGGCATTAGAACCGTTGCCGTCCACTCTACCATCGATCGCCATGCCCTTCACGTTCAACTGGCCGATGAGAGTGTTTGTATTGGTCCGCCCCCAAGCAGCAAAAGTTACTTAAATATCCCTAATATCATCTCGGCTGCCCTAACACGCAACGCCACGGCGATCCATCCCGGTTACGGTTTTTTGGCAGAAAACGCCCGCTTTGCCGAAATTTGTGCCGATCATCAGTTAACTTTTATCGGTCCGTCTCCCAGCGCTATTCTGGCTATGGGGGATAAATCTACCGCTAAAAAAACCATGCAAAAAGCGGGAATTCCCACTATCCCTGGCAGTGGTGGTTTAATTACCTCAGAAGCGGAAGCAAAACGTATCGCTGATGACATCGGTTATCCTGTCCTGATTAAAGCCACCGCCGGCGGTGGAGGGCGTGGGATGCGTCTTGTCAATAGTTCAGATGAACTAGGTGATATGTTAAAAGCCGCCCAAGGGGAAGCAGCAGCGTCTTTTGGCAATTCAGGAGTATATCTAGAAAAATTTATCGAATGTCCCCGACATATCGAGTTTCAGATTTTGGCCGATAGTCACGGTAACGTGATCCATTTAGGAGAAAGAGACTGTTCGATTCAGCGACGACACCAAAAACTGCTAGAAGAAGCACCCAGCCCCTTCTTAACGCCCCATTTACGCTCAAAAATGGGTAATGCCGCCGTTAAAGCCGCTAAATCGATTAATTACGTCGGGGTGGGAACTGTGGAATTTTTAGTCGATAAACACGGCAATTTTTACTTCATGGAAATGAACACCCGTATTCAGGTGGAACACCCCGTCACGGAGATGATCACGGGGATAGACCTGATCCGAGAACAAATTCTGGTGGCACAGGGCGAAAAACTGCAAATTAAGCAAGATCAGGTGATATTTAGAGGGCATTCGATCGAGTGTCGCATTAATGCCGAGGATCCCGATCACAATTTTCGCCCTCACCCCGGCAAAATTAGCGGTTATCTGCCCCCCGGCGGTCCCGGTGTCCGCATGGATTCCCACGTTTACACCGATTACGAAATCCCCCCCTATTACGATTCCCTAATCGGTAAATTAATTGTCTGGGGAGAAAATCGCGAAACTGCGATTAAACGCATGAAACGCGCCCTGCGGGAATGTGCGATCACGGGAGTACCGACGACTATTGATTTCCATCGTAAAATACTGGAAACTCCCGCCTTTTTAGCCGGAGATGTTTACACTAATTTCATCCAAGAACATCTCTTGCCCTAGCGCGTTAACATGAATTTTAGACGAGAGTAGGTTGGGGATAATAATGACAGTAGAAGTTAAATTTAACTCGTTTCAACTCAGCGATGAACAGTTCTTTCAACTTTGTCAGGATAACCGAGATTTGCGCTTGGAACGCAACCCAAAAGGAGATTTAATTATTATGC
>MTBT01000093.1:0-611 GCA_002282935.1 Microcystis sp. LSC13-02 | reverse complement strand
AAAAGGAAAGATTTTTACCTCTATCTCCCGATTTTGTCATTGAATTAATGTCTGCTAGTGACAACATAGAAACTGCTAGGAAAAAAATGCAGGAATATTTAGATAATGGGACTCGTTTGGGTTGGTTAATCAATAGAAAAACTAGAGAAGTGGAAATTTATCGTCAAGGACAGGCAGTAGAAATTTTAACCAATCCAGAGAGTTTATCGGGGGAAAATATTTTATCTCAATTTGTCTTAGAACTTGATAGTATTTGGTAATTATATAATCCCATAAAAGAGAATCTAAACACGATGACAGTAGTAGAAATTAAATTTGAATCTTGGCAACTCAGCGATGAACAGTTTTTTCAACTTTGTCAGGATAACCGAGATTTGCGCTTGGAACGCAACCCAAAAGGAGATTTAATTATTATGCCACCGACTGGAGGAAAAACGGGCAATAGTAACGGTAGAATCACCCAACAATTATTTAATTGGTCAGATAACAATGGTACGGGTATCGCTTTTGATTCTTCCACAGGATTTAAACTACCCAATGGGGCCGATCGCTCTCCCGATGCTGCTTGGATACCTTTGGAAAAATGGCAAGCTTTAACCCCACAACAAAAG
>MTBT01000092.1 GCA_002282935.1 Microcystis sp. LSC13-02 | reverse complement strand
AGATTCCCTCTGGTTTGGTTGGATACGTCCTGCCAGATCAAGGAAACTCGATGAACCAAGAATCCCTCGCTTTTAGCGATGGGAGTGTCAACTTGACTATAGTGCTACTACCCCCACTCATCCCCAAGTGATCGAGCGGGTTGCCACTATTCTCCAGCATCATTGGGGCAACCCCTCCAGTTTACACACTTGGGGACAGGATACGGCGACAGTCATCGAAATGGCCAGAGAACAGGTAGCAGGGTTAATTAATGCCAATTCAGACCAGATTATCTTCACTTCTGGCGGTACGGCTATCAAGCTAAAATTGATCAGCCCCCCAGTAAACCGCCCAAGGCTGGTTCTAATGTTAAACCGAAGGCCAAATCAGGACAAGGAGAAAAAATAAAAATTCTTGGGTGGGAAATGTGGCCGCATCTCATAATCCACTGATTATCTATTCCCCCTTTTGCCTGTTCCCTGTTCCCTATTCTAACTGATAACTGATCACCGATTACTGATAACTGAATATGGCTTATTCTCGCATTAAAAAACTAGCAAATTATCTACGTCCCCATTGGCAAATAGTAACTGGGGGGGTAGTTGCTCTGCTTATTGTTAATCTTTTGGGTGTTTATATACCGCTTTTAATCCGGGATAGCATCGATGATTTGAGTAAATCCTTTGACTTTCAAAAAATCATTTATTATCTGATTTTAATTGTCGCTTTAGCCTCGATTATGTGGTTTATCCGCATGATTTCCAGAGTATTGTTATTCGGGATCGGTCGTCAGGTAGAGTTCGAGCTTAAACAAAAAATCTTTCAGCATTTATTAACCCTTGAACCTGCCTATTTTTCTCGGCAAACTTCAGGAGATTTAATCAACCGTGCCACTAGCGATGTGGATAATATCCGTCGTCTGGTGGGTTTTGCTTTGCTCAGTTTGGCTAATACTTTTTTTGCCTATGGGTTAACTTTGCCTGTAATGTTAGCGATTCATATTCCCCTTTCAATCGCCGCTATTTCTGTCTATCCTTTGATGTTAATTGCGGTGCAGTTATTTAGTGGTCGTCTGCAGCGGCAACAGAAAAAAGTACAAGAAAAACTCTCGCATCTGAGCGATTTAATTCAAGAGGATATGAGTGGTATTACTCTGATTAAAATTTATGCCCAAGAAGGTAACGAGCGCCTAGCATTTAAGCAAAGAAATCGCGAATTACTACAGGCTAATTTAGATTTAGTCCAGACTCGTAATTTTCTTTTTCCCCTGATTGAAGCTTTGGCCTATGTCAGTTTATTGGCGTTGCTTGCTCTCGGTACTAGACAAATTATAGCGGGTAATATCACCATTGGGGACTTTATTGCTCTGTTAATTTTGGCAGAAAGATTAGTTTTTCCCACTGCTTTATTAGGTTTCACTATTACTGCCTACCAACAGGGAGAAGTGAGTATAGATCGCCTGGAAACTATCCTATTAGCCGAGGCTAAAATTAAAGACAATGCCGATTGTATTCACTTAAAAAATATTCAAGGAAAAATTACCGCCAAAGCCTTGACTTTTTTCTATCCTGATGCTAAGGAACCCGCCTTAAAATCTCTTTCTTTTACCATTAATCCGGGGGAAACGGTAGCGGTCGTCGGTGCGATCAGATCGGGAAAATCTACCCTTGCTAACGCTATTCCCCGTCTTTTGAATATTGCTGAGGGACAGTTATTTATTGATAATCAAGATGTCACTCAAATTGCCCTTGAAGAGCTGCGAAAAGCGATCGCTTATGTTCCCCAAGAAAGTTTTTTATTTAGTACCACCATTGAAGATAATATCCGTTATGGCGATCCGCTGCTGAATTTTTCGGCAGTGGAATCGGCGGCCAAACAAGCGAGAATTCAGGAGGAAATCGAGAATTTCCCGCAAAAATACGGAACTTTAGTGGGAGAACGTGGGATTACTCTTTCCGGTGGTCAACGTCAACGGGCCTCTTTAGCGCGCGCTTTAGCCATCCAAGCACCGATTTTAATCCTTGATGATGCCCTATCTAGCGTCGATAATCAAACGGCTACAGCTATTTTGGAAAATATCAGCCAAGAAAGCCAAAAAACCGTGATTTTTATCTCCCATCAATTATCGGCCGCTGCCACTGCCGATCGCATTTTTGTCATGGATCGCGGAGAAATTGTCCAGATAGGAACCCACGAGGAGTTAATCGCAGTCCCCGGAGTCTATCAAAACCTCTGGCAACAGCAGCAGTTAGAATCTAAGGTTTTACAGTAGCCGATAAAATAGGGAATCTGCCAGTTATTGCCAGTTAGTCAGGGAATTTAACCCGGATTTTCTGGCTATTTTGTCGATTTAATGGCAGTAAAAGCCAAGAATCTCACTCAACACTTTATAAAAATTTCTAACCAATTTTTGTGTTATCTTGATTTCTCGTGGCACAGGTAATGTGCTAAAAACCGAATAGAAGTCCACTTGAACCGAGAAATTCATGCTTAAAAATCTGAGTAAAACCGCTCTTTTAGCCACTGCTACCCTGATCGGTGTCCCTAGCGTCTTAATTCAGCCGACAATTGCCCAAATGCCTACTCTAGGAGATGGTATCATCTGTACAGCAACTGGCAAAACCGCCCAAGGAGTAAAACTATATGTTTATACTTCTGAAATTGATGACGACTCAATCAACAAAAAAGAACCGGTGACACTGACAATGGTTTCCCCGGTTAGTGATGTGGTGGAAGGGCAAATTTTGGTAGTTAACAAAGACGATAACACCGTAACGATTGATAATTTTGCTGCCGCAACTCCCCCGGAAATGCAGCCAATAGGATTAGCTGTCACTACCTATCAAGGTAGAAATACTTTTAGTGGAAAAAGTCAAGCAGGAACACCGGTTAGTTTTACCCTAGAAAACAATCTTCGCACCATTAAAGTTAAGCATGGTGGTGATTCTTTCACGGGAGTCTGTCACTAAAATTACCCTAAGAGCGGTTAACAGTTTTGTTAGTCCTCTTTAACTTGAGCATCTCAAAAGCTGGATGTTATATTAATCCAGCTTTTTTAATTATAATTAGTTATCTTTTAGCGACAATGAACAAGGAGCAACTTTTAACCGAACCTTTTTTACAATTACCGACCGAAACATCAATAAAAGTGGTTTGGTTTACGGAATTTTTTGGCACTCGTCATCAGCTGCGCTACGGGGAAAAACTAGAGAAAATTGCCCTCGCTCAAACTAGCAAATTAACTAGAGTTAGAGAAGATGCCAAATCGAGAACCCTTGAAGCTTATCAATCTTTAACCGATCGAGAAATCTGGCGACATCAGGCCGAAATTACTGATTTAAAGCCTGGTGAAAGGATTCCCTATCAAGTCACCAGTTTTCAGGAAAATACAGCGATTAGAAGTGATCTTTATACCCTTACCCCAACACCAAAAAAAGGAACTAATCTCAAAATTCTGCTCACTTCCGATCATCAATTAATGCCGATGACTGCCGCTAATTTGCAAAAAGTTAGCGAAACTATTGGACAGGTAGATGCGGTTTTTTTAGCCGGAGATTTAGTTAATATACCCGATCGAGCGTCGGAATGGTTTGATGATATTCGCGGTGGGGCATTCTTTCCCTGTTTACAAGGTCGTGCTAATTATACTCTCACAAAAAATGGCATTCAAACTATTTATAAAGGAGGTGAAATTATTCAAAATGCACCCTTATTTCCTGCTATTGGTAATCATGAAGTTATGGGCAGATTTTCTACTTCCAGAGGTTTAAATGAACAGTTTGAAGATGCTATTCCTCACTTTATTGCTAAAAAACTAGCAGAGGATACAGCAGAAATTAATGAAAACTGGTTAAAAAATAAGGCTTTCAACACAGAAACCTACGAAGAAATTTTTTCTTTGCCTCAAAATAAATATTATTCTCTAACTTTTGGTGATATTCGTTTAGTGGTTTTATATGTTACTAATATCTGGAGAAATCCCAATTTAGAACCCAGTGCAAGGGGAAGATATTACGAAAATCAAAGAGATTTAGATAGACCCGATCGATGGGGTTACGGTCAGCATATTTTTGAGCCAATTGCTCAGGGTAGTCCTCAATATCAATGGTTAAAAAAAGAGTTAAATAGTCGAGAATTTCAAGAGGCTAAATATAAAGTAGTTATGTTTCATCATCCTCCCCATACCCTAGGAGGAAATATCGTTCCACCCTACACCGATCCCCTACCGACAATTCAAGAGGATGCCACGGGAAAAGTTACATCAGTACGCTATGATTATCCCCAAGAAAATGATTATATTATTCGCGATCTAATTCCTTTATTAGAATCGGCCAAGGTTAATTTGGTTTTCTATGGTCATTCTCATTTATGGAATCGTTTTCTTAGTCCTAACGGCACTAATTTTCTCGAATCTTCTAACGTAGGTAATAGTTATGGTGCTTATTTAGGTGATAAAAAACGTCCTGTACCTCTCGATAGAAATTATGCAGCCATCGGTAATCCTAATGGATTAGCAGCAATTATCCCGAATATTGCTCCTCTAGTGGATTGGGTTAATCAACCTTTACCCTATATTGCCAGTAATGATGTGACGGTTTTTAGCATTTTAGATACAGAAAAAGGAACCGTGAGCAGTTATCGTTTTGATACTCGTTATCCTGACTCTGAAGTAATTAAATTTGATGAATTTGACCTTTTTAGCATAGGTGAAATATAATAAAGTCAAAGAGTGCCGGTTAAATAGATTCTCTTGGGGTTAATTCTATGACTACTGTTACTAGCAATGATATTCAAGAATTGAAAGACTTACTCTCGGCAATGCGACAGGAAAACCGCGAGCAGATGATTTCCCTGCGAGAAGAAACCCGCGAGCAGATGATTTCCCTGCGAGAAGAAACCCGCAAGCAAATTGATACGCTAAAGGAAGATAATCGCAAACAACTAGAAACCCTGAGAGAAGAAAATAACAAGCAATTTATTAACCTACACAAAGAAATCACGGAAGTCAAAATTATCACGGCTAAAATTGAAGGAACAATTCAATCCCAAGCAGTATTAACCCAAAAAATTCCCGATTTAATCGAGAAAGTTGGGGAATTAAAAAACTGGCAACAAATAGCTATTGTCGCTATCACTGCTTTTACCAGTGCCACAATTACTTGGTTTATTCGAGGAGGAAATTTAAAACCTTAAAGTCTGGCATTTTTCTCAATTCCTAATTGGTGCATTTGCAGAATAATCGGTTTCAGGGTTTCTCCGAAAGCGGTTAAAGAATGGTCGATTCGCCACCACCTTTGCAGTCCCCCAGTTAACTTATGCCACAGGATAAATGTATAGGCACAAAACACCAAGATAAAATAAAGTGGTGTAATCGGTTATAAATCACTCCGAAGGCATTATTGGTCATTTGAGTTAGATTTTTCCTTTCACTTTCCCCTAATAATCCTCCTAAATACTGTCTGAACCCATTTTTTTGCGCTTCGCTCTTGAAGCAATTGTCAAAACGTCCACACCATCGGTCAAAGCAGGGAGGCATCGCGGCCGGGGTTGTCTCTTTCCTTTCATCGCTGCTCTCTCAGCGTCAAGTGCTTATTCTATAACGATTATACTCTTGTTGATCGTTTAAGTCCCACTAGGATAAATTGATCTCTAATAACCCCGGTGGTGGCGCAATCTCGATGCGTGCCGCTTTCAGATCCACCAGTGGAACAATTTCTTTGACGAAGGGGACCAAGGCCCTGGCCTCTGAGTCGGAGGATGGACTTTTTTTCTTGACAGAGGCGAGATTTGCTTCTAGTTGCACTGCTAAAATGTCATTACCCGCCCAGAAAATATCTACCACAACCCCGATTTTTTCTCCTGTAAGGTGATGATAAACCTCTAAGTTCACTAGCTCGCTAACATGATATTCATCCGCTTTTAGGTGAGGTTTTTCTAGTTTATTTGCCCATAATTTATATCCGCGCAAAGCTTCGGCTTGTTCCCGATTTTCAACCCCCTCTAACTTGATAACATAAACATTTTTGCCCGGTAGCTCACGTCCCCTGAGCAGAGTAATTTCTCGGATTTCTCCCCCTTGGATCCCTTGTATTCCCCTCACCCCTCGCTTCTGAAAACGTTCGGGAAAATCTGATACCGATAAAACTCGCAATTCTCCCTCCAGTCCCTGGGGTGCTACTATTGTCCCAATTTCTAGCCAATTTTCTTCCATTGTCTCGACATTTTTTGCTATAGCTTTCCCTAGTATATAGCCTTTTTTGTCTCGCTCCTAGATATTAAAAGTCTTGGTAAAATTTTTAGTTGACCTCTACTCCTGACCATTTTTTGACTTTTTACTGGTGACTTTTTACTGAATTATGACTATTTGGCAAGCGGATTTTTATAAATCTTCATCTTCTTCCCCTCTTGGCACAGTCTGGCAATTGTTAATTTCCGATCCTCTCGGTCATCTTATCTATGAAAATTCCTGTCCCCAATCGCAAGCTAATAGCGACTGGTTAACCCAACAGTTACAGCAAGCTTGTCAAGTCTCCTCCCCAGAAATTATCCAAGTTTTTCGCCCCCAATGCGCCAATTTATTTCTCCTCGCTGGTCAAAATTTACAGATCAAAATCGAGTTAACCCGTCACGTTAACGCCCTGAAAAAACAGCTAGAATTGCGGCAAATCCCCATAAATATCGACTCTCCTCCACCACAACCCGTACCCGACCAATTTTTAGGTCAAGAGTGGCGTTTTGCTCGTTTTCCCGCCGTTGATTTAGTTAACTTTTTTGGCGATCGCCGAATACCGATTCTCTCCCTACCAGAGGCCTTTTCTCCTTTAAAACTAGGTTTAGCCTCCACTTTAATGATCCCCGGTGTGGTTATTACCGGTGGTAAAAAATCTTTGGCGATCGCTCGTTGGTTAGGGGAAATTAACCCGGTATTTATCGCTCATATTCCCACAGAAACGGGGCGATCGGGCGGTTTAGTCTTGGAATCGGGTCTCAATGAGCGTTGGATTTTCCTGACCTACGATGATGAAGAAGTGGCCCGGGCAGCCAATGCTTATCAAGCAACCAAAGAGGAAAGCCAAGGTTTGCACTTTCTCCTCATACAACCGGATGATTCCGGTCGCACTTTTACCGGCTTTTGGCTACTGAAGCAGGTTTAACCCCCAAGCTGTCCCCAAGAGGCAGAGAATGCCTGCTAAACCCGCTAAAGGTTGGTTATAGATACCTTTAACCCAAACCCACCCAGAATCGCTGTAAGACATCAATTCGGCACTGTCTAGCAAGGCCAATCCCCATACCCAACCGCCATGAAGTCCCCAAGCTAATCCTAAACTACCATGATCGATCGCCCTGGCCCAGACCAGAACCATCCCCATCAGAAATAAACCGGGTAGTTGCGGCAGAGTTTGCTGACGTTCCCAAAGCAGGTGCAGCAGGGCAAAAATTAGGCTAGAAATGGCTCCCGCCACCCAAAAACCGTATTCTTGGCTTAATTGGCTCAAAAAGATGCCCCGAAAGATTAATTCCTCGGTAATACCCACCCAGAGGGCCACTATCAACAGGGGTAAACTCAAGGAAAAAGCGCGAGCGAGGTTTTTGGGCTGCCAATGTACCCATGTCAAAATCCCCTCTAGGAAAAAAATTATCCCTAATCCCACCACTGCCAGGATTAATCCTTTAGTTAGGGAGATAAATAGGGAAAATGACCAAATTAATCCGTAATTATGGAGGCTGCTCCCCTCTATCTTTAATAATCCCCAGATAACTAAGGGAGCCAATGCGTAAAGAGAGGCCACCAGTGGCAATTTCTGGTCAGGTTTTGTACCTTGCAGCGGTTGCCATCCCAAACGACTCCCTAAAACAATGGCAATCGGCAGCCAGAGAATTAACCAGGCTAACAGGAAAATAATAATTTTTATTAAGGCAGCCATGTCCATTGTCAATTAGGTGCTAGGGAACTGGGGTGTGGGGTGTGGGGTTTTGGGGTTTTGGGGTATTAGTTGAAATTTCCCTACCCCCTACCCCTAACACCCATAAAACAAACCCTCTAGGGATAGAATAACTGTGGAACTTTGCTCTGGTAAAGCCTAGCTCCAACAAAAATCCATCCCTAGGGGGTTGCGAAAAAGAAGAAAAAGTGCTTAAGGAAAACCCCTCGAGTTGATGAAAGAGGCGGTCAGGGGTTAGAATTAGGGATAAGAATCTATATTGTCTTTTTGGTCGGTCTTGTCAAAACTAGCCCTTTTGACTGCCGATTTTTTTTATCCTTATCCCTACTTCGTAACCTATTTAAGCTTCTACCGATTCTTCTGATTCCGTTTGTTTGAGGTGGATGTGCTTGTAGCCAAGTTTGATTTCAAACTCATCGCCGGGCTGCAAGTTCATTTGTTCGGTATAGGTGGAACCGATGACGATTTGACCATTTTTGTGGACACTAACCCGGAAAGTGGGTTCGCGGCCGCGGCCATCTTTAGTGCCTTCGGGATCGAGAGGAACCCCTTTTGCACCCAAAACAGCATCGTAAAAGTCGGTTAAATTGACCCGAACTTGGCCATCTTTACTTTGGGAGTAGTAACCACAACGTTTTGCCGTTTCGCGACGGGGTAAGTGGGCCAACTCTTTGACTTTTTGAAGTAGAGCTTTCCCGGTTAGGGGAGTAGGAGAGATATCATTCATGGTACTTTTAAATGTTCCTTGATTTTTGACTGGCTGTCAATTAAGTTTACACTGACAAATTGATCATACCAAAAATCTTGCCAAAAATGTCTAGAGGGGAATAATAAATTTTTTAAAACTGATGGTTCTGTGATGACAATCGTGCTAAGAAGACCCCAGACTAGGTAGTAAGTGTAGGCCTTGTGGGGGAGAGGAAATTTTTGGCCAAGACTCGCGCAATTTTTGGTCGGGTGCGAGGAAAACAGGGAGGAGAAAGTGAGGACATAAAACGGTTCAAGCTATACCTGGCAAGGAATTGAGAAACTATACTTGTGGTTGGAGTTGGCAAAAAACTAATGACCCAGAGCAGTAAATCCGGGGTGATTAAACTGTTTTCGAGCGACTTGCCCATCTATGATTAGGTCTAGATACCCACTCCTTGGCTCAACCGACCGGGGAAAATCTTAAGGATTAATTACCATTACTAGCTCCCCTTTGGCCCGTTAACATCGATTATCCTGAGTATTAGGAGTCCCTCATCCCCGTGCCGAGTATGGAAGTTTCTTTTAAAATTCTGCGTCAACAACCCAACGACACCCCTTACCTAGAAAATTTTACCCTAGAGGTGGAGGCGGGAAATACAATTCTCGACTGCCTTAATCGCATCAAATGGGAACTTGATGGAACTTTGGCCTTTCGTAAAAATTGCCGCAATACAATTTGTGGCAGCTGTGCTATGAAAATTAACGGCCGTTCGGCCTTGGCTTGTCAAAAAAATATCGCCAGTGAATTAAACCATTCTAGCCAAAAAGATGTCGGAGAAATTCCCGAAATCACGATCGCCCCTCTGGGGAATTTACCGATTATTCGGGATTTAATCGTCAATATGCAACCGTTTTGGGACGATTTAGAAAAGGTTGAACCTTATATTAGTAGTCAAGCGCGCACCATTCCCGAACGAGAATTTCTGCAAACTCCAGAAGAAAGAGCCAATCTCAATCAGATGGGTAACTGCATTATGTGCGGAGCCTGTTATTCAGAATGTAATGCCAAGCAAGTCAATCCCGATTTTGTCGGTCCCCACGCTTTAGCAAAAGCGCAGCGCACCTTAGTGGATTCCCGCGATGGTAATCAGGAAAGTCGCCTAGAACTTTATAACCAAGGCACCGCAGGGGTTTGGGGTTGTACCCGTTGCTATTTCTGTAATGCGGTTTGTCCCATGGAAGTGGCTCCCATGGATCAAATCGGTAAAATTAAACAGGAAATACTCGCTCGCAAGTCGGACGATAGTAGTCGTCCCATTCGTCACCGGAAAGTTTTAGTGGAATTAGTCAAAGCAGGGGGATGGGTTGATGAACGCAAATTCGGCCTCTATGTGCTGGGCAATTATTGGCGCGATTTACAGGGTTTATTAAGTATTGCCCCCTTGGGATTGCGGATGATTGCTAGGGGTAAATTCCCCACTTCCTTTGAAGCTTCCGAGGGAACCGAGGAAGTCAGAGGTTTAATTACTGCTATTCAAAATTCTCGCTCTTGATCACTCTCGATAGTTAGAGCAATTTTGAGATGATTTTGACATCCTCACCGCCGTAAACGGACGGTGATTCCCAAACCTCACGATTTAGGTTTCTGCTTCTTTCCCTTGCGGGGTTTCGCAC
>MTBT01000091.1 GCA_002282935.1 Microcystis sp. LSC13-02 | reverse complement strand
TTTTAACTGTGGTATGCGACGGTGGTGGAAGCAGAAACTTAAATCGTGAGGTTTAGGAATCGCCGCACTTTTAGGGCGGCGAGGATGTCAAAAACAAAACCCCCCACCAATGGGCGGGGGGTTTTTTAGTCACCTAATTCAAGGTTTAGCCGAACTTGCCGGCAGTGGAAGCGATCAAGAAGGCGGCGTAGGTGAAGATATAGCCAACGGTGAAGTGAGCTAAACCAACCAAACGAGCCTGAACGATCGAGAGAGCCACGGGTTTGTCTTTCCAACGAACCAGGTTCGCCAGAGGAGTGCGTTCGTGGGCCCAAACGATAGTTTCGATCAACTCTTGCCAGTAACCACGCCAAGAGATCAGGAACATGAAACCGGTTGCCCAAACGAGGTGTCCAAAGAGGAACATCCAGGCCCAGACAGAAAGGTTATTAACACCGTAGGGGTTGTAACCGTTGATTAATTGAGCCGAGTTAGCCCAGAGGTAATCGCGGAACCAGCCCATCAGGTAGGTGGAGTTTTCGTTAAACTGAGCCACGTTACCCGACCAGACACCGAGGTGTTTCCAGTGCCAGTAGAAGGTTAACCAACCCAGGGTGTTCAACATCCAGAACATGGCTAGATAGAAGGAATCCCAAGCAGAGATGTCGCAAGTACCGCCACGACCGGGACCGTCGCAAGGGAAGGAATACCCGAAGTCTTTTTTATCGGGCATTAATTTGGAACCACGAGCGTCTAAAGCACCTTTAACCAGGATTAGAACGGTGGTGTGTAAACCAAGAGCGATCGCATGGTGAACGAGGAAGTCGCCAGGACCGATGGTTAAGAAGAGGGAGTTAGTGCCGCTATTGATTGCGTCTAACCAACCGGGTAACCAAACATCACCGTAGTTGGGATAGGCGGTGTAAGCGATGCTATCGGGGTTAGACAACAGTACGTTCATGCCGTACAGGGTTTTACCCGAAGCTGCTTGCACGAATTGAGCGAACACAGGTTCGATGAGGATTTGTTTTTCGGGAGTACCGAAAGCGACGACTACATCGTTATGAACGTAGAGGCCGAGGGTGTGGAAACCTAAGAAAAGGGAAACCCAGCTTAGGTGAGAGATGATCGCTTCTTTATGCTCCAGCATCCGCGCCAGGACGTTATCTTTGTTCGCTTCGGGATCATAGTCACGCACGAAGAAGATAGCACCGTGGGCGAAAGCACCCACCGCTAGGAAACCAGCGATGTATTGGTGGTGGGTATAGAGAGCCGCTTGGGTAGTGTAGTCCTTAGCGATAAAGGCATAAGGGGGTAGCGCGTACATATGCTGCGCCACCAGAGAGGTGATCACGCCTAAAGAAGCGAGAGCCAAACCGAGTTGGAAGTGGAGAGAGTTGTTAACCGTGTCATAAAGATTTTTGTGACCGGCTCCTAACTTACCACTGGGGGGTCTGTGTGCATTGAGGATGTCCTTGATGCTGTGACCGATGCCCCAGTTGGTGCGGTACATATGACCAGCCACGATGAAGATCACAGCGATCGCCAAGTGGTGGTGAGCCATATCGGTTAACCAGAGGGACTCGGTTTGGGGATGGAAACCACCTAAGAAGGTGAGAATCGCAGTTCCCGCGCCTTGGGCAGTACCGAAAATGTGGTTAGCAGTATCGGGGTTTTCCGCATACACACCCCAGTCACCGGTGAAGAAGGGTAGTAAACCCGCCGGGTGGGGGGGAGTGGAGAGGAAGTTGTCCCAACCAACGTGCTGACCGCGGGATTCGGGGATAGCAACGTGAACGAGGTGTCCAGTCCAAGCTAAGGAGCTAACACCGAACAGAGCGGCGAGGTGGTGGTTCAGGCGAGATTCAGCGTTTTTGAACCAAGCGAGGCTAGGACGGAACTTAGGTTGTAAGTGTAACCAGCCAGCAAAGAGGAAAATCGCCGAGAGAATCAGCAGGAACACCGCACCTTGGTATAGGTCTTGGTTGGAGGTCATACCGATGGTGTAGAACCAGTGGTAAACCCCGGAATAGGCGATGTTAACCGGGTTAGAAGCGCCAGCTTGGGTGAAGGCATCTACAGCGCCTTTACCGAACTGGGGATCCCAAATCGCGTGGGCGATGGGACGGATGTTTAAGGGATCTTTGATCCACTGCTCGAAGTTACCTTGCCAAGCGACGTGGAATATCGTACCGGAAGTCCACAGGAAAATGATTGCAATGTGGCCGAAGTGGGACGCGAAAATCTTTTGGTAGAGATTCTCTTCCGTCATGCCATCATGACTTTCAAAATCGTGGGCTGTGGCGATCCCGTACCAAATCCGACGGGTAGTCGGATCTTGGGCTAGATCTTGGCTAAATTTAGGGAATTTAGTTGCCATAGCTGTTTAGGAAATTCTCCTCTCTAAATAACTGAGGCTCTTACACGAGTGCTGGTTATTTCCTTTTTTCAATTCACCCACTGTAATAGGAAACGCTTACAGTGGTATCGGTCAATCGACGCTGGTTGAGCCTAGTCTTGCCAATCCCCGGGGGACTGGCAAGCCCTTATAGGCAAGTTTAGCCAATCGAGAGACTTCTGGCCAAGAAGAATGCCCAAGTGGTGACAATACCGCCTAAGAGGTAGTGAGCCACACCAACGGCACGACCTTGAATGATGCTCAGGGCGCGAGGTTGGATAGCGGGGGCAACTCTTAACTTGTTGTGCGCCCAAACGATCGACTCGATTAATTCTTGCCAGTAGCCGCGACCACTGAACAGGAACATCAAGCTAAACGCGAAGACGAAGTGACCGGCTAGGAACATGATTCCGTAGGCGGACAGGGCAGAGCCATAGGAGTTAATCACCTGGGCCGATTGCGCCCAGAGGAAATCCCGTAACCAGCCGTTGATGGTGATGGCACTTTGAGCGAAGTTACCGAGGGTAACGTGGGTGACAGTGCCATCGGGGGCGACGGTTCCCCAGACATCGGACTGCATTTTCCAGCTAAAGTGGAAGATTACCACCGAGAGGGAGTTGTACATCCAGAACAGGCCGAGGAAGACGTGATCCCAACCCGAAACTTGGCAGGTACCGCCGCGACCGGGACCATCGCAGGGGAAACGGAAACCGAGATTTGCTTTATCGGGAATCAGACGGGAACCGCGAGCGTAGAGAACCCCTTTGAGGAGAATCAACACGGTTACATGGATGGTGAAGGCGTGGATGTGATGCACGAGGAAATCGGCAGTACCGAGAGTGATCGGCATCATGGCCACTTTGCCACCCACGGCTACCACGTCGCCACCGAAAGCATAACTAGCGGTAGTTAGAGCGTTAGGAGCGGTGTTGCCGGGGGCTAGGGTGTGGAGACTTTGTACCCATTGGGCAAAGATGGGTTGTAGTTGAATTCCCGTATCCGAGAACATATCTTGGGGACGACCAAAAGCCCGCATGGTGTCGTTGTGAATGTATAAACCGAAGCTATGGAAGCCGAGGAAAATACATACCCAGTTCAGGTGGGAGATAATTGCGTCGCGATGACGGATCATCCGATCGAGCAGGTTATCGACGTTTTTGGCCGGATCGTAGTCCCGTACCATGAAGATCGCTCCGTGCGCTCCCGCACCGACGATTAAGAAGCCACCGATCCAAGTGTGGTGAGTGAACAAGGATAGTTGGGTGGCGTAGTCAGTCGCCTGATAGGGATAGGGCGGCATGGCGTACATATGGTGGGCCACGATGATGGTTAGCGAACCTAAGAGAGCAAGGTTAATCGCTAACTGAGCGTGCCAAGAGGTGGTCAGGATTTCGTACAGTCCTTTGTGACCTTGACCGGTGAAGGGACCTTTGTGGTTTTCGAGGATTTCCTTCATGCTGTGACCGATACCCCAGTTGGTACGGTACATATGACCAGCAATGATGAATAATACAGCGATCGCCAAGTGATGGTGAGCGGTATCGGAAAGCCAGAGACCACCAGTCACGGGGTTCAAGCCACCTTTGAAGGTGAGGAAATCCGAGTAAGCACCCCAGTTAAGGGTAAAGAAAGGGGTCAAACCCTGGGCGAAACTGGGATATAAATCCGCCATCTTGCTCGGTTCGAGAATGAACTCGTGGGGCAAGGGGATGTCTTGGGGAGCTACTCCAGCATCGAGGAGTTTGTTCACCGGTAAAGAAACGTGAATCTGATGACCGGCCCAACCTAGGGAACCTAAGCCGAGTAAACCCGCCAAGTGGTGGTTCATCATCGATTCCACGTTTTGGAACCATTCCAGTTTCGGTGCGCTTTTGTGGTAGTGGAACCAACCGGCAAACAGCATCAGACCCGCCATAACTAAACCACCGATAGCGGTGCAGTATAGCTGATAGCTGTTGGTGAACCCGGAGGCGCGCCAGAGGTAGAACAGACCAGAGGTGATCTGAATACCGTGGAAGCCACCGCCCACATCGCCGTTGAGGATGCCTTGACCGACGATCGGCCAGACCACTTGGGCGCTGGGTTTGATGGCGAGCGGGTTGGTTAACCAAGCTTCATAGTTAGAAAATTTCGCGCCGTGGAAGTACATTCCACTCAGCCAAACGAAGACAACGGCGAGATGTCCGAAGTGGGCGCTGAAGATTTTCCGAGAAATATCTTCTAGATCGCTGGTTTGACTATCAAAATCGTGGACGTTGGCGTGTAGGTTCCAAATCCAGGTGGTGGTTTTGGGTCCTTTGGCTAAAGTGCGATCAAAATGCCCCGGTTGACCCCACTTCTCAAAGGAAGTAGGTACTGGGTCTTTATCTACAATCACTTTAGCTACCGCTTTGGGGGGGAGTGCCATGAGGATTCTCCTCTCTCGACAATAGACTTAGCGTTTTATTTGAGGATAGATTTTTTAACCTAAAAAAGGCAAGTTGAAATCTGACCCACCTTTTGTTAATGTCGCTTGACTTTCCTCTTGGGTGAGATTCCAGTCGAAAGCATCAATAGTAGATGATAAGTCTTTGTTCTCTTGTCTGTTCGTTATGCTTAACAATAATTAAAATTGTCTTAATCCTTGATTAGCTAAACGGCTTTTACTTCGGATCACCGATATAGACTCCAAAAGGGTTATAGCTATTGGATCATGCAGGTTAAGCGCCGTTTAGCTTAGGAGAGACATTTTCTGCTATGGACGGTCTCAGTCAGGGTCAGACCAGTGATTTTTCTTGACAAAAGTTCATTAATTGTCGCCCCAGAAGCCGATTTCCCCCTTTTATCCCCCACCAGACCATATAGAAAATTCAATAGATAGATTCTCAAAAAACAATCAAACAATTCTGTAAAATTGAGGCCATAACCTGATCTTCTCGCGCTTTTGCTGACACCAGAGCATTCAATGACTCTAGCAAAAATCAATGGTTTGTATAGATTTTGGCCTTGGCTCTAGGAGGAACGTGCTATCCCTACTACATAAATCAATCCCAGTCAAAACCCTTCATATATGTCTTGTGATCGGTTTACTGACCACCCTGTTAACCGCCTGTGGCGATCGCCTGACGGCTACCAATCTCCCCAGTTCCGAAACCTCTAATCTTCCCGTCGTTCGAGGCCGCATTTCTGAGGTTGCCCCCCCAGCCCTAATTCAGCAACTGCGCCCCAGTTTAGATCGTTACGCTCCCCAAGTAACGATTCTCAGTCCTCTGGCCGAACAAGTTTTCGATGACTCTCAGGTGACAGTTAAACTACAAGTGTCGGAGCTGCCAATTTTCCAAGACGACACCCTGAAATTAGGACCCCACTTGAGCCTAATTGTCGATAATGAACCAGCATCGGCTATCTACGACCTCAAGCAACCGATTATCTTAGAAAATCTCGCCCCTGGTACTCACACCCTCCGCGTCTTGGCCCTGCGGCCTTGGCAGGAAAGTTTTAAAAATGATGGGGCCTTCGCTGAAACAACCTTTCATATTCTGACAAAAACAGGCAAAAATGCCCCTGATAACAACTTACCCCTACTAACCTACAGTCATCCGCAAGGAATCTACGGTGCAGAACCGATCCTGCTCGATTTTTATCTGAGTAATGCTCCTCTACGTCTGCCCAATACTGTCAACGAGGATAATAGTCTTCAAAATTGGCGCATTCGTGTCACTGTCAACGGTGAAAGTTTTCTGCTTGATACTTGGGAACCGATCTATCTCAAGGGTTTTGACAAGGGCAATAACTGGGTACAATTAGAATTCATCGATGGTAAGGGAAATAAAATCGAAAACGAGTTTAATACCAGCGTGCGCGTGATTAGCTTTGATCCCTCTTACCAAGACGGCCTTAGTCAATTAGTCCGCGGCGATTTATCCCCTATAATTGCCCGTAGCATTGTTGATCCCAACTATAAAACCATTCCCAGTCTAGAGGAAAAAACTCCCATAGTTGAGGAAGAAACCCCCGTTATTGAGCCAGAAACCCCTATAGTTGAGGAAACCCCCGTTATTGAGGAAGAAGAAACCCCTATAGTTGAGGAAATCCCTGTTATTGAGCCAGAAACCCCTATAGTGGAAGAAAATCCTGTTATTGAGCCAGAAAGCCCAATAGTGGAAGAAAAACCAGTAGAGACAGAAACAATCGAAAAGGTGGAGGAAACCCCTGAAGCGATCGAATCTCCCTTAACCACCATACCGGAGACAAAGGAGATTAACGAACCGGCCTCTAGTATTTAGCCTCCGGTAGAAGTGGAACCTATTCCCGAACCCCAGAACAATAGCGAGCAAAAAATCACCATTTTCGATCGCATTCAACAAACCTTAAATCGTTTCCAGTTACCCTCTCCCCCAGCAGAAACAGATAGCGAACTACCCATCCTCGATCCTGAATTATTCACCAATGGGGATAGGGGTTAGGGAATAGGGGTTAGGGAATGGGGAAATGGGGATTTTTCAGTGAGCAGTGAACAGTAAACAGTAATCAGTGAAAAGAAAGTTCCCAAGTTTGCTTCTATTGGAGTTAAAGTGATAAGCTTATCTTATCGAAAAAAGGGCATAAGCCTTATGTCCCTACCATTAATATCGTGCCGGCTGTAGGGGCGCAAGGTTTGCGCCCATTATGTAACATAGCGAACATTTTTCACCTGATGTCCAGAAGACCCCGAAGTTTTCACCTAACACTGTCCACTTAAAACTGCAATCTGATAACTGATAACTGATAACTGAAATCCCCAACACCTCGATCGAGAAATTATTAAACAAATATTTCGCAATATAGACAAAATTGGGAACTAAGTTATAATCTAGAACGTCTCTAGGTAATTTACTAACTTTTTGCTTGAGGTAATTGTGTTTAACAAAATTTCCCTTGTCGCTGGTTTTGCCGGTTTAGTTGCCCTAACCACCGTTGGCGCTGTACCCGCACAAGCAGGACCGGAAAATAACGAAATCCTGATCAGTCAACTGCGCGGCCATAACACCTACAGAGGTGAACCGCAACTCAACCCCGGTGACTATGTACTAGGTCGCGTCCGGGGAACCGTGGGAGGGATTATGTCCATCCAATTGATCAGACCTGTAACAGTGGATGGCAAAGAAATTTTCAGTGGCGACTTTGCTGACGGAACCACCGCTCGTATTGTTGGGGATGCCACTGGTGGCGACGATGTACTATTGCAAGTGGTAGATGGCAAGTTAATTTATGTGGGTAAAGCTCGTCCCTATTGGGTTTCCCGCTTGAAACTAAAATCGGAAATCGCCACCAGCAGCAATCGCTCACAACTTTTAAGAGAACTTAACGAAAAACAACCCGCTTGGGGACTTCCCGCTTTACCCCCGGAAACCAGAACCTTTACTGAAGTTGCTCCTCAACCCGCTACCGAGCCTAGTGTATCTCCTATCCGCGGACTTTGGTAGTGGCAAGACATCAGCAGAAAATCTCTTGTCTTTAGACTGAGAAGCTGAAAAATCTTCTCAAAATCTAATACAAATATACTAAGACCCCTCCTTCGATCGAAGGAGGGGTCTTTTTTCGTCAAAAATTGAGAAATAATTGTATTTCAGCCCAGATTCTCGTCAAAACATCGGTAAGGGCATGATCGCTATCTAATTCGACTAATTTTACCCAAGGGCGATTTATGCAATAATGGCGACTATTTTCTAGGGGAATCACCTCATCGGCACGACCATGAATAATCAGGGTGGGGAGCTGCCTGATTAACTTTTCTTGGGGATAATTAGCTAAATCCTCGATGAATTTGTAATAAATTGGCAGAGAACGACGATAACCGTAGTGATAAACCGATAAACTCCCAGATTTTTGCCAATTGGCTAGGGTTTCTGCTCCCAATTGTCCTAACCAAATCGGCCCGAAATTAAAAGCCGGAGCTAATAAAACGAGCCTTTGCACCTGAGAATAAGTTTCTGCCAGCCAAGCTGCCGTTAAACCGCCAAAACTGGAACCAATCAGAGTAACGGGAAGCTGAGATTGTTCAATCAATTGGCCGACTTGAACAATCTGACGAGTGAGAGTTAAGCTAGAAAAGTTATCACCGTTAAGATCGGCAATTTCCATTGCTAAACCCTTATTTTGCCAACAATGTCTCAAAAATTGCGCTTTTGTTGATTGGGGGCCAGAAGCGAAACCGTGTAGATAAATATGTCTGTTATCAAGGACTGCCATTCTAGAACCAATTAGATTTCTTCATCTTGCTCTTTGGTGGCACTGGGAGAAGAATTATAAATGGCATCTAACTGCTGACGAGCATCTTCGACAGTGAGAGAACGAATCACTAACAAAGGTTCATTGATTAGTTGTCCGGACTCGTCCAAAAGTTCGGGATGGGAAGTCATGGGATAACCGTAGGGATTATAGGAATTACCCGATTTAGCAGGACGTTTCTGGGAATCCATGCTGACAGTAATCAGACTACGAATTAAATTATTAATGGTCAAAAAAGCGATAACCGTGAAGGCGAGGATATAGAGCAGATGTAGCATTGACTAAGTCTCCCATGAATTATGTGTGAATATTCCTAATTGCCAAAACTTTATGCTAAAAATTCGCTCAACTCTCTAGCTTACCAAAAAGTTTCAGATTAAGCGTCAGTTTGAGGAGATTGATATTCTCCCCAACCCTGTAATCGACGACGACGACTGCTGACACCCCAACACTCTGCCACCAACTGATGCCAAGGCAACAACATCTTGGCCTCAATACCCACCTGACCACCTGTGGTTTTAAAGAGTAAATGAGCCGTAGCCACCTCCTGTTGGGCGTTTTTGACTCTGGCCAATAAATCGTTTTGTTCCTCGAGGCTGAGAAAGGATAATCTCTCGGATTCGAGGAGGAGACGGGAACGGGAAAACCAATGGGTGAAATCCTCCAGTAGAGGTTCCAAGATAGTTTTCAGGAGTTCGTTTTCGGTGGGTTGCGAAGGGAACATTATTCTTATAATGACGATTTTGCTTACCTTAATCTTAGCGTTATTTATATTTCTTAACATTGTGACGGGAAAATTTTAAGATTTGCCCCGGCTGTAGGCGGCACTAAAGAAGTCCTGTTCACAACTAAGGGCATAACGATAGGATAAAGAGATATTTTCCGTCATCAGAGCGTATTTATCCGCCAATTCCTCTAACTGGCTTGCTAAAGCTGCGAATTCATCCCCACTATAACTATCAATCCAAGCTTGATAGGGATTCTCAGAAATCGGTTCTAAGGCTAATTGTTGACCCAGATAAGCATAAAGACGCATACAGGGACTCATCGCCACGGCAATCGCACCGATATCACCCATCCAAGCGGTAGCGAGAAGAAAATCCCGATAGCGACGGGTGGCATTAGCGGGCTGAACCTTTCTTAGGTCAACCCCCCACTGTAAAGCATAATTTTCGTGTAATTCTAATTCCTGTAATAGTTAGTAAAAGTATAGTCAAATATAGACAGACTGAATTCCATTTCAGAAATTCCCTTCACTTTTGCTTCGAGAGATTAATTCTCCTT
>MTBT01000090.1:704-19364 GCA_002282935.1 Microcystis sp. LSC13-02 | reverse complement strand
TACAGCACTCCACTACCAAAATTCATCTCTGTTTTCTTCGACTTCTACTACGACGATTAGCTGTATCCTAAGATACCAAATAGGTTCTATATGGGTTCCGAGATTAGTGCTATTTCCCACAAAACTCTACTCCCGCCTACTTTTCAAGCTTTTTGTCCTGTACCCAGAATAATCATACGGGGATTTCGTTCAGTTTAAAAATTAAACAAAGCTAAAAATTATCCTTACTAAATTTATTCTTCCTTTAAAATTAAGGAGACTATCTCTACTCTTTTTCTCCAAAATGACTTTATTCTTGAGAACGACCCCCCCCATGAACCAAGTTATGAACTTGGTAGGATTAACAGCGATTGTTACGATTTCCACTGGCACTGCAGTCCTAGCTAAACCTGTCATTTATGCAGAAACAGGAGGACAAGAAAGCCTGATATTATATCCTAATGGACTCGCTGTTTTAGAAACAATTGGCCTAACTCTAAATAGCGCAAATAGCACTACTACACCCAAGCCTGGTTATGATATTGGGGCTTTACTCTTACCCCCTAGCACAGACCCTGGGGTTCGGGGAACAACTTTCACCTTTCTATATGACGATCAAGATGGTTTTTATCTTCCTTTATCGGGATCTGAGGAGTTTTTAGGAACTTTTGTTTTTGATGTTGATAATAATCTTCTTCCTGGTCTTGGATATCAGTTTGTGTTTGGCAATTTTTCTAATAGTTTTGATCAAACGTTTAGCTTTTTTCTGACAGATACAACATCAAGTTCTCTTCCTCCTATGTTCCGTGCACTTGACGTTGTAGCTCCCGGTTTCCCTGATGTCGATCTTAATACTCAAACTTGGGTTGAAGAAGACATTGATCTTTTGATTTCAGAAGAGTTAAGTAATTTTTTGCTCAATGCAGGAGCTTCTCAGTCAGTAGCAGGAATCAAACTGGCTAAAGCGAGAGCAGATCGCAATTTTGTGGCTGTGACGACTGTTCCTGAACCCAATATGGTCATTGCTTTAATCACGACGATCTTTGCCGCCTTTTCCCTAAAGAAACTAAAATAAAAGAAATATTGAGCGGGTTACTCTTTTTTCTGATTAACTATTCTGTCAAAATACCTATGAATGATTGGAGCGAGTAAACTATGTCCAATTTGTAAAATTTTGGCTTCCCCTCCTGGTGTAATGGCGAAATCTTTTCTTTTAATGCCATTGATAATGACTTGTGCCACTTCTTCAGGTTTCCAGATTTTTGTGCTACTTGTGATCAATTTAGTTTCATAAGGTTTAGTCAAATTTTCGGCAGCGAGTTGAGGGGTGTCAGTATCAGGGGGATAGACAATAGAAACCCCAATATCAAAGGGTTTTAGTTCTCCTCGTAAAGATTCAGCTAACCCACGCACTGCAAATTTGGATGGACTATAAGCACTATAGCCATATACACCGATTAAGCCAGCAACTGAGGATATCATAACGATGTGTCCCTGTTGCTGGTCTATCATTGATGGTAAAGCAGCTTTAATGGCATAAAGTGTGCCAAAGTAGTTAATATTCATGGTTTCTTCAAATACTGTCAAAGGCAGTTCCTGAAAATATCCCGGATGTGCAATTCCTGCTGAGGTAATAACTAAGGTGGGTGGGCCGAGTTCCTCAATGGCCTTGGTTATTGCTGTTTGAATTTCGTCGAACTGTGTAACTGATGCAGATAGACAAACCACCCGTTGTTCGGGAAAAATTTTAACGGCCTCAATTTCGGCTTGCGCTTGCAATAGTACATCTTGACGACGAGCAATAATCGATAGATGTGCGCCTTCTGCGGCCAACATAATGGCTGTTGCTTTGCCAATTCCACTCGAACCACCCGTAATAATGACGTGCTTTTGATAAAAATCCATAATTAAGACTGAATGCATTACATCTGCTGTCTGGGTGGGCAAAGCCCACCCTACATATAGGTTAACTGGTAAACCCTGAGACCTTAAGACAACTCAATTTTAGCCCATTCTTCCGCTAATGTTTTCACGGTAAAACGAATTTGAGCTTCAGTATGAGTGGAATTGAGGAAAAAGCGTAAACGAGCAGCATTTTCAGGGGCAGCAGGATAAATCATTGGCATTACATTAATACCGCGATTAATCAAGGCTTGAGAAAGCCGAACACAAGCTAAGGATTTGCCAACAATCACGGGAATAATCGGTGTATCTTTACTATAACCCGTATTCAATCCTTCTTGTTGGGCTAATTCTAGAAAGAGAGTAGCTGTTTGGTGCAAACGGGTGACTCTTTGGGGTTCAGCTTTCAGTAAACGGATAGAAGCTAAAGCCGAAGCCGTATTAGGCGGAGAAATACCCACACTATAGACAAATCCAGGTGCAGTATATTTGAGATAATCAATTAATTCTCGGCAACCTGCAATGTAACCCCCACAACTGGCAAAAGACTTACTAAGCGTTCCCATCCATAAATCTACATCATGACGATTAATATCAAAATATTCCCCAATCCCGTGGCCGTTTTGACCAACAGTACCGATAGAATGGGCTTCATCAATCATTAATAAAGCATGATGTCGCTTTTTAACCTCGATAAATTTGGGTAAATCAGGAATATCCCCATCCATACTATATGCACCTTCAATAAGAATTACGACCCGTTTGTATTTATGTCGTTCTTCTTGAAGAATTCTGTCTAAAGCCTGCCAGCTATTATGGGGAAAAGCGCGACAAGTTGCCCCAGAAAGCACCGCACCTTGGAAAGAACTATCATGAATCAGAGAATCATGCAGAATTAAGTCTTCCTCCTTAAATAAGTGACCAATGGTGGTGACATTAGTAGAGTGACCACCCACATAGACAATGGAACTTTCAACCCCAATAAGATCGGCAATTTCCTGTTCTAATTCTTGATGCAAAGGAATTTCCCCAGAAATTAAACGACTCGCAGAAACAGAACTTCCATATTTTTGGGTTGCGTCTTGTACAGCCTTTTGGACAATCGGATCACCAGACATCGCTATGTAGTTGTAACTCGAAAAGTTAATTAACTCTTGACCCTCAACTAAAGTTGTGTCTTTATTAACGCCTTCATGAGCTTTAAAGTAAGGATTTGATTGTCCATTAGCTTCAAATTCATTCAGCATATTTTTCAAAGCAATATACTCAGGAAAATCTTTGAAGACATAGTATTCGGTCGGAATTTCACGAGCAGTAGGAACAGCCGACGGATTTTGTTGTTTTAACAGTTGAGCTAAAAGTGAGCGTTTTTCTTCAGCCGATAAAGCCGATAAATTTTGTGTTTGAGTGGTCATGACTATACTCCTGTAATAAGTTTAAGAAATCATGGAATTGAGAAGCTGTTCAACTTCTTGATCGCTGAGTTGATCGAGATTGTCTAAGAGATGAGAAGAATCAGGGGACATCTTAATGGATGGGTCAGCCATTGATTCAGTGAGATGGATATCCCCCAAACGTTGTTTAATCTCAGTCGATAAACTGGTTACTGTGACTCCTCCGACAAATAAAGCTAGAGGAATATCTATCTTTAAGCCAGAACTCAGACGATTTTTTAGTTCAGCACTCATTAAAGAATCAAGCCCCATCTCATCCAAGGGCTGATTGAGTGGGAGTTGGCTAGGATCTAACCCTAAAATTCTTGTGACCGTCTCAACGACATAATCGAGTAAAATCTGATCATAATCATCAACGGTAGCTGTTTGTAATTGCCCCAACAGTTGTTCTGTCTCTACTGTGGCTTGCTCCTGATGAATCGATTGAGAGATTTTAGTCGTTAATTCCGAGAAAAAGGGTGTTTGAGTAGCAAAAGGAAGCTCTTGAACAAATTTAGCCCAATCAATCCCTAAGATCCCTAGACATTCTTCATCAGATCGAAGTAAATTCCCCAATATTGATAACCCTTGTTGGGGCATAATTTGACTGATTCCCTGTTTCTCTAGACGAATTTGATGATCTTCTCCTAATCGGGTAGCCATACCCGTTTGAGCCCAAGGCCCCCACTGAAGACTCATCCCTGGTAAACCCAAACTTTGACGATAATAGGCGAGTCCATCGAGAAAGGCATTAGCGGTTGCATAATTTCCCTGTCCTGGAGAACCCAGCAAGGCGGCTGCAGAAGAGAAAAGAATAAAGAAATCTAGGGATAAGTCGGCTGAGAGACAATGTAAATTCCAAGCACCAGCCATCTTCGGAGAAAGCACTTTACTAAAACGTTCCCAGTTTAAAGTCGATAAAGTTCCGTCATCTAAAATGCCAGCCCCATGAATGATTCCACGCAGAGGGGGTAAAGACGTTTGAATGTTTTGGAAGACTTTTTCAAGTTGGCAGTAATCTGATACATCAGCTTGAGCTAAAATAATTTCTGCACCTTTGGTTTTCAACTCTTCTAAAGAATGGGATACAGTTTCATCAGGTTCACGACGAGAGAGTAAAACCAGATGTTTTGCGCCTTGTTCAACTAAGGATTGAGCAATGAGTAGACCCAGAGAACCTAACCCCCCTGTGATGAGATAGGTGCTATGACTATCAACTGTAACCAGATGAGTTGATTTTGCTGGAGAACAAGGGATTAAACGAGCGACAAAACGAGAGCCTTGACGATAGGCAATTCTGTCTTCAAGGGTATGACTCAAGAACTCCTCTATGAGCATTTCTGCTTCATTTTCCGCCTTTTCAGAAGCAAGGTCTATGGTAGCACATTGTAATTTAGGATGTTCTAGGTTGATCACACGAGCCAGTCCCGATAAACCACTATGTTGCGGTTGGGTAGGAACTGTTTCTGTTCCAATGGCTTGAACATCGCGAGTCACTAACCAAAAACGAAATTCTGGCGCAAGAATGGTTTCACTGAGAGCTTGAACCAAATGAAGGGTGCTACCAACGCTTAAAAATTGCGATTCTTGCAAATGTTGAGCATTTTCAATGGGCTTTCCTTCAGATTCTAAACTCCAAAGATGAACAATCCCTTGTAAGGGTAATTGGTTTTCTTGAATGTCTTCAAGTAATTGCTTAAAGTGTTGAGGTTGAGCAGGATCAATAGTATAGTGCCAAGCATCTAATTTTTGATAAGCTTCTCCTAACGTTACGGTAAACAATTGATGTCCTTGTTTTTGTAACGGTTGAGTTAGTTGAGTTTCCAATGATGATTGATCGGCGAAAATAAGCCAATTCCCTTGTGTTTGGGAGGGGACATCCTTAGTCAAGGTAGTTAGTGTTTGAGGTTGCCAATCGACTTTATATAACCAATTATTGACAGCTGCTTGCCAACTTTTCTGTAACACTTGACGAGGAATTTTTTTGCCTTGAAATCCTGTTACTTTAGCAATCAATTGATTGTATTGATCGAAGAGTTCTATATCTAAGACAACTTCCTTGTTATTCATCTGAGATCCTAAAGAACGACGAGCATAGCACCATAATTGAGAACTGCTAGGACGCTCAAAAAATTCCAATTTTTCAATACTGAAGGGAATGACCGTTTCGGCTTGATCGACATTCTGATCTAACATAACGACTAACATTTGGAAACAAGCATCAATTAAAGTCGGATGTATTTGATAATCTGAGAGGTCTTTAGAGTCTTTTAAAGGGTCAGGAATTCCCATTTTCCCAATTGCTTCTGCTTCAGTTTGCCACACAGACTCAAGCCATTGAAACGTTGAACCTAAATGAATTTCTCGTTGCGCTAAATGGCTGTAAAGTTCTGCTCCCGTCATCATCCGTTCACAGCGAGAGATGATTTGTTCAGGGATGATCTGGCTCAATTCAGGCTGAGAAGAAAGGGGTTGACGGACCATTCGGCCTGTCCCATGTACTTGCCAAGAATGATCACCCTTAGTATTGGCATGGTGATTGAGACTAATCAGTTGAAAATTCCCTTGATTTTGATTTTCATGAGGTGTAATTGCTAATTGAACTAAACGCCCCCCCTGTGAAGGAATAACGAGAGCTTCAGGGAAAATAACTTGCTCTAAACAATATCTGGCATTCTTAAAAGTAATTTCAGATGCACCTAGCAGCAAAGATAAATGAAATGCGCCGGGGACGACCACCTGATCATAAATTTTGTGGTCGGCTAAAAAGGGCAAAGTGTCAAGACCTAAATAAGATTCAAACAGAGTTTTTTCTAACAGAGGAGAACTGAGTTGTCGCTCTAAAAGGGGATGAATCTTGGGGGTGTCACTTGAGGCTTTTAAAGGTTGTTGTGCTGTACTGAGATCAAGCCAATAAGACTGACGTTGGAAGGGATAAGTCGGTAAGGTAAGATATTGATGGGGATAATCTGTCTCAAAATTTTTCCAGTTAATGTTAACCCCTGAGACATACAACTTCCCTAAAGTTTCTAAAACCTGTTGCCATTCTTCCTTACCAGGGCGTAACGTAGGCAGCCATTGGGCTTGATGCTGTGGAAAACATTGACTGGCCATCCCTAATAAAATCGGTTTTGCGCCAATCTCCACAAAGATTTCGTATTCATTGTCCACCAACGTTGCGATCGCAGGGGCAAATTGTACGGTTTGACGAATATGATTACACCAATATTCAGGATTAGCCATTTCTTGATCAATCACCTTGCCCGTTAGATTAGAAATGATGTCAATTTGAGGTCTTTGATAGTTAATTTGACTCGTTAATTCCCGAAACTCAGCGATCATCGGTTCCATTAAAGGAGAATGGAAAGCATGAGAGACTAAAAGTTGAGTCGTTTTGATCTCTTTTTGGCTTAAAATCTCACTAAAGCGTTCGATAGCTGGCGTTGTACCAGAAATGACCACCGACTGGGGTCCATTAATCGCAGCAATGGCGATCTTGCGAGTGAAACCCGACTGTTTAATCAAGGTTTGGAGGGTTTCTGCGTCTGTCATAACGGCTTTCATTTGACCGTTAGGAGGTAATTTTTGCATTAAACGCCCCCGCCCTGCTACTAATTTTAGGGCTTCAGGAAGGGTGAAAACCCCAGCAACGGTAGCAGCAACATATTCCCCTAAACTATGACCCATCACTGCATTCGGTTGAACATTCCAAGATAACCACATTTGAGCAAGTGCATATTCAATCGCAAATAAAGCAGGTTGAGTGTAAGCAGTTTGCGTAATTAGTTGACTATTCTCATCATCAGGATAAAGAACCGACAAAAGCGGTTGCTCTAATTCTGAACGGAGAAGTTGATCGCACTCATCTAAAATACGTCGAAACGTCGGTTGAGTTTCATACAATTGCCGTCCCATCTCTACATATTGGCAACCTTGTCCTGTAAATAAAAAGGCAATTTTCTGATTTTGACGAGATTCTAGGGTATGTTTCAGTAAATTAGGAACAGGTTGTTGCTGACGAAAAGCAGCTAAATTTTTTCTCACTTCTTCAGAAGACTGTACCACCATCGCCAAACGATGACTGAAATTGTCGCGTCCTGTATTTGCACTAAAGGCCAAGTCAGTCACCTTCGTTTCTGGGTGGTCTTGTAAATAGGTTTCCCATTGAAGAGCTAATGCTTTTAAGGCGGTTTCACTTTTAGCGGATAATTTTAAAAGATGAAAAGGACGAGAGAATGATGCCGGTGTATGGGTCAATTGAGGAGCTTCTTCGATAATCAGATGGGCATTCGTTCCACTTAGTCCAAAACCACTAATACTTGCCATTCTAGGCGTTTCTGTTTGTTCCCAAGGTATGAGGTGGGTGGGAATTTTGAGAAACTGAGCAGAAGCAGCAATATCTGGATTAAGTTCTTTAAAATTAAGATGAGGAGGAATCTGTTTATGTTGCAATGATAAAATAACTTTGAGCAAACTGGCCATTCCAGCTGCGGTTTCAAGATGACCAATATTCGTTTTCACTGAACCAATCATTAAGGGATTATCCTGAGAACGACCTTGAGCAAAAATTTCATGAATTCCTCGCACTTCAATCGGATCACCCAAAGCCGTCCCAGTCCCATGAGCTTCAAAATAACTAATCTGTTCAGGACTAACCTTTCCATTTTCGAGCGCTTGACGAATCACCGCCTGTTGTGCTGTTACGTTGGGAACAGTCAGTCCGCTACTGGGCCCATCTTGATTAACGGCTGAACCACGAATGACTGCCAAAATAGGGTCATTATCAGCGATCGCATCACTCAGACGTTTCAAAATGACAACGCCGCATCCTTCTCCTCGGACATAACCATTAGCCTCCTTATCAAAGGTTTTACAACGACCATCAGGGGATAAAGCTTTTGTTTTACAAAGATAGAGTGTCGATTCAGGAGATAGCATTAAACTGACTCCACCTGCTAAAGCTAAGTTAGATTCTCCATTGCGTAAACTCTGACAAGCCAAATGAATCGCCACTAAAGAAGTAGAACAAGCAGTATCTATTGCGATACTGGGGCCTTGTAGTCCCAACAAATAAGATAAGCGTCCTGAAGCAAAACAAGCAGCATTACCTGATCCGGTATAAGTATCAATGAGAAGATGATTTTTGACTTGCCATTTAGCATAATCATCAGAGCCAATCCCCATAAATACACCTGTTTGTGTTCCTTTGAGGGTTGATGGCATTATCCCAGCATTTTCTAGGGCTTCCCAACTTACTTCTAATAAAAGTCTTTGTTGGGGATCAAGAGAAATGGCTTCCCTGGGGAGAATCCCAAAAAAGAGGGGGTCAAACTGATCAACGTTTTCAATAAAACCTCCATAGCGAGTATACATTTTATTAGGAACATCAGGATTTTCATCATAATAGGCTTTGATATCCCATCTTTGCGGTGGTACAGGGGTAATAGCATCTTTTCCTTGACTTAATAATTCCCAAAAACTGTCTGGGGTATTTGACCCTCCTGGAAAGCGACAACCTGTACCCACAATAGCAATAGGTTCGTTTTTTTGTTGCTCCAAAGACTCAATTTTTCTCCGAGCTTCTTTGAGTCCAATAATTGCTTTTTGTAAGGGGGTTAATGTTTGAGTGGTCATGTTAAACTTCTCCTTTTAACGCCGATGACGCTTAATTAATATTTTAGAGATTTTCTGCTTGAGAGAACATAGATTTTTTTGACAAAAAATGGATTTTTTTTTGACCTTTCTTGAGAACTTTTTTAGGCAATCAAGGCTTGTAAGTCTGCCAATTCCTGTTCCATCAAAGCTTCTGTTTCTGCTTCTGAAAGTGACTCCAATTCAGCAAGCACTTGGTTAAGTTCTACAGCATCCGTTGACCCTATTTCCGAAGAAACCTCAGAATTGTCAGAATTTAATTCCCAAGCAAATACTTCTTGGACAAAATACCGTGCTACATCTCTAATCGTGGGATACTCAAAAGCAAAGGTAGAAGGTAAAGAGACAGAAAATAAGCCTTCTAGGCGATGTTTGAGTTCTACTGACATTAAAGAATCCATTCCCATCTCAAAGAACCCTTGATCAGTGTCGGGCAAGCTGGATCGACGAATTCCTAAGACTTGCGCTACTTCTTGCTGTAAACGAGTGGTTAATAGGGTGACTCGTCGGTGAGGAGGGTTTTTTTGGATGGTTTGAGGGAAATTCTCGACCGTTTGCACAAAATTGTCCTGATCTTGCTTGAATAACGCTTCTAAGAAAGCCACCCGTCCTTTTGCTGCAACAATCGTTTTAAACTTAGACCAATCAATCTCTGCTACCATTGTTTGAGTAACATTACCATTGATTAGAGCATCTAAAGTATCTAGGGCTAAATTAGGTTGTAATGGATTGATTCCCAGGCGTTTTAAGCCTTCTTCATAGCCTTGCGTGGCCATTCCCCCTTTAGCCCAAGGTCCCCAGTTAATGCTTAACCCTGTGAGTCCAGACTCTCGACGGTAGTGCATTAAACCATCTAAGAAATGGTTGGCAGCAGCATAGTGAATTTGACCTCGTGATCCGATTAAAGCAGACATGGAAGAGAAACAAACAAAGAAATCTAAGGATAAATCTTGAGAAAGTTGGTGTAAATTCCACGCTCCTGCTGCTTTAGGATTAAATACGCTCTCAAAACAATCGAAATCCATCTTGTCAATGTTGCGATCGCTTAAAACCCCTGCCGCATGAATAATACCCTGTAAGGGAGGACAATTTTCTTGAATTTGGTGAAAAAGTTGACGGGTTTGTTGATAATCACTAACATCAGCGGCAATTACTTGAATAGTAGCCCCTTTATCCTCTAAAGCTTTGATTTTTACCTGTTTATCCCTTGAATGGTCAGCTAAGGCTCGCCGACTGGTTAAGATTAAATGATTTGCACCTTTTTCAATTAACCAATCTGCTAAACTTAATCCTAAAGAGCCTAAGCCCCCAGTAATGAGATAACTGGCTTCTGTCTTCTTAAAATTGACGTTTGAGCTTTTTATTGCTTTATTAGGTACTAAACGGGCAACATATCGTTGATGATCCCGAAAAGCGATGCGATCTTCTCCTAGATTTTCTGTTATTTCAGCAATAATTGCTTGAGACGATGGTTGTTTTTCTTCTAAATCAATCAATCCTCCCCATAAATTAGGATATTCAAGGGCAATGACTTGACCCATTCCCCATAAGGACGTTTGCGCTATTTTAAGCGGTTTAACAGCATCATTCACCGGTTGTGCTTGTTGTGTTATGACCCAAAGTTTAGGGGGTTCTTTAGTTTTAAATTGAGCTAAAGCTTGTGTTAGATACAATAAACTGGCATAAGAACGAGTTTGAGAGGGTTGGGAGTTAATATCGCTGTCTAACCCCCATAAATAGACCACTTTGGTGATTGGTTCAGTTATATCTTGTAACAACCGTTGAAAATCCTTATCATTATTAGGATTAATTTGATAATGACCTGACACCAACTTCTGATAAGTTTGACCAAAAGACACCAAAATATAAGCATCATTTAGCGTTGTTGCTAAGGCTTTACCAACTCCTTGATTATCATTAAAAATTAACCACCGTTCTCCTTGAGAAGGCTTATTTTTTAAGTTTAAAGGACTGAGTTGCCATTCCACTTGATAACAGTTTTTACTAACATCCTGTAGGATAGGCATCTTGCCTGTTATTGTTGCATCTTCCCCAACCAATAACTGTAATAATTGTGGTAAAAACTGCTTGACCTCAGGTGATAATTGATCACTTTGATTTAACTGTTCCGTTAGTTGTTCAGTTTTGCCTTCAACTAATAAATTAAGTAAACTAGAAGCAGAAGAAACAGACTTAAATTGAGGTTTAGCATCATTTACCCAATAAGATTCATGTTGCCAAGGATAAAGCGGTAACTTAACAAACTGACAATTTTCGGGATATAATTTTTCCCAATTAATCGACTGTCCCCAAGTGTAGAGCTTTCCTAAAGAATTTAATAGCGTTCCCCGTTCAGAATGTTCTCGTCTTAGAGAGGGTAAAACAAATCCCTCAGTATCTTGTTCTCGTAAGGTACTTTTAATATATCCCAATAAAACCGGATGGGGGCTGATTTCAACAAAGATAGTATGACGAGATTTAATCATTGCTTCAATAGCAGGGTTAAAACGTACCGTCTGACGCATATTTTGTCCCCAATAAGCAGCATTAAATAATGTCCCCTCTTGTTGATCACCTGTTACGGTTGAGAAAATTGGTATGGTGCTTTTTTGAGGCTGAAGCTCTCCTAATTTTTTAACTAAATTATCCGCAAAAGTAGTCATTTGTTGACTATGAAAAGCATAATTAACAGGGAGTTCTTTGTAGAAAATATGAGGATGGTTTTGGGACAATTCAGCAATTAATTGATCAATCGATTGAGACTCCCCAGATACAACCGTTGAATAGGGACTATTAATGGCAGCAACTTCTAATTCATTTTCCCAAGCAGCCATTAAATTTTCTACCTCATTAACAGGTAATTCAATCGCAAGCATTTTTCCATTTCCTGTTGCTTGCTGCATCAATTGTCCGCGCTGACAAATCAAATGAATGGCTTCCTCAAGAGTTAGAATTCCCGCAAAATGGGCAGCTGCAACTTCTCCCAAGCTGTGACCAACCACAGATTTAGGATTAATCCCCCAAGATTGCCATAATTTAGCTAATCCAACTTGTAAAGCGAATAAAGCAGGTTGAGAAACTTCTGTTTCTTGTAAACGAGATTGAGCTTCAGACGCATTAAATTCCGCTAATAATGACCAGTTAGCATACTTTTGAATCAAAGTATCACATTGTTTAATAACAGAGCGAAAAACGGGTTCTGTTGCTAATAATTCCCGTCCCATTGCCCACCATTGAGGTCCTTGGCCAGAAAAGACAAAAGCAATGTTTGTTTTACGTTTTGAAGGCTTAGATTGAGTCGATAAATCAATCGTTTCTAACTCTTTTAAACCCTTCAATAATTCTTCAGGAGAATGAACCACAACCGCCTGACGATGAGCATGATGAGTCCGTCTTAAACTAGCACTATAGCAAAGATTCTGGACAAATTCAGCGGTTAAAGCTTGATCTTTCAGGAAATCTTCATAATTTTGAGCTAAATCTTTAACCGCTTCTTGACTATGGGCAGATAAAGGAAGTAAATGAGGGAAAGTTAAGGAAATTGGTTCTTGGTGAGATAAATTAGCTTCTTCTAAGATAAGATGAGCGTTTGTTCCCGAAAATCCAAAAGAACTAATTCCCACCTTGGCGGATGTTTCCTGTTGTGGCCAGGTAATTAAAGATGATTGAAGCTTAAGGGGTAACTTATCAAAGGGAATATAAGGATTCGGCTTGTTAAAATGCAGACTGGGCGGAATTTGCTGGTTTTTCAGGGAGAGTGCCATCTTAATCACACTGGCAATTCCTGCCGCTGCTTCGAGATGTCCTATATTACTTTTTACCGATCCCACCAAACAAGGATTATCCTTGTCTCGTCCTTCTTCTAACACAGATCCCAAGGCTATCGCTTCGATGGGATCGCCTAAAGATGTTCCAGTCCCGTGCAATTCCACATAATTAAGCTCTTTTGGCTCAATTTCTGCATTTTTCAAGGCTGATCGAATCAAGCTTTCTTGTGCTGGTCCATAAGGAACCGTTAACCCCTTGCTGCGTCCATCATGATTAATAGCAGTTCCTCTAATCAACGCATAAATGGAATCATTGTCTGCGATCGCTTGAGCCAACGGTTTGAGAATAATACAACCGACTCCCTCACTTCGCACATATCCATTGGCACTTTCATCAAAGGTTTTGCAACGTCCATCAGGAGACAAGGCTTTCAATTTGCTTAACGCAATATTACCAATAGGGGATAAAATCAGGTTAATTCCCGATGCGATCGCCATTGAAGACTCATCATTCCATAAACTTTGACAAGCGAGATGCACTGCGACCAAAGAGGAAGAACAAGCCGTATCTACCGCTAAACTAGGACCTTTTAAGTTAAAAAGATAGGAAAGACGACCGGCTGCGATATTTGTGCAGTTTCCTGTTAAATCATAGCCTTGGGGATGGTGGCTATATCCTGCATGGATGCGACTATAATCGTTTGTGGCAATTCCCACAAATACACCTGTTTTCGATCCTGCCAATTGTTCCCGTGTTATTCCTGCATCTTCAATGGTTTCCCATGCGACTTCTAGGAGTAAGCGTTGCTGAGGGTCCATTAATACGGCTTCTCTGGGGGAAATTCCGAAAAAATTAGCATCAAACCCATCAACTTGCGATAAAAATCCCCCATAACGAGAATTCATTTTCCCCTGTGTTTCAGGATTCTCATCATAATATTCATTAATATTCCAGCGCTCCTTAGGAATTTCGGTGATTCCGTCAATTCCATTTGATAATAATTTCCAGAATTCATGAGGATTATTGGCTTGAGGAAAACGACAGCCAATCCCAATAATTGCAATAGGTTTCATAGTTGAGATATCCGTAATTAATAGACAGTAATTGCGTAGGGGTAAAGGTAAAAGATACTATCTTGTGATTTTTGATTTTATCTTTTACCCTAAGTGATTAACCCAAATTTAGACAATAATAGGTATTTTTTCGGGCGATATTTTCACTTCTTCTTTTACCCAAGAATTCAGTTGAGGGCGATAACGATAGTTGGTAAATTCTTGGCGAGTTTGTTCAATTTGACTATTATCAGGAATCCCTTTAGTAAAATGTTTATAAAACATTTCGCCGATCATTACTTGCAGCATATCAACAAAATGTTCAGCCAAATAGTAAAGATTTTTTCCATTTAAAAAGCCACGCCACCCAAAACCTTTCCAGAGGAATTTAGCATACCAAATTGCCCTGTAGAAATTTGTCCATTTCATAGATGCAAAGACATTAGACCGTTTGGGTTCAAGTTTGGTATTTTCGACAAAGTTATCAAAATGTTTAAGAGTATGATAATCTCCCCAAAGTTGATCGCCTCGATAACAATCCATGAAACCTAAATTTTTGCCTTGGGCAATGACTTCGTTAAATTGCTGATAAAGATGTTCACAATACCCCATTTGATATTCTTTTAAACCAGGAGTATATCGGGTGAGAAAATCTAAATCTAAAAACCATTTTCCTGTGTACATCGGAACTTGGACACCAAACCACCCGATATAATCATGATAGATCCGCCAACTCATAATACTGGCATTTCCTAACTGTTTATCATGATGTTTGATTAGATGGTTATTAAACCGCGTGTAAGTTAGGATAAAATCATTGTACGCCGCTTGTTTTTTCTCGCCAATAGCTTCTCCTACTAATTTACTGCGAATAATTTCTGTCGTACATTCAATTTGATAGGAAATCATGCTAGAACCCAAAGAATAAAAAGGATCAAAAATACAAGCTGCATCTCCAATTACATACCAATTATCGGCTGAAAACATGGTTTTGCTTGTATGAGAAGGTCGCGGTAAATAATGGAAATCAATATTTTCACCACTATTAACTAAACGATAAAGAATTTCATGATTGGCTTTTAAGAAATCATAAAATTTCTCTTTTGTGTTAATTTGATGATCAGCGATCGCTGAACGATGATAAGCAATGCCAATGGAAATTTCTTGACTATCCTTCTCGGTAGGAATCATCCATAACCAATGACCATGACCGAACCAATGATTGGTTGCATAGTAATGGCTACAAGTTGTACCATAAGGATCATAACCATCGTGAAAAATGGTGCGATCAATATTGTTAACTCTGACCCAAACAGAACCGGTATCAAGTCCAAAAAGATTATCTGCTCCAAATAGGAGATTATCGGTTTTTTTACCAATAATAAACTTACGTCCTGCGGCATCAATAACGTGCTTTGCTTTGAGAGTTATCTGTTCATTTTCGACTTTAGCGATAACGGTTTTTAGTTCATCTTTTGAGGTTAAATCAACATCTACAACTCGACCTTGATAAAAAGTTGCTCCCATCGCTTTATTCATTTTTAGGAGATCCCGTTCAAATCTTGCCCGGTTCATTTGAAAGGAAGCCAAAGGCGGTTGACGATTATTCCAAATATGATAATAATCATCAGTAGTGGTCGTTTTTTCCTTCTTTTTCGGCCAATGGAAGTTTAGTCCAAATTTGGGAGGATGATTTTCGATCATATACTCATATAGTCCCAATTCTTTGCAGACAAATAAGGTGGCAATTTCCACCATTGATTCGCCAATTTTGAGGTCTTTATTAGTTCTTTCTTCGGGACGAGGATCGATCAGTGCAATTTTAATGTTGGGAACATTTAAGAGTAAATGTCTGGCTTGACAGACCCCGGCGAAACCTGCTCCCATAATCACAACATCATAAACTTTTGTGTCAGTCGTAACCATTGGTGAAATTCTCCTAAAATGTGATGAGGAATAGAGTGAATAAGAAAGAATACAAGAAAAAGTTAAAGATATAATTCCCCTAATCGGGTTGCTAATTCAGCAATAGTAGGATAGTTAAAAATGACCACAGGATTTAATTCCTTTCCGAGCCATTTTTCTAAGCGTCCTAATAAAACTAACGCTTTTCGTGAGTCGAGTTCATAATTATCAAAAGGTTCTTCAATATCAATGTCATCAAGGTCAACATCGAGTTGTTGAGCAAACTGATCAACGAGCCAGTTTTGAATGTCTTCAACGGTACAAGGAGATTGAACAGTTGTCATCATGGGTTAAGTTCCTTTAACGTGAAAAAAGTGTTGTAGCAAACTAAGATTGCTTAACTTATATTCCTAGTTTATTCCTCTACCCATTGATCAGCCATGTTTTATTTTTCGCCAAAACTGGATTTTTTTTATTCCTATTTTTTATGGTCAAATTCAGTACGCCTTTACTATATAGATATAATGGAAAAAACTAGCAGACAATACAAAATATTATCCATTAAATTTCAACTCCTTTTTTCTTACAATAAAAGGTAACAAAGTTAAGTAGCTATTTGCTAGGTAAAAATTATGATAGATACTCATGTTCTTGACCCATCTGTTAAAGAGATTCCTTCTACTACTCAACCGATTGAAACCGCTCATAAATCTCCGCAAATGCTCCAAGAATCATTAACTTCAGCCGTTGTACAGCTTGAAACAGAACTGCAAGATAAGCTAAAAAAACTATTGTCTAAACAGGAGTATCAACTGTTGAAAATTGGGGAGAATATTAATAGCTTGACACAGGAATTAGAGCAAGCAGTTTCTGAATTTCTACAAATTGCCCAACAAGCAAATAAAACCTATAGTTCTCTACAGTTTTTGGGTCAATTTGTTGAACAAAAACCTAATAACTCACCCAATAAAGGAAGCCAAGATACCGTTAGAGTGGTTTATAGTCATGCCGCCAAATTACCGCTTCCTGTGGTAGAAAAATATGGCTTAGGGTTTATCCTAAAATATAAAACGGTTGATTTATCCCAACTAGGTATTACCCTTTCACTCTCTCGTCAATCTCCTTATCTTTCTGCCATCAAACAGTGATAATTTAAGCATTACTAAGGTGGGCATTGCCCACCTCAATGATGATTATGTAAGGTGCAAAGTTTAAATACTTAGAACCTAAAATCTAAAACTCACCCATCATTTAAGCTACTTGAGTTTGATGTTTTTCTCGCCAACGTTTAGGAGATACTTTATATAACTGACTAAAGCGACGGGAAAAATAATAGGGGTCAGTAAAACCAACGGTGGCGGCAATTTGGGTAATTGACTTATGGGTTTTCAGTAACAAGGATCGGGCTTCTAGCATTCTTCGTTCCACAATCCAATGAATAATCGTTTTGCCGGTGCGACGCTTAACTAAATTGGTTAAATAAGCAGGAGAATAACCAGCCGATCCAGCCACATCATTGAGGGTAATAGGTTGACTATAATTTGCCTCAATAAACTCAAAAACGGGTTTTAATTGAGAACTATCAGGGTAGAAACAAGCCAAAGAATCAAAGAAATTCGGTTGAGGGGTAGAAGAACGCTGTATCAACGATTGAGGAGCTTGTTTTGAGTTAACAGAAGGATGAATTCTACAAGCGTAGCCATCTTTTTCAGATTCTAGAAAATTTAAAGAACGAGCTACTATGCTTATATAATCCTGATCTCCATATTTGAGAAAGTTAACCGTAATATCGAGGGATTGATGATCCTCATAATAAGGATGTTGTGTGATCAAACGTCCAAAACCTCGACGTTGAATTAATTTCCAGTATCTAGACCAATCTGAGTTTAAAAAATCTTGAGCAGCTTCTTCTATAGTCAAATTAGATAATTGTTCTCTGGAATATCCCAATAAAGCACAAGCAGCATCATTGTAATGCTTAATCCCTCCTTGGGAATCGATCCACAATACAGATTCAGGGATTTGATTGATTAAGTATTGAATAACAGATATGGATTCAGCTATTTCTTGCTGAGGGACGGAATTAAGAAAGTTAGTCGTAGAATGAGAGAAGTTAAGGGAGTTAAGAGGGTTAAAGTTTGGAGTTAAAAGCATGAGACTGTTCCTATAATTTCCAAAATAGATGGCGGATAATTTTTTGACCACAAAAGATAGTTTTCACTAGATATGAATCTTCTTTTGTGGGATTTTTAAAACCTAGACCCAAACTAACTTTTGGATGGGTGCAAGGTTGTCATTCATACCTTGATTCAGTAACGCCCTGATTTCCTTTCTTCGATCTACAAGCGGAGATGCGTCTTTCCGCAAATTTTTAAAACCCACATTCCGCACTTCAAATTATAGTAAGTAGTCATGCAAAATTAATTAGCGACCACAGAGGGCTGAAAGCCTTGCTAGACAAGGACCGCTATGGGTAAACAATTTTATCCAAATACTTATGGCTGGTAAGCTGTTCAGCATTTAAATTTCTTGATAAGCTGTTTGAATCGGCCTCTGCCTTACCTTAGCAGATAAAATAGCAGAAATGTTGAATCCGTACATAAAACTTTACATACAAGCTGACGAGAACAGGCGTTCGCTTGGAGAGATTAAATTTCCCTCTTGCGATAAAATGGGTCTTCGTTACTTAGTATGGTTCGATAGAGTGGCATAAATGGACTAAATCCTTATCTGGCAAGAGATTTGATTGATTAGTTCGCTCTAGATTGAAAACAATTAACAAAAATCGCCAAATGTCTTTCTTTATAAGGGTTTCATCTCTTATAATCCTGTCCGTTGCATAAGACAAACGGAAGAACCGGATTAAGCCGCTATCACTTTAATCCTTTGCTTTGCTGTGCATTGTAGTCATGGATAAAATACCAAAGGGTTCCCCAACGTGATTCTCCATTTTTTTAGAGAAAGATAGA
>MTBT01000090.1:0-596 GCA_002282935.1 Microcystis sp. LSC13-02 | reverse complement strand
TGTGTAAGCAACCGCACATTGTCGGTAAACGCCTGGTCGGCCTAGCCCAAAGTTTTTTGGCTGATTGACGACTCCTATCTCCTAAATAGCAACCAATAATTTCTCTTGTCTTTCTATCAATTGCCAGCCAAATATAAACCTTTATCGTCTTAGAAAAAACCAAAGACCACATCTCATCACATTCTCTAACCAATTTACCTTTTGGTTTGTCCGAAACCTTTACTTGACGGGGAACAGCCGCCAGTTTATTGTTGACATAATTTTGTAACGATGACCAACTTACTCCTGTTAATCTAGCAATTCCTCGTCAGGAAATTCGTTCGAGCAAGAGTTTATCAATTAATTGTTTAGTTTCGTCAGAGACGGTTTTATTAGTGGGATTGATCACAAACTGACGACCACATTCTTTACATTGACGTTTGGGTTCTCCATTATGAATAGAACCATTCTTGATCCTATGGTGAGAACCACAATTAGGACAGGGGAATAGAGGTGAAGGGGGTATTTTGTTCGGTGCCAGACTGATATTTGAGTAAGCCAGACAGGAGCCAGAAAAAGATATTTATCAGAAAAGTCATGATCAAGCTAGAGGTTTA
>MTBT01000089.1 GCA_002282935.1 Microcystis sp. LSC13-02 | reverse complement strand
GTGTGGGGTAAAATCGAAACGAATAGGCTTTTTCCATGTCTCACATTCTAGCATATATTTGGTAAATGCGCTAGTATTTAACGGTAAAGCCAACCTAGAACGACGGGGTTTCAGACCCAAAATTTTCGATGAAGTTGTGTTAAGGAGTGAAGGGAGCAAGTTGCCCCTCAATTATTGGAAGTTATTGAATTGATTGCCAAAGTCGAGAATTGTATTGGTAAAACTGGAAATATCCCGAATGGGTTGGGTAATAATATTAAAAGCGGCGAAAATTTCCCCTAATAGGGTGCGGGTGACAATAATTACGTCTTGATCTTCTAGGGGAACATTTTGGGATATATCTCCCCTAACTGCCGCTATCGGACTCAAAGTTTGACTAACAATTCCCCCTTTGGCACTGTCAAAACGTAGCAGGGACACTTCATTGACATTGATCCGCAGGCGATCGGAAACTGGTAAACTAGCCACCACATCGAGGAAGGTGCTGCCATTAGGAATCGAAACATTTCTCAGGGCAATTCCCGAAGGAACTAAGGGAGCTAAAACCCTGACGGTGATATTCTGCTGGGTGAGGGTAGTTCTAGCCACTAGGGTGCGATTATATCCCGTTTCTTGGCCTACTTCTAGCTTGGAAACAATCACGGCATCGCCCCCTTGCAGACGCAGATCTGGCAAGCGGTCTCCTTTAATTAAGGGAGTATAAAGGTCAAGTTTCTCCTCTAATACCGTACCATCGACTAAAACCCGACGGACAACGATCGAACGCAGATCGGCTCTGGGAGTGCCACCCCCCGCCGCCAAAAGTACCTGCGCTAGGGGAGTATTGGGAGCAACATTATAAAACCCCGGTCGCTGTACCTCTCCCAGAATGGTTAACTGGACGGGACGGGCAGTGGTTAAAACCGCAATCACTTCCGGTTCCTCCCGCAAGTATTTTCGCCCCAATTCGAGGCGGATTTTAGTTTGCACTTCGTCTAAAGTCAAGCCGAGCACCGGAATACGCCCTAAAATCGGCACCAGAAAATTACCATCGGGATCCACCGGCCCCGTGGAATTAAATTCGGGAAAATCGGGAACCGAGACACTAATTTGATCGCCGATATCGAGTCGATAGGTCTGAATTTGTCGGGATTGGCGATTATTGGGAGAGTAAACCGGTGGACTGTAGCCGGTAGGGGGAATCGTGTTTTCGGGAAAGGTGGGATTAGGGGGTTGGGGGGGCAAAAATTCCAACCCGGCTCCGGGTTGAGTCTGGGGTATGGACAAAGGACCTTGGGCTTTGAGTCTCTCGGAGTGAATTACCCATAAGAACCCTGTCAGACTCAACCCTGATAAGGCTATCGCCCTGGTTCTGAATAAACTAACTGGCAAAAACTTGTTGAGCATTGCTGGAATCATACAGATATATCAATTTATTTTCTGAGAGTTATCGGAACAAAGAAGCTATTAAGGACTAGAAAAGTGCCTTGAGCTAGTTTTTTTTAAACAGATAGTTGGGAGCAGAAAAACTACTTTTCTTTTTTGGTCTCAGGCAGAGAAGTTAATTGACTTAAGACATTTTGTTCTAAGTTACTTTGAACTTCCTTGGCGAGATTGAGAGCAAAGGGAGTGAGAGTTTGCAGTTCTTTCGTCGGTTCTAAGGGAATCACCAAGGAAACGGCTATCCAGGGTACTCTCTGTCTTTTTAATTGCGCCCATTGGTCAAGCCAATACCACACCGAGGGATCGTAATGACCACCACCTAGCCAAGCATACCATTGCACCACAGCAAAGGTGTTTTGTGTCCAGGCACGATAGAATCGAGCCGTGGCCTTTCCTCCCGACTGGGTGGGGATTAATAGCTCGGTTGTTTCCCCCTGATTCCAACGACTAATCGAAGTGATATCCGACCATTCTAATCCTGGTTGATTTTTATAGTATATCTGTGGCTTTAAAAGCACGGTGATCCTCTTGCCTTCAGGAGTTTCCACCACTTGTACCGACCATTTTCCCTCACCGATTTCTCCTTGGCTCTGGTCGATGGTTTTCAGGTCAGAGAACTTGATTCCCGATTCTTGTAGGACTCGCATTTTCTGCATATTACTGATTCTCGGTTGCTCCACCCAAGACCACTGGCCAGAAATTAAATTGGGCAAGATACCCCCTACAATCAATAGCAGCAGCAGGCACAACAGCAGTAAATAATTACCCGGGAGCTTTTTTTTGACTTTATCTAACACTAAAGTTACCTCGGCTGGAATTTTTTGACTAATCATCCTGGTTACCTTCCTCTTGAGCCGGGGACTTTTTCTTAACCGCCTCGCGATACTGCATGATTTGGAAGACCAAAAGGATCAGTAATAACATAAAGACCGAGTATAAATCACCCCCCCAGCTATCGTGGAGTAATTTAAAGTTTTCCTCTTGTCCCGTGCCGTGAAACCAAGCTAAAAGCGCGTTACGAATAATATTAGCCCCGACACTAATTCCAAAGGCACTGAGGAGCATAAAGCGGGTTTTACGACCGTTTTCGATAGTATCAGTCCAATGGAGCAGCAGCAGCGTCACGTAAAGACTGGTAAATAACATTTTCAGCCCCGCACAGTAGGGAGCGACTTCCACCATCCTACCTTCTACCGCTACATAGATACCGTCAACGGAGACATCTAAGCCGGCTTGCTGGAGAATAAAACCAGCGCAAGCGGCAATAAAAACCTGTAGGGGTAGGGTATAGGGAGCAATCAGGTAGGGGATAGGATTAGGAGTCGCTAAGGCTGTTAAAAGTAGGGGAAATCCCTGTAATTTAAAACCTTCTGTTCCTTTTAACCAGAGACAGATTCCCGCTAAAATAATCGGAAAAGACATACTAACCCAAAGAGAGGAACCGAGGAGATAAAAAATCGCTCCTAGGGTTAACAAAAACGCTCCGAGGGGGTGGGAGCGATCTTCGAGGCGTTGCCATTTTTTGCGATTCTGCCAGACAATATAGGCGGCGTAGGGAAGGCCAATCAAGCCGTGGCTAAAGTATTCGTGTTCGATGCCGATCGATTTATTCAGCCAACCATCGTACCAGTGAAAGATCACCGGACCATAGATAACCGCCAAGAAACCGATAATCAGCCAAGATTGCCGATTTTTGTGGGAGACGGGGGACAAGGAAGGACTAACACCCATAGGACGGAGCGATTTAGTGACAAATTCTGAATTTATGTTACCCGATGATCGCAGTGATCTGTTCAACAACGATGTCAATCTGCTCCTCGCTGATGCCGGGGTACATGGGGAGAGAGACAATTTCTTCACAGAGAGTCTCTGCATTAGGAAAGTCTCCCTGTTGATAACCCAGGTAGCGATAGGCCGGTTGCAGATGACAAGGAATCGGATAATGAATGCCGGTTTGAATACCGACGGCAGTTAATTGTTCTTGTAGTTGTTGGCGCTCAACGGAACAATGGGGGAGAATGCGAATAACGTAGAGATGATAGACATGACCAGTCTCGGTTTCGTCTCGTACGGGTAAAATGCCTTGATCGGCTAAAGGAGCCAAAAGCCTGTCGTATTGTCTTGCCGCTCGATGACGGGAGCGATTCCAGCTTTCCAGATGGGGTAATTTAATGTTTAAAATGGCGGCTTGTATGCTATCCAAACGGCTATTAGTGCCGATATCGGTGTGGAAATACTTGCTCGGTGCGCCATAATTTCTTAAACTGCGGGCTTTTTGGCTAATTTCGGGATCATTGCTCACTAACATTCCGCCATTGCCAAAAGCACCCAAATTTTTACTGGGATAAAAACTAAACCCAGCCGCTACACCGACACTGCCGGCGCGATAACCTTCTCTACTGGCTAAATGGGCCTGGGCCGCATCTTCAAAGATAATCAGATTATAGCTGCGGGCAAAATCCTGTAATTGTTGGGGTGATACCATCTGTCCGTACAGGTGTACGGGGAGAATGGCGCGGGTGTTGGGGGTAATTCTTTGAGCAGCCGCCGCGAGGTCAATTAGGGCTGTATCGAGGTGACAATCAACTAAAATCGGTTTGGCCCCCGCTTGCACAACACCCATAAGGGTAGCGACAAAGGTATTAGCGGGGACTAGCACTTCATCCCCAGCACCGATGCCGTAAGCTTGTAAAGCCAGGGTAAGAGCAGCAGTGCCAGAAGCTACTCCCACAGCATACTCGACTCCGCAAGCTTGGGCAAAGGCGGTTTCAAATTCGGCTAAAGCTTGGCCTAAAACAAAATCTCCCCGGTCGATAACTGTTTGGATTGCCTCGGTAATTTTTGCTTGTAGGGGCTGATTTTGCCAAGTTAAATCCACAAAGGGAACTTTGATTAAACTGAAATTCATCTAGTGCTTGTTTATGGAGATATTATTAAGTGTCAACAGACTAGCATGGATTTGAGCGAGTTGGCTAGATTCCTATTCAGGGGATTTGGTCTTGACTTGGCCAAAAGAATCAAGTTGACTGCCTAGCTATTTATTTTTGCCGCCAAACTTTGAAGATAATTCCTAGGCAGAGGAGAATATAAGCAGAAGTTAATAAACCGTTCCAGTATAAAAAGCGAAAACTCAAGGTTTGGTCGCTGAAAGTAGCCCCAGTCCAGAGGAAAGCGTAAAAAAGCAGCCATCCTAGCGTTAAATTCAGAGATAAGCGACTAATTTGCCGTTGTTTTCCTTTTCTTTCCCCTCGATACCATGTCCAAGCGGAGGGAATCACCCCTAGAAAGGGAATTAGATATAACATTAATTGCAGTCGCTCTAATTTGCGATCGCCGAAAGGATCGTGATTAATCATGGTATTTGTCCGATAGAACTGGTTATTTTGACATCCTCACCGCCGTAAACGGACGGTGATTCCCAAACCTCACGATTTAGGTTTCTGCTTCTTTCCCTTGCGGGGTTCCGCACC
>MTBT01000088.1 GCA_002282935.1 Microcystis sp. LSC13-02 | reverse complement strand
GTCAGCGAAACGTTTTTTTGTCTTTGCTGAAGCGGTAATCCGTTTGAGTTCTTTTTCTAGGGATTCGGGAAGTTTTGTCCAATCAATTAATCGGTGAACTTCGGCAAAAAAGAAGCATAAAAACGCTTCAAAATATTCGGTTAAAGCTTCTTTCCAGGGTTCATCATAATTGGCGGTTGTTTGGTTCATTTTGATGGAGGATATAGCTTTATTCTTCAATAAGTATCATCTTCTTATCTTATCGAGTACGATTGCCTTTCTTATCGTTGGCATTAAAGTAGAGTAATGCAGCATTGCCTTAATATCTTAGTCCAGATTCTTGAACAACAGGTTAAATTCATCTTCCACAGGTTAGGGAAGTGGCTTAACAAAAATTAACTTGCTCAGGGTTGACAAACTTTCCTTGAGCCACTTCATCAATTAAGTAGTCGTGCAGAATTAATTGCTATTTTTGACAGAGGCACTCTGGCAAGGGGCAGCCTTTTACCCCATCTCCCCATCTCCTAACCCCTGACTGGTCGCTGATAACAGAAAAATCCCCTATCCCCCAATAACTAAAGGAAAGATAAAGTTATCGATCGCCCTCCGGAGCCAGTGTCAGAATAAAAGCAGGGAGATGAGCAAGGAAAACCGACAACTCTCCATCTTTTTCCCGTCATCGCCCCTAAAATTTATTTGGTTCAGATTTATGCAAACTGCCAATCCTCGTCAAACGGAGAAAAAAGAGCATCCCAGTGGCGATAAACGCTTCAAAGTCCTCGACATCACCATGAAGCGAGCAGGATATAATCAATCAGCCCTGATTGAAGTCCTGCACAAAGCGCAAGAAGCCTTTGGATTCCTAGAAGAAGATGTTCTCCTCTACGTTGCCCGGGCGCTAAAACTGCCCCTCAGTCGCGTCTATGGGGTAGCAACCTTCTATCATCTCTTTTCCCTGAAACCGGCGGGAAAACACACCTGTATCGTCTGTATGGGGACCGCTTGTTATGTCAAAGGCAGCGGCAAAATCCTCGAAGACATCGAAAACAGCTTTGATATCAAAGTGGGAGAAACCACTGCCGATGGAGAAATTTCCCTAGGGTCGGCCCGTTGTATCGGGGCCTGTGGGATTGCGCCGGCCGTGGTCTTCGATGGAGTCGTGGCCCCTAAACAAGATTCAGAAACTGTCTTGGCGAAACTACAGAGTTTCTCCCAGTAATTTTTCACTCTAGTGGATTGAGAAGAATATGGACTTACAAGAATTATTGGCAGTGGCCGAGAAAGAAAAAACTAGACAAAAAAGCATCCGGGTGCATTGTTGCACTTCCACCGGTTGCCAAGCCGCTAACTCCCTCCAAATCAAAAAAAATCTCGCCACTGCCGTCAAAGAGGCAGACCTAGAGGATACAGTGGAAGTGGTCGGGGTCGGTTGTATGGGCTTTTGTGGTCGCGGTCCGTTGGTGGAAGTGGATCCCCAGGATCTCTTATACGAAGAAGTCACCCCGGAAAGTGCGGCCAGCATTGTGGAGGCCTTAAACGGCGGCAAAACCGAGGTGCAATTAGGGGACTCCAAACATCCCTTTTTCTCCCATCAAGTCAAAATTGTCCGGGAAAATAGCGGTAAAATCGATCCCGATCGCATTGAGGAATATATCGCCGTCGGTGGCTATCAATCTCTCTACAAGGCCCTCTACGAGATGACTCCGGCCCAGGTGGTGGAGGAAATCACCAAAAGCGGTTTGCGTGGCCGGGGCGGTGCGGGTTATCCCACTGGTTTAAAATGGGCGACGGTGGCTAAACAACCGGGTAAACAAAAATACGTTATCTGTAATGCGGATGAAGGCGACCCCGGGGCGTTTATGGACCGTAGTGTTTTGGAAAGTGACCCCCATTTAGTCCTGGAAGGAATGGCGATCGCTGCCTATGCCGTGGGGGCGGATCATGGTTATATCTATGTTAGAGCCGAATATCCTCTGGCGATTGATCGTCTGCAAAAAGCGATTAATCAGGCCAAAAAATTTGGTTTAATGGGTTCCCAAGTATTCGAGTCCACTTTCGATTTTAAGGTGGATATCCGCATCGGGGCGGGAGCTTTTGTCTGTGGAGAGGAAACCGCTCTCATCCATTCCATTGAAGGCGGCCGCGGCACTCCCCGCACCCGTCCCCCCTATCCGGCCCAATCGGGCCTCGATGGTTGTCCCACCCTGATTAATAACGTGGAGTCCTACGCTAATATCGCCCCTATTATCCGCTCTGGGGCCGCTTGGTACGCCAATATCGGTACTGCCACCAGTAAAGGGACAAAAATCTTCGCTTTAACCGGAAAAATCGGCAATAATGGGCTGATTGAAGTGCCAATGGGCATTACTCTCCGGGAAATTGTCGAGGAGATGGGGGGTGGTGTTCCCGATGGTCAGGTGAAAGCGGTGCAAACCGGCGGCCCCTCTGGGGGTTGTATTCCCGCTAATTTACTCGATACTCCCGTGGATTACGAATCCTTAGCCAAACTCGGTTCGATGATGGGATCTGGGGGGATGGTGGTCATGGATGATAGTACCAGTATGGTGGAAGTGGCGAAATTCTATATGGAATTCTGTCGCGAGGAGTCCTGTGGTAAATGTATCCCCTGTCGCACGGGAACAGTACAAATGTTTGAATTATTGGCCAAAATTATCGCTCGAAAAGCCGATATTCACGACCTCGAAAACTTAGAACATCTCTGTCAAATGGTCAAGGAAACCAGTCTTTGCGGTCTTGGTCAAAGCGCTCCCAATCCGATTTTAAGTACCCTACACTATTTTAAGGAGGAATATCTGGCTCTGTTACAGGAAAGCAAGCACCCTGTCTCTGTTTAAGAATAACTCGATCGATTTTTCCGGCTGCGGCAAGTCAGGTCAGCAGCCGGGTTATCTTGGAGAAAGTTAGCAGTAGTCTCAGGAGACAATAGATTATGACTTGGCGCGGCTCAACCGATACAAAAGATCGCATTTTTGGGGCTTTAGTATATCTTTTACCCTTATATTCGGCCTTTGCCTTCGGTATCTTTATCTTTCAGCAAATTCCTTTTTTAGGAGCGGCCTTAGCAATAGTTTTAACTCCCTTAGCTTTTCTCTATAGTTCTCTGGGAAGCTTTGGCAGTTTAATTATCTTTTTCGTCCTCTTTTTCGCTGTGGTACGCAATCCCCGCATCAGTCATTTTATCCGGTTTAACACCATGCAGGCGATTTTAATCGATATTTTGGTGTATTTATTGGGATTGGCCTTAGGTTTCGTCGCTAGGGGTTTAGGGGCGAATTTGGTGGTAGAAACTCTTTTTAATGTCGTCTTTTTGGGAGCATTTGCCGCCTGTGTTTACAGCATTATACAGTCGGTTATCGGCAAATACGCCGATATTCCCACAATTTCCGAGGCGGCCTATTCTCAAGTGGGAGGTTAAGTCAGCTTGAGTTTGTCCCCTTTTTCGGCTACAGTCTCTCCAGAATCAATGCGTTCGCTGCCAGGCCACATCTATGAGTCCATTTAAACAGACCCTACGGGAACTCAACGCTCAGAAGGGGAAAATAGCCGCTTCCGTGGGCAGAAAAACGCCTAAACGGGTTAATCGTTGGTTTAAATGGCTTTCTCCCGGTCTTTTTGTCAAACGCTGGCTTTTAATCAGTTTAAGCGGCGTTTTTCTCACCTCCTTCGGTTTGGCTATTTGGGTAAAATTAACCCCGGTTAATCGCTTTTTAGAGTTTGTTTCCCAAGCATTAGAAACGATCGCCCGTTTGGTCCCCAATTCTGTTTCCGGGCCGCTGGCGGTTTTGTTGGGTGTCTTTTTGTTATTCTGGGGTCAGAGTCGCACCGTCGAAACGATTACAGAAGCACTACAACCGGACGCATCGGAGGAATTAGTTGATCGCCTACGCACCCATCGTCGTCTCCATCGCGGCCCGAAAATTGTGGTGATCGGTGGCGGTACGGGTTTATCGACGCTTTTACGGGGTTTAAAACAGTATAGTTCCAATATCACCGCTATTGTCACCGTAGCTGATGATGGCGGTTCTTCGGGCCGATTACGCCGGGAAATGGGCATTTTACCCCCAGGGGATATTCGCAATTGTATCGCCGCTTTGGCCGATGAGGAAAAGTTATTAACGGAATTGTTTCAATATCGCTTTCATGCTGGGGATGGTTTATCGGGCCACAGTTTTGGTAATTTATTTATCAGCGCTATGACCGAGATTACTGGCGATCTGGAACAGGCGATCGATGCTAGTGCCAAAGTTTTGGCCATTCGCGGCAAAGTGCTACCTGCTACCCTTACCGATGTTAGTCTCTGGGCTAAGTTAGCCGATGGGCGCATTATTGAGGGAGAATCGAAGATAACCGAAGCCATGGGGCAAATTCGTCAGATTGGCTGTCATCCTGCCGATCCGGTCGCTTTACCGGCTGCTTTAGCGGCAATCAAGGAGGCAGATTATATTATTATCGGGCCGGGTAGTCTTTATACCAGTATTATCCCTAATTTGTTGGTTCCCGCAATTCGTCAGGCCCTAGCACGGGTGACAGTCCCCCGCATCTATGTTTGTAATATTATGACCCAGCCGGGGGAAACGGATAATTATTCGGTAGCCGATCATCTGCGAGCGATCGAAGGAGTCTGCGAAGAACGCATTGTTGATGCGGTTTTAGCCCAAAAAACTGCACCATCGCCCCAATCCCTACAATTATACGCCCAAGAGCATAGTCATCCTGTGTTTTTAGATCGCGAGGAAGTGGGAAAAATGGGTTATCGCATTGTTTTAGCGAATGTAATGGCAGAAGATGAAGTTACTGCCAAAGTTCGTCACGATCCCCAACGTTTAGCCCGAGTTTTATGGCGTTGGTATGCTAAAAAGTGAATAGCGAGTTGACTAAATGTTTTGATCTAGCTTTGTCAAGTTATAAAATAGTATTTTTTGCTTTAATTTGCCGACATTAGCCAAATTTGCTGATTAAAGCCCTAGGAAAAAATTAGCCTAAAAACCATTTCGCCTTATTCTGTGTTATACTCAGATTTTCAAGAGAGATGACCATGCACTACTCTACTAAATCTAATCAAGAGACAGGTGCGACAGTCTATTCCCCAAGCGATGGAAGTGAATTAATTCCTGCTGAGGTTAAACTAGATATAAACGGGCAAAACTATCAATCACTTAATATACCTCTCCCAGAGGGCTATACAGTAGATGATGAAGGAATCATCAATAACTATGGTAGCGAACCCAAGATTTATCTATCAAAATACCCATCTTCAGAACAGCAAAAATGGTATATTTTGCAAGGATTAGGGGCGGTTTTGTTGGTTGCTTTGGTGTTATTAATCACCTTTTCGGTTAGCTAGATAAAAACCGTAGGATTGACATTTGAGTTGAGTCAGACAAGAAAACTTTAATTTACACCATAGAGTCTGCATCCCAAGTATCAAGAGCATATATTGGAACCGACTCTATCTATCTTTCCAAATAGTAAATCTGACAGCTGAACTTTTTTACTTTGCTAAACTTGACAATTTTTTTCAGTTTTTTGTGGGTTTCTTCGTGATCAACAATAGAACAACCAATAGAGATAACTTCTCACAGGAAATTAAACAGGTATGAAAATTAATCCTTCTATTAGTCAAGAACCTCGCTATCAGGCAATTCCTGTTATGCAGATAACTTCCAAAGAAACCCTTCTCCATTGGTTAGAACGCACAGGAAGATTAAAATTACGTCAATCTGATGCTCATCCCGATTCGCAAATTTTAGAAGAACTAGACGATATTATCGATCCAGATAATTATGCTATAGAAGAAGAGGAATAAATAGTCTTACTGGGAGTTAGGAGTGAAATTTCAATTATCTAATATTCAGGAGATTAAGAAAGTGGTATCAACGAAAAAAACGGCTTTAATTTACTGTGAAAATCAATTTGGACGTGTGGACGGAAAAACGGCAGCTGGCTTGATCCGACAATCAGAAATATATACAATTGTTGGTGTGCTGGATAGTTCCTTAGCAGGAAAAGATGCGGGAGAAGCATTAGGAGACAAAAAAAATCATATTCCCATTTTTGCTAATTTACAAACAGCCTTAGAAAAACTTAGAGATGTTCCCAATTGTTATATCTACGGCAAAGCACCCTTAGAAGCGTTTATTCCCCCCCTAGAAAGGCTGCTAATTTTAGAAGCAATGGCAGAAGGAATGGATATTATTAATGGTTTGCATCAATTCTTCTCCGAGGATTTAGAATTTAGGGAGCAAGCTAGTCAGTATGGTGTGCAAATTACAGACATTCGTAAACCACCACAATTAGCTGATCTTCATGTATTTACTGGGAAAATTTCCCAAGTAAATATACCCGTTATTGCCTTTTTAGGAACCGATTGTGCTTGCGGAAAAATGACCACTGCGGTAGCAGTTAATCAAACTCTCCAAGGCTTGGGTATTAAGTCTGTCTTAGTCGCTACTGGACAAACTAGCTTGATGCAGGGAGCAAGATATGGGGTTTCGATCGATGCTTTGGTTTCTCAATTTGTCATCGGTGAAATTGAAAATGCTGTGGTTCAAGCTTTTGAGCAAGAAAAACCCGATATTATTTTAGTGGAAGGACAAAGTTCTCTGAGTCATCCTGCTTTTATGAGTTCCGTGGGAATTTTGAAAGGAAGTATGCCCGATGGGGTTATTTTACAACATCCCCCAGCCCGAAAATTTCGCTGTGATTTTCCTCATTTAGCCATGGCAAAATTACAGGAAGAAATTTCACTAATTGAGGCAATTTCTCCCACTAAAGTTATCGCTATTGCGATTAATCACGAAAATCTCACTGCAGCAGCCACTGAGCGTATTATTGCCAAATATGAGCGAGATTTTCAGTTACCGACTACTGATGTTTTGTTACACGGATGTGAGAAATTAGTCCAAGCTTTATGCGATCGCTTTCCGAAATTAAACCGGAAAATCAAAGGGGAAATTTTAGCTGCAATTCCCGCAATTGGGAGCAAATAGGCTGATGAAAGACATTTTACCGAGAATCGAGATTTCTCTCCCGAAAATACGCCATAATGCTCGTTTACTCTGCCAATTCTACGGCAGCAAGGGACTTTCTGTGATGGGAGTTTCCAAAGCGATTTTGGGTGATCCCTCGATCGCCTTGGCGATGATTCAAGGTGGAGTCAACTTTATCGCTGACTCTCGAATCGAAAATATTCTCAAAATGAAACAAGCAGGAATAGTGACAACTTTTGTTCTGTTGCGTACTGCCTTGAGTCAAGCAGAATCAGTGGTTAACATTGCAGATATCAGCTTAAATACAGAATTAGCAACAATTCAGGAACTTTCCTATTATGCTCAAGAAAAGCAAAAAATACACCGAATTATTATCATGACGGAGTTAGGGGATTTACGCGAAGGTGTACTGCCGAAAGATCTCGTCAAGTTCATCAAAAAAACCCTCGCTTTTCCCTTTATCAAAATTATTGGACTGGGTTGTAATTTGGCTTGTTATGGAGGTATTAAACCTGATAGACATAATATGAGCAAATTATCTGTGTTAACAGATACAATTGAGCAGGAATTTTTAATAAAATTACCGATTATTTCAGGAGGCAATTCTGCTAACTATCAATGGTATCAAAAAAGTAGCGAAGTTGGTCGGATTAATAATCTGCGTTTAGGAGAATCAATTTTATTAGGTTGTGAAACAGTTAATCGACAACTGATACCAGGCTTATATACCGATGCTTTTCGGTTAATTGCTGAAGTAATCGAATCCAAAGATAAACCATCTCTACCCTCTGGAGAAATTGGTCGAGACGCTTTTGGTAATGTTCCAGGCTTTATCGACCAAGGCATTCACCGTCGAGTTATTATTGCATTAGGAAGACAGGATATTCTTATCTCTGGATTACAAACAAGTCAGGATATAAAAATATTAGGTTCTAGTAGCGATCATCTAGTTCTTGATAGTCATAACAAGAGGTTAAAAGTAGGAAGCGAAGTCAGTTTTAATCTTGATTACGGAGGACTTTTAACCGCCATGACTTCTCCTTTTATTACTAAAAGTTATGCTCTCAATGCAGTAGCATAACTGTCTTGATCGATTAATAAATATCCACAGATATATTTAGGGTCTGCTGAAAAAGTTTTTCCTGGGGGTAGGAGTCAGGAGTCAGGAGTCAGGAGTCAGGAGTTTCAGGCTTTGTTGCCCTT
>MTBT01000087.1 GCA_002282935.1 Microcystis sp. LSC13-02 | reverse complement strand
TTTTGAGCTTCTACTAATTCGGCTAATAATTTCCAAACATCATCGGCGGTGGTGGTCATAATTTTTCCTCTGAATTAACTTGGCACTAACCCGATTATATCTTGTTTGAAGGATAGAGCCTGATGGCAGATAATGAAATAGTAGCGATTTTTTTTAATATGGCGGATCGCAATTGTAAGTCGAAATGGCTATCGATCATAGGAATTGGTGAAGATGGCTTAGAAGGGTTAAGTTCAGTGGGGCGAAGTCTGCTTTCTTTAGCATCAGTTATTGTCGGTGGTGAACGTCATCTGGCAATGTTACCCCCAGAGGATCAACGGCAAAAACTGCTCTGGACTTCTCCCATTCAAGACTCTGTGAACGAGATTATCCGCCGTCGTGGTCAATCCGTCTGTGTTTTGGCCAGTGGTGATCCCATGTGCTACGGAATTGGTGTCACCCTCACCCGTCAGATTCCCCTTGAGGAAATGACGATTATTCCCTCTCCTTCTAGCTTTAGTCTTGCCTGTAGTCGTTTGGGTTGGTCCCTGAGTGAAGTAGAAACTTTGAGTTTGTGCGGCCGTCCTCCGGCTTTGTTAAATGGGGTGCTTTATCCCGGTGCTAAACTGCTGGTACTGAGCGCCGATGCCGAGACTCCTGCGATCGCTGCTCGGCTTCTAACCGAGGCAGGTTTTGGCGAAAGTTCCATCACGGTTTTAGAACATCTAGGGGGAACCCAGGAACGCCACATCCAAGGCATCGCCAACGATTGGCAGTTTACAGATCTGGCAGATTTAAATGTCATTGCCATTAGCTGTATCTCCTCCCATCCTCCTACCCGGGCGCCGCGCCTTCCCGGACTGCCGGATTCTGCTTACCATCATGACGGACAGTTGACAAAAAGAGAAGTTCGTGCTATCACTCTGAGTACATTGGCTCCCCTACCCGGACAATTGCTCTGGGATGTGGGAGCGGGTTGTGGTTCCATTGCCATTGAGTGGCTGCGTAGCGATCGCCGTTGCCAGGCTATTGCGATCGAACATCATCCCACCAGATTACAATACATTGCCGATAATGCCGCCGCCTTGGGAACGCCCCATCTGCAAATCGTCGCCGGAATTGCACCGAGCGCCTTGGCAGATTTACCGCCACCGGACGCTATTTTTATTGGTGGCGGTATCACCACACCCCACCTATTGGAAACCTGTTGGTTAGCGCTGCGCCCCGGGGGTCGTCTTGTTGCTAACACTGTTACAATTGAAAGTGAATTAGTCCTCTTGCAATGGCATAGTAAATTAGGCGGGGAACTGCTGCGGATTGGCATTGAAAAAGCCGAACCTGTCGGTAAGTTTTTAGGTTGGAAAGCAATGGCTCCCGTAACCCAGTGGACTGTTGTGAAACCGAGATTGTAAATCCTTGATTTTGTCCTTGATCTCTCTTGCAAAAGTTGTAGATAGAACTTTTTGCTCTAATTCCTCTTCTTCTGGACTTTATTATAGAATTAAGTTGTTGACATTTTCTAGTTTTAACTTTTTAATTAGTCTTATGGTTTCGCAACTAGATAAAACTAACGTCACTGAAATTATCTACCCCGATAGCGATGGTCAACCCATGGCGGATAGTACCCTGCAATTTCGTTGGATTACGACAATTAAAACTAATTTAGACTGGCTATTTCGTAATCAGTCTGATGTCTTTGTTGCAGGGGATTTACTTTGGTATCCCGTGGAAAATGATAATAAACTGCGTCAATCGCCGGATATCATGGTGGTTTTTGGGAGACCAAAAGGGGAAAGGGGTTCCTATCGACAATGGTTAGAAAATAATATTAGTCCCCAGGTGGTTTTTGAAATCCTCTCTCGGGGTAACACCCTCACGGAAATGGCCAAAAAACAGCTATTTTATGACCGTTATGGGGTTGAGGAATATTATCTTTATGATCCCCATAAAAACGATGCTAGTGGTGGGATAAGAGGCGAAAATCAGCTAGAAATTCTGGAAACTCTCGATAATTGGGTTAGTCCCCGTTTAGGAATACGGTTTCAGTTAGGAGAACCGGAAATGTTGCTTTTTTATCCCGATGGACAAGCTTTCACTAGCTATAATAAGGAAAAACAACGAGCGGAACGATTGGCAAATAAACTGCGGGAATTAGGCCTTAATCCTGACGAAATCTAGGTTTATCTCTTGACCGCAGTTTAAAGTTAATCTTTGTTAAGAGATAAATAAAAAATAGCCATAGTGGGCTATATGTATTTTCAGTATGATAAACTTAGTTGGCTTAGTACAAAAAAACTGATGTTTAGGGATAATAATGTAGATGAAATTACGCAAAATTTTTATAGTATTTATGGCTCTATTGAAGGGCAGTTAGTATCTATTAATATTGCCAATCGTCAAAAGATAAAGATGGGGATTCGTAGCCTAACTGATAACAAAATTATTAAATGTTTTTTTCCTGAAGAACTTTTTGAACAAGCTAGAGAAGCATTAGGAAAAAGAGTTTATGTTTTTGGGTTAATTCGGCAGTATTTGCATGGAGAAAAAATCAATATTCAAGTGCAGGAACTGAAAGTCTTTCCTAAAAAATCTGCTGCTTCTTCCCTGTCTAATATTATCAATTCAATTAGAGGTTAGTTTTGAAAAAAAGTCGATCAAAAAACCTTATTGTGATTCGGGAATCTTGAACAATTTTTTTAATGAAGAACTCCAGTATTATGAACGCAGAACTAGATTAATATTGTCAACATACCAATACAAAAAAAGGTGGGCAAGTCCCACCTTTATCACTAAACTATTGTCCTTTCTCCACTGCTGCCACAATCAATAAAGTTTTCAGCACCGAATCAGGATTAAGACTGATAGAATCGATGCCTAATTCCACTAAAAATTGAGCGAATTCGGGGTAATCACTGGGGGCTTGACCACAGATACCGATTTTGCGATTATGGGCTTTAGCGGTTTCAATGGCCATTTTCACCATGCGTTTAACTCCCTCATTCCGTTCATCAAAAAGATGGGCAACTAGGGCAGAATCCCGATCTAATCCTAAGGTTAATTGGGTCAAATCATTAGAACCGATCGAAAATCCGTCAAACACCTGAGCAAATTGGTCAGCAAGAATTACATTACTTGGTAACTCACACATCACATAAACTTGCAAACCATTAACCCCGCGTTCGAGACCATTTTTCGCCATTTCTTCGAGGACTCTCATCCCTTCTTCGGGGGTACGACAGAAAGGAATCATCGGAATCACATTAGTTAATCCCATTTCTTCCCGTACCATTTTCAGCGCCCGACATTCCAAAGCGAAAGCTTCGCGATAATTAGGATCAGTATAACGGGAAGCACCGCGCCAACCGATCATCGGGTTTTCTTCCTTGGGTTCAAAGGGTTTGCCACCCAATAAATTAGCGTATTCATTGGATTTAAAATCGGACATCCGCACAATTACATCTTTGGGGTAGAATGCGGCTGCAATCATGGCAATTCCCCGGGCCAATTTATCGACGAAAAATTGGGGTTTATCCTGGTAGTGTTTGGTTAATTCGGCGATTTGGTCTTTTACGTCCCCTTCTTCCAATTCGTGGAATTTCAGCAAAGCGCTGGGGTGGGCCTGAATATGGTTAGCGATAATGAATTCTAGACGCGCCAAACCGACACCTTGGGCAGGAATATCGGCAAAAGCGAAGGCTTTTTCGGGATTACCGATATTCATCAGGATTTTTGTCCGAGTTTCGGGCAAATTATCCAGGGGAGTTTCGCGAATTTCAAAGGGTAGCAATCCGAGGTAAACTTTCCCTTCATCCCCTTCCGCACAGCAAACGGTGACTTCCTGTCCGGTTTTAATCGTTTCCGTGGCATTATTGCAACCCACGATCGCCGGAATGCCCATTTCTCGCGCGATAATAGCGGCATGGCAAGTACGACCACCCTGATTAGTCACGATCGCGCTTGCTTGTTTCATAATCGGTTCCCAGTCGGGATCCGTGCGATTGGTGACGAGAACTTCTCCCGGTTTAAAGTTGTTGATTTTATCGACACTGAGGATGACTCTGGCTTTTCCTTGACCGATTGCCGCACCTACACTCCGTCCCACTGCTAAAACGTCACTTTTTTGCTTAATTTCGTAGGATTTAAGGATATTAGCGGCTTTTTGCGATTGTACGGTTTCTGGGCGCGCCTGAACGATAAAGAGTTCTCCCGTGATCCCATCTTTTGCCCATTCGATGTCCATGGGGGTGTAGATTCCGCGCACTTGCGAGTAATGTTCCTCGATTTCGGTCGTCCAACGGGCTAAAGTGAGGATTTCCTGGTCATTAATGCAGAATTGATCCTGTTCTAGCTTGTTAACTCGGATATTCTTGGTTAGACGCGATCCTCCATCATCGTAGATCATCTTGATCGCTTTACTGCCTAGGCGTTTGTCGAGGATGGGTTTGTAGCCGTTTTTAAGAGTGGGTTTAAAAACTAGATATTCGTCGGGGTTAACAGCGCCTTGCACGACATTTTCCCCTAAACCGTAGGCTGCCGTGATTAAAGCGGCATTTTTGAACCCTGTTTCCGTATCGATGGAAAACATCACCCCAGAGGTGGCTAGATCTGAACGCACCATTTTTTGGACACCGACGGAAAGGGCGACGGCAAAGTGATCGAAACCGTTATGATGACGGTAGGAAATAGCGCGATCGGTGAATAAAGAGGCAAAACATTTATGGCAAGCTTCTAAAACTCCCCTCACCCCTTGGACGTTGAGATAGGTTTCCTGCTGTCCGGCAAAACTCGCTTCTGGTAAGTCTTCGGCAGTGGCGCTCGATCGAACGGCCACATCAATGGAATGATAGAGATCATCGCCATAACGTTCACAGAGTCGGCGATAGGCAATAGCGATCGCATGACTTAAATCCTCGGGGAATGGTGTATTTAAGATTAATGTGCGCGCTTGTTTACCTTTTTCTTGCAGGTTCTGCACATCGTTTTCGTCTAAATCTTGGAAAATTTGTCTTAATTGTGCGTCTAGTCCGGCTTTTTCGACAAATTGATGGTAAGCGTAAGCGGTGGTGGCGAATCCTGTGGGGACATTAATCCCTTTCGGGGTTAATTGTTGGATCATTTCGCCTAAGGAGGAGTTTTTCCCACCGACTAATCCCACATCTTTACTATCTACTTCTTCAAACCACAGAATTAATGCTTGTTCTCTAGAGGTTCTCGCAACATCTTGTAGTAGCATCATAAGTATTTTTACCTCTGTACTTTATACTTTCAGTTTAGCGAGATACCATCTTCAAAAACCCTTGAGTTTGATATTTATTTACAAAACTCTTAATAGCAAACTCAGCCACTATCACCCTATCTCTAAAGGGTTTAATTGTCTAGCTTTTTATACAAAAATTAATACATTATTCAGGGGTCTCAACAGTAATTTTCCTCAATGATAGCCTTAATTATAGCGTTTCTCGTCAAGATTAACTGTAACCTAATTTGGTATCGACGACGGGCTCGCCAAAAGGAAAACTTCGTATCTCACCATTAAGATAACTGCTCTATCTCAAAATAGTTAAGCGACTATTTTTATTAAGTTCTCTCACTAATTCATGTACGGTAGTGGAAGGGTAGGGATCAAAAGGATGTTGTTTTAATTCATCTCGCCGTTTAATAAGTTTTTCGGCATTGATAATTGCTGTAGACTGATAGTCATTTAATTTTTCATACATATCCTCTCGGTTTTTTTCATATTTTTCTTTCTCCTTAAATAATCCCTTTTTTGTCATTTGAGTAGTTAAAATACGCCCGTATCCATTTCTAGGTATAGCAGTATCAAGATATTGAAAGTGCAAAATATACCAAATTTCAAAGGCTTCATTAGAATAGGCAATCTTGATATTTTCTTCTTTGGCAAGTCCTTCAGCTTGATTAAATTGCTCTTTGGTATAATTATCTTTATCAAAAACACACCAAACTTGATCGTAAGATGCTGATTTTTCATTGTTTTTAATATTAATTGCTTTCTTGACTAAACTCAAGGTATTTTGACCTTCTCCCTTAACTTTTATTTTAATGTTATTAGATTTTAAATCTTCCCTCAAACAAGTAAAGTAATAGTATTCAGTTTTTTCGCCTTCACAAACAATCAAAAATGTTTCCCTTGGCTGTCTATTGTTAGCTTGACGTTTTAAATAACCATAATTACCATCTTTTTTAGCCATACTAATCACCGATAACTTTGCTTAAATCACCAATAAAAGGTATTGCACCATAGCGACCTTGAATATAATCTTGTTCAAAGGAAGCATTATTATCAATATCAAATTCGACCAGAGAATATAAATCCGTTGCTTCTTGGCGATTTTTTTCGGTAAACCAGATTTGATCTCTCCTAAAAAGTTGATTACTAAGTAAATTAACATCATGAGTGGCAAAAATAAGTTGAGCATTTTTAGGGTTAGTTATCTTAGAGTTAAATAATCCAATAATTGCTATTGCCATTAAGGGATGTAGTAGAGAATCAAGTTCATCAATTATTAATACCTCACTTTTTTTTAAAGCAGATAAAACTGGTGCTAACAAAGCAAATATTTTTTGAGTACCGCGAGACTCATGTTTATTCATTTGAAAGCTTTCTAAACCTATTATCCTTCCTTCTAAATCATACTTTTCGTGATAGGTTTCAATGGAGTTATAGATATAATTATCAAGGCGAAATTCTTTGTTTTTAACTCGATCAGGAATATCTTTATGAAAATTATCTAGGGATGTCCGTCCCACTTCTACACTCATATCCTTGATACTCAAATCTAATTTTTTAATTAAGAAAACGATTTCATTTTTAAGATTTGGCTCTCTAGAAAGATAGTCAAGAGATAGCTGTCTTAAATTTTCAAATTGCGAACCCGATATAATTTTTAATCTACTAAACCAAAGTAAAATCTTTCCTGCTAACGGGTCATTAAACTGAGCGGCAATCGATAGAAATAAAGTATTTTTTTTGGTTAAATCTTTGACATCTTTGCCCTTCAACAGACTTTTACTATATTTAATTATATCTTTTTCTCGGCTAAATATATTGGTTTTGCGAGTTTTGGGAGTGCAAGATAACCCCTCAGAAATTACTCGCTCTTGGGTGACTTCAAAGCTATATTCATAGATCTTATTATCTAGATGAAAAACTATCTTAAAAAAAGAAGGTTTATCTTCAGTTTCAGAACTTAATCGAAATTTTTCTAAATTTATCTTATCTGTAATTTGTAACTTCGAGGAATTAATTACAAAACTTTGCATAAAATATAAGGCCAGAATCAAATTACTCTTACCACTAGCATTTGCTCCATAAATAGCAGCACTTTTTAATAAACTAAAATTCTGATTAACCTTAAAAACATTATTTTTATCAAGCTCATCATTACCTGTTGCTTCATCTGCAGCCACCATACTGAGAGTGACTACATCCTTAAAAGACCGATAATTACCGACACTAAATTCGATGAGCATTGCATACTGACCCTAAAAGTCTCTGGGGAATTGATGAAGACTATGCTTTTATGATACGCAATTTGTCAACATTTACAAGAAAAATTTTCTCAGGTGTGTTAGCGTCATATAACACACCCGACATCTCTACATTTATTTATAGTTGTGTGATGGTGACATCAACAGTTTTAACCGTAGTTCCCAAACTGGATAAGGGAGGTTGAATTTCCTGTTCATTACCCACTACTAGAGTCACAATTTGATTCGGTTGTAGATATTGTTGTGCCACTCGTTGAATATCAGCAATTGTCACACCTTTTACCGCTTGTTGATAACGGAAGATAAAATCTTGGGGATAACCATAGTATTCATACGTCATCAATCGCGATAAATTTTGAGCAGGTTTCTCAAACTTAAAAACAAAAGAATTGAGAATAGCATTTTTAGCATCTTCTAATTCTTTTGCAGTAACGGGTTGATTGCGAAGGCGCTCGATTTCGCCTAAAATTGCCTTAATAAAAGGTACGGTGGCATCGGTGCGAGTTTGACCTCCGGCAATAAATAAACCGGGATAATCATAACGACTATTCCAGATACCATAGACAGAATAAGCTAATCCTTGACGGGAACGTACTTCATTAAATAAACGACCACCAAAACCGCTTAAAATCTCATTTAATACCGTTAAAGCGGGATAGTCGGGACTATCCAAACGACCCCCAAGATGACCTAATAAAACGCTACTCTGGGTTAATTGGGGTTGATTGACGACAAAGACACCTTGAAGATTTTTTTGGGTTGCCGAAGGGGTGACAATTTTAGTGGCAGTTGCGGGATTTTTCCAATCGCCAAAAGTTTTATTGATTAATGCTTTCATCGACTGAGAATCAAAATCACCGACAATTCCTAAAATTATTTGGTCGGGACGGACATAGGTACGATAAAAATCGATTAAATCCTGACGGTCAATATTAGCTAAAGTGCTATATTCTACAGTACGAGCGTAGGGGCTATTATCACCATAGACTAGCTTGCGGAACTCCCGACTAGCAATATCATCGGGATCATCATTACGTCGGGCAATCGCCCCTTTTTCCTGAACTTTGGCTAATTCTACCCTCTGATTTTCAAAAGCTGGGGAACGCAAAACCTCGGCAAAGAGATTAAAAACTGTTTCTAAATCTTCACTAAGAGCGCTAAAACTAGCAGTTCCAGCGTTAAGATCGATCGAGGTTTCTACTAGGGCTGCTCTTTGTTCTAATAATTGATTTAAGACATTAGAAGGATGTTTTTCCGTGCCACCACTACGCAGCACGGTTCCAGTAATATCAGCTAATCCGACTTTTTCCCCGGATTCTAATCTTCCTCCTGTGCGAATCATCGCCGTACCACTCACTAACGGTAAGCTCCGATCCTCCATTAAATAAACCACCATACCATTATCTAGTTGATAGCGCTCGTATTGGGGAACTGTCACTTCAGGAAGGGGAGGAAAAGTTAAATCGGTAAAATGTCGCGGAGTTTGGGCAATTGCCGGGGAACGAAAAGCTAGGACACCTATCAGGGTGATAACTATTAAACCTAGCCATTGGAAGCGTTTTTTCATGATTTGAGTCAAAATTATCGGAAGAAATAGATAAGAGGGAGCAAAAAGCAAACTTTGCCGCTGTTTACTTTGGTAAAATTCGGCCAATAGTGCGATTTTCGGGGGTAAAAGTCTCTTTAGCCACCCGTTGAATATCGGCTGCGGTGACAGCATTATAAGCATCTAATTGGGCGAATAAATTACGCCAATCGCCGGTTTTTACCTCGTATTCAATCAAGGATCGCGCCATGCCCATGTTAGAATCAAGACCTCTTAATAGGGCTGCCCGTAGTTGATTTTTAACCCGTTCTAATTCCTGTTCCGAAACCGGTTCATTTTTCAATCTTTCCAATTCTAAATTCAAACCCTGCGCTACTTCCTCCACACTGGCATTAGGAGCGGTAAGAGCATAGAATAAGAGCAAATTCGGGTATTTATCTCCCGGAAAGCCGTTAAATCCCTGGGCAGCGAGGGCAAGTTGTTTGTCCTCCACTAAAGCTTTATACAGTCGCGAAGTTCTTCCTTCACTCATTAAAGTGGCGATAACCTCGTAAACCGCATGATCGGGATGATTGAGGGCGGGACGATGGTATCCTTCTAAATACCAAGGCTGCGAGGCTAATTTTAGGGTAATTTCCTTTGTTTTGGTTTGGTCCGGTTCCACTACTGTCACCTGTGGGGGTTTTGGTTTAGCGGGAAAACGACCAAAATAAACCTTAGCTAACTGTTTGACCTGTTCTGGGTCCACATCCCCGGCGATAGCTATGGTTAAATTACTGGCAGCATAAAATTTATCGAAAAAGTTTTGGATATCTGAGGGTTCCAGATTGCGAATATCTCGATCGTAGCCGATAACGGGACGTTTGTAGGGATGGACAGTATAAGCTTGATCGAGAAAAGCTTCGATTAATAAACCCAAGGGGCTATTATCCGTCCGCATCCGTCTTTCTTCCAGAATTACGTCTTTTTCTTTGTAAAATTCCCGTTGGAACACTGGTTCTAAAAATCGTTCCGATTCCAAAGACATCCACAATTCCAATTTATTCGACGGGAAGCTGTAAAAATAGCTGGTTGCATCGCTGGAAGTGGTGGCATTTAAACCGACTCCCCCCTGAGTTTCGACGATTTGCCCGTATTCGTTGCGTTGGACGAATTGCTCGGACTCTGCCCTCGCTTGTTGAAATTCTGCGGTTAATTTAGCCACTTCTGCGCTTTTACCCGCTTTTTTGGCCGCTTGCAGTTCTTTGTCTATAGCTTCAAGGCGATCGAGGACTTTTTTCTCGCTAAGATAATCGGTAGTACCGATGGTTTTTGTGCCTTTAAAGGCTAAATGTTCCAAAAAGTGAGCAACTCCTGTTTTACCGTCCGGTTCATCGGCACCTCCCACGTCCGCATAGGTGACAAAGGAAATAACCGGGGCATCGCGATTTTCGAGGATAATGAATTTTATTCCGTTATCGAGGCGAAATTCGGTAATTTTTTGTTGAAATTGCTTAAGGTAGGGGGTAATCGATTGCACATCGGCTGATTGCTCTTTCGCTTGGGCAAGAAGGGGTGAGAAACTCCCAAAACCCCAAAACACAAGGAAAGCGAGCCAAAAGCCGATGAAAGCCCGATAATAGGGGTTATTTTTAATGACCATGGATAGTTTTATCAGATATCGTGGGAGCGAGAGATCGATCGCTATGTTCGATCTTAGCAGTCGATTCTTAGGAGAGGGGGAAATGGGATGCTTTTTTCAGTGATCAGTAAACAGTAATCAGTTATCAGTGGGGAAGTGGGGAAGTGGGGAAGTGGGGAAGTGGGGAAGTGGGGAAGTGGGGAAGTGGGGAGACCACTTCGTGCGCGACGTTCGGCGATGCTCAGTCGAGCCGTTGCGGGGGGAAGTGGCAATGGGGGCTTTTCGGTAAACAGTAATCGGCGTTGATTGAAAGATGATCCGAATCAGCACCGGAACTGAAATTACTTTGATAACAAGGATTGCATTGCATCTTTCATATTCTGATCTGACAACGCCCAGTAATCAGTAATCAGTGAACTGAAAACTCACATCACCCCGTGTGCAACTATATTTTTAGTCTTGATTTACAAGGCTTTCAGAAATCAGCAGAGATAAAGTATCCTCTGGAACCCTACCCTGATTCTGTCGTTTTTAGTTGCACATCGCGTCACATCTGATAACTGATGACTGATAACTGATGACTGATGACTCCCGACTTTTAGACAAAAAATCTCTCCCTAGAGAGGAGAGAAGTCAAAAAAGCACGAATAACAATGGGTGGGAGGCGGTTTTTATAGGTCGCCCCCACGAAAAGCTAGTAGGAAAATGACAAAGGGGCCAGCTAACATGATTAGCGCCACGAAGGTGAGTTGAAAAATAGGTTCTAAATTGAGAGCCGCAAATAATTCCATGATGTCTCCTAACCTGTCTACAATGATTTTAAGGGCTAATCTGGTCAAAACCATTGTCTATAATACAGGGGATGATTCGCTGGTTTTCCTGATTCGATACAAAAATACATAAAGTTTTGTTGCAATTCTGAATTTTCCCGCTTTCCTATTTTCTTCCCACTAGGGGCAATCTCAATGTTCAACTCTCTGGCCACATCTCCCAACTCGTTAACCCAGATTTATACTGGTTTTCAGGCACTCTCGGATCCCCTGCGACTGCAAATTCTGCAACTTTTGCGACATCAGGAATTATGCGTTTGTGAATTGTGCGACCATCTCGATATCGCCCAATCTAAATTATCTTTTCACCTAAAAACCCTAAAAGAAGCCAATTTAGTCCGCAGTCGTCAAGAAGGTCGTTGGATCTACTACAGCCTAAATCCATCTCAATTTCTTCTCCTAGAAGAATATCTATCCGAATATCGTCGTTTTGCAGCCCTCGTCCCCGCTCGTACCTGCGGGGAAAATCAGTAACCAATCAAGATTTTTAGAAATATTAAATCTTTACAAATGGCTTTTAAACTTGACATATCAACTTTTATTGATATATTATCGGGTTATTCGATCGATTGTCTGTTATGCCGAAACCCTTCTTGATCGAGCTTTTGAGTCAAACTCGCTCATCTTTTCGTCTCTTAAAACGGTCAGGTGTGCGGGAATGTCTAGCGGAATGTTTGGGGACTTTTATCCTCATTTTCGCGGGAACAGGGGCGGTAATGGTCAATCAAATCAGCGGTGGTACAATTACCCATCTCGGGGTCAATATGGTTTTCGGTGCCATGGTAGCAGCCCTGATTTATGCCCTTGGTCATATCAGTAAGGCTCATTTTAACCCCGCCGTGACCCTGGCCTTTTGGACAAGTGGCTTTTTTCCAAAATCTTGGGTAATTCCCTATATTATCGCCCAGTGTCTCGGTGCGATTCTCGCCTCTGCTACCCTTGTGCTTTGTCTGGGTCGAGTGGGAAATTTGGGCGCAACTCTGCCTTTACAGGGAAATTGGGGACAAGCTTTCTGTATTGAAACCATTATCACCTTTATTCTCATGCTGGTAATTTTAGGCTCTGGTTTAGACCGTCGCGCCCCTATTGGTTTTGCGGGGATTGCTATCGGTTTAACCGTAGCCCTAGAAGGAACTTTTATGGGGCCGATTACCGGTGCCAGTATGAATCCAGCGCGTTCTCTGGGGCCTGCTTTCGTGGCAGGAATTTGGCAACACCATTGGGTTTACTGGATAGCACCGATTTTAGGCGCTCAATTAGCTGTAATTATTTACGGCCTACTATCCGATGGTTTCCGAGACTTAAAATAAATTCTGCTTGTTGGTAATCATGATCCAATCGACTCACAAACCAAGAATTCTTTTTCTGTATGGCTCTTTGCGGCAACGTTCCTACAGTCGTTTATTAGCAGAAGAAGCTGCCAGAATTATCACTGAATTGGGGGCAGAAGTGCGCTTTTTTGATCCCCGTGAGTTGCCGATTTATGGCAGTGTTCCCGATACTCATGCCAAAGTACAGGAATTGCGAGAATTAAGTCAATGGTCTGAGGGTCAAGTCTGGTCATCTCCCGAACTTCACGGTAATATTAGCGGCATTATCAAAAACCAAATTGATTGGATTCCCTTAAGTATTGGTGCGGTTAGACCTACCCAAGGCCGCACTTTAGCAGTCATGCAAGTAAGCGGAGGTTCCCAATCTTTTAACGCGGTTAACACTCTGCGAATTCTTGGTCGTTGGATGCGAATGTTTACTATTCCTAATCAATCTTCTGTGGCTAAAGCTTATCAGGAGTTTCATGAGGATGGCACGATGAAAGATTCCCCCTATCGAGATCGAGTTATTGATGTGATGGAGGAACTTTATAAGTTTACCATTCTCCTGCGAGATCAGGTAGATTATCTGAATGATCGCTATAGTGAAAGGAAGGAAAAAGCTGCCCAAGAAATGTCCATAATTGCCCATAAAGCTATTAATTAAATCAATTTCTAGGAGTTAAAATCATGAAAAAAGTTATGTTTGCCTGTAGAAAAAATTCCTGTCGTTCCCAAATCGCCGAAGGTTTCGCTAAAACTTTGGGCGCGGGTAAAATTGCCGTCACCAGTTCTGGATTAGAAGCGGCCAAAGTTCACCCCGGAGCAATCGAAGTTATGCAGGAAATTGGTATCGATATTACTGACCAAACTTCTAAACCAATTAGGGATTTTAATCCCGAAGATTACGATGCCGTTATATCCCTATGTGGTTGCGGTGTCAATCTGCCGGAAGGATGGGTTTTACAGGAAATTTTCGAGGATTGGTTAATTGATGATCCCGATGGTCAACCCATGGAAACTTTTCGCCGAGTTCGCGATGAAATTAAGGCTAAAGTTGTCGGATTAATCGAGCAATTAAGTTAAGGAGTTTGACAGGTATGAATACTATCAATCTGGAAATTTTGGGGACAGGTTGTAAAAAATGTCAGCAGTTAGAAGCTAATGCTAAATCGGCTGTCACCGCTCAAGTTATCACTGCTCAAGTATCCCATATTACCGATCCGATCGAAATTGCTAAACGGGGTGTAATGTCCACCCCCGCTTTAGTAATTAATGGTAAAGTGGTTAGTAAAGGTCGGGTTTTATCCCCCGAACAAATTCAATCTTTATTACCGCAATAATTCTCTTTTTTCGGGGTAATATAATTATGTTTGACCCCTTCTATCCCTTTGATTGGTTAGCGACGCAATTAGTAACGAGAATCTTTGGTTTATCCCTTGATTATTCCCTCGGTTCGTCGCTACGTTTCTTCTTCTACGATGTACCAAAAGTTCTGACATTATTGTTAACAATTAGCTTTTTTGTGGGAACTTTGCAAAGCTTTCTCGATCCGGGTAAAGTCCGTAATTTCTTGGCAGGAAAATTCGGCTTTTATGGGTAATATTTTGGCGGGTTGTATTGGTGTTATTACCCCCTTTTGTTCCTGTTCTGCTGTACCGTTATTTATTGGTTTCCTAGAAGCGGGTGTCCCTTTGGGAGTAACCTTTTCCTATCTAATTTCTGCCCCGATGGTTAACGAAGTGGCGGTAATTTTACTTTGGGGTTTATTCGGTTTAAGGGTGACTTTATTGTATATTGGCTTTGGCTTAATTTTAGCGATTATTTCCGGTTATATTATCGGTCAATTAAAACTAGAAAAATGGGTGGAACCTTTTGTCTGGGAATTACAAAAAAGTTATCAACCTCAAGAGGAAGACGAGGAACTAGCTCTGACTTGGAAACAACGTTTTCAACAGGGACAATATCAAGCAGTAGAAATCTTTAAATCCGTGTGGTTATATGTGGTGATTGGTATTGCTGTGGGTGCGGTAATTCATGGTTATGTTCCCGCCGATTTTATCGCTAATTGGGCAGGAAAAAACAATCCCTTTGCTGTGCCTTTAGCAGTGGTGATGGGAGTGCCATTATACGCTAATATTGCGGGAGTTTTACCCATAACGGAAGCACTGGTTAGTAAGGGCATTCCCCTGGGTACAGTCCTAGCTTTTACTATGGCTGTTACCGCCCTATCTTTACCGGAAATGATTATCTTGAGAAAGGTGTTAAAAATCCCCCCCTTAACAGTGTTTATCTCCCTTGTCACCGTCGGTATTATCGGGGTGGGTTATTTGTTTAACCTGTTAGGAATTTGAGCCTATCCCTTCGGTGAGAAAAATAATAAGGGGAACCACAGTTGATGAAGAATATCTTCATTAATCCGACGCACTGCTAACCATTCCAACATATTAGAACGATGGGAAGTGGCTACAGCGATCGCACTGATATCATTTTCTTCTGCTGCCGTCAAAACTTCTAATACAGGTGTTCCTTGTCGCACTTCGCTCTGTAGTTGCAAACCGAGTTTTTCTAGTCGCACTTGCACCGATTCTAATTGCTGACGGGCATCATTTAAGCGACATTCGGTGACACCGGGATCGCGACTGATATTTTCCACTACCCGGAGGAGAAGACATTGCTCAAAAGAGCCGGGGGATCGAGTTTGAGCGTATTTTTCTATCTGTTCAATTAGATAAATCGCGTCGGAACTGCCATCGTAGGGAATTAATAAATGTTCCCAGAGATGTTGACAGCGCAGGGCCAATTCATCGCGAGTATAAACTGATAATAATTGCGGTCGGAAAATCAGCAGCGGAATATCGGTAATACCTGCGATCGCTAAACTGGTACTACCGAATAATTTTTCTTGGACAGCACCGCGCATGGGATTTCCCATCAAAATCACGTCAATAGAGTGATTAGCGAGGACTTCCCGCACGGCATCCACGGGACGACGGTTAGAGATTTCGACAATAACTGTCATACCGTCGGGAATATTTGCTAAAGCTGGGGCTAATTTTTCTTTGGCCGCATCAATTTTCGCTTGATCTACGGCAGCGAGGGTGGGTTGTTCCCAAACCGGAATACTGTGGAGGAAGATAACTTGTTTTAAGCCGCTTAGGGCTAAGTGTGGCACACAATGGACAAGACGATGGAGACCATCGAAAAGATCTGTACAGATCAAAGCGCGCTCGAACATAAATTAACCCCTTGCAATTCGGTTATTCTTCCCTAAGAATAGCTAAAAAGGTGAAGAAATGCGCCCCGCATCCCTAGCTCGTTTCCGGAGAAACCCAGCCGGAGAAAGAGGTCGCCCGCAGGGGTGAAATGAGTTATTGGGGAGCCCAGGGATTAGAATCTAGACCCCACTGGTGTTTGAGAAAAGCTTTGTACATATTTTCTCTGACCATCATTTGTTCGTAGAGCTTGATCAGGAAATCCTGCGCTTGCTCCTGACTCATTTTTTCTACCTGAGTCTGAAAAGAACGAATGTTGAACTGTTGTTCTAAGGAAAGTTCGATCGGTTGAGACATGGTGTTCCTCCTTGATGAAGGCAGTGGTTGATAACAAGCGAGATCGGTGATTGGTAGCACCTTTTTTAACTAATGTAACAAATACTTGACAAAGTGTCAATGTATCTGTAGAGAGGGTTTTGCTTTTTCCCTCCCGTTAGCTAGGATACCCTGCCGCCAAAAGGAAAGAAGCATATAATGATACATTTAGCAAGAGTTTTAATAAAATTTTGCTTACTGTGAACAAATACTTAAGTAGTTATACTTATTTTTTCCATGGCAGCCCGGAGCGAGAGAAAATATTTGACAAATTGTGTAAACATTCTGTAATAATCGAATAGAGCGACATAAATCGGGTAAGTTGAATGATTAGCCCTGTTAACAGCTAAAAAACGTAACCCCTAGATTCCGTACCTCTCGTTGAAATCGTTAAGGATAGTCGAAATTGACGGCCACAGCCGCTATCGTGCAGAAACTACAAGCTTATCGCTGGGAAACATCCTCCTTAGCTCTGTTTGCCTTAAAAAAATCAGCATACAGGCACGGAATGTCGCACAAGTTTTTACATCAACCTATACTTGGAGGAATCCATCATGTCCGTTCGTCTATACGTTGGTAATTTGCCCAAAGAATCCGTCGAGCGCGAAAAATTACAGGCGCTTTTTGCCGATGAAGGGGATACGATTACCACTAAAGTCATCAAAGATCGCAAAACTGGCAAATGTCGCGGTTTTGCCTTCGTTACCGTCCCTAGCGATGAACTAGCTGACCAGTTTATCGAAAAATACAACGGTCAATCCTTCATGGAAAACCCGATCAAAATCGAGAAAGCTCTCCCCCGCAGCAAGGGAGGTAAAGAAGAAGGGGAAGAAGCAGAAGGCACAGAGGCAAGCGTAGAAACCCCGGAAAAAGTCGAAAGACCGACTCCGAAACCGACGACGGCAGCACCGCGCAAATCCAGTGGCGGCGGCAGCGGCAAAAAACGCAAGGCTGAACGGGGTGGCAGTAGTACCCCGAAAGTTACCGGCGATGGTGACGCTTTACAGCCAGATCCCCGTTGGGCCAATGAATTGGCTAAACTCAAGGAAATGTTAGCAGCTCAGGCCACTAATCCCTAATTCCATTGACAAGAGGGCAACGGATAGCCGATAACTAAGAGGTTCAAAATATCGCTTTTAGGAATGTGCATCATGACAGCAATCGATCCGGTCATTCTCATGAAACAGGAGGTCGGTAAAGCGGCCGCTAATCTAGTTCAATCTAATTCGGTCGTGGGATTGGGAACTGGTTCAACGACGGCCTACGCGATCGAATATCTGGGCGCTAGACTGCAAAGCGGGGAAATCAGCAATATTGTCGGGGTTCCTACTTCTTTTCAAGCGCAAGTTTTGGCTAGGAAGTACGGAATTCCCCTCACTACCCTCGATGTCATCGAAAAGATGGATATCGCTATCGATGGGGCCGATGAGGTGGATCCCCAGAAAAATCTGATTAAAGGCGGCGGTGCTGCCCATACTCAGGAGAAAATTGTCGATAGTCTCGCCGATATTTTCGTCGTGGTAGTGGATGGCAATAAGCTGGTGGATAAGTTGGGATCGACTTTTCTTTTGCCGGTGGAAGTGTTACCCATGGCCATGACTCCGGTGATGCGAAAATTGGAGGCACTCGGTGGTAAACCTTCCCTGCGCATGGGAGTGAAAAAAGCTGGCCCCGTGGTGACAGATCAAGGCAATTTAGTTATCGATGTTAAATTTGATAGTATCGATGATCCGGCTGATTTGGAAAGAACTATTAATAATATGCCGGGGGTTTTAGAAAATGGTTTATTTGTCGGGGTTGCTGATCTGATTCTCGTCGGTGAAATTATCGACGGTAAGCCGGTAGTCCGCGAGATTAGGTAGGCTTAACTATTCTTAATCTAACAGTGAAACAGGCCGCAGGCCTGTTTTGTTATTATGGGTATATACAGACAAAGAGCAAAATAAGCTAGGTTTTACTGGACACATCGTTAGTGAGAATCGGGTCAATCAGAATTCCCTCAAGCTGGGGAAGGGAGTTGATATCAGGATGACTACATCTAATCCCATTCTAGCCAAACTATTGGCCATCTTATTCGGTTTAGTCTTTGCGACACTTAGTATCCCTATGATTAAACAGGGATATGAAGAATTGAAAAATGGCCAAGATAGCCTAAATTGGCCAACCACAACTGGAGTGATCATTTCATCAGAGACAAAGAGTAGCAGTGGAGAAGATTCTACTATTTCCTATCATGCTAATATCCAATACCAATATACCATTGGTGGAAAGTCTTACTTATCAGATCAAGTGTCTTTCGGAGAGTTCGGGAGTAGTGATCCAGAACACGCTCGCTCGATTGTCCGACGCTACGAGAAAGGACAGAAGATAAAGGTATATTTTCACCCTAACTATCCCGATAAATCCGTCCTCGATCCGGGGGTTTCTTGGGGTTCTTGTATGATCTTGGTGGGAGGTGTAATGTTTTTTATGGGGAGCATTATTACTCTATCTGATGTTTTTATTGCGCCGAAATTACAACAAAGACGCACACAAGCACTTCAACAAGTCGCCGCCAATTTAGCAATGACTTTTCAGGAGGAAGATGTAAATTTATCCAAGCAGGATTTCTGTCGATTTCCTTTATGTCGGCATAATTATCCCCATCTTAGAAATATCCTCAGCAAGTACGGAGAAGATAGGGAAACTATTCTATTTGACTATAATTTTACGACTGGTTCTGGAGACAATTCTCATACCTACGCTCAAACGGTAGCAGTTTTCCATACACCCAGTAAGAACTTACAAGAATTTACACTCCGACCTGAAAATGTATTCGATAAAATCGGAGAATTATTTGGATCACAAGATATTGATTTTGAATCTCACCCCGATTTTTCTAAATTTTACTGCTTGCAAGGACAGCCAGAATCTGCTATCCGAGAAATCTGGAACTTTGACACCTTACAATTTTTTGGGCAGAACCATGGTTGGTACTTGGAAGCTAGTGGTGAATGGTTAGTAATTTATAAATTAAACCAAACAATTAAACCAGAAGATATGAGAAATTTTCTAGAGCAAACTACCGAGATATCGCAGCTATTTACTGAATGAGTAGCTTTAGTTTATAGTTAAACTGCTGAGGTGACTAGAGAGTGAAGAGATAGGGAGAAAAACCTGATAACTGATAACTGAATATGGCTGAAGGCTGGTGGCTATAGGCTAATAAAAAATCTGTCCCTTTTTGACAGAAAATATCTGGGAAGATTGCAACCAACGGGACTCAAACGAACTGAGATGAGTGGTGGTAATTAAGGTTTGAAAACGGTCTTCGATCGCATCTAATAATTGATTTTGTCGATCGATATCTAATTCCGCTAAAACATCATCGAGGAGTAGTAGGGGAGGTTCCCCGATAATCTGCTCTAATAACTGTAATTCCGCTAATTTCAAGGCTAAAACTAAGGTTCTTTGTTGTCCTTGGGAACCGTAGGATTTAGCGGGGTTTTGGTTAATTAAAAAATCCACTTCATCCCGGTGCGGACCGACTACCGATGTCCCTAGCTGTTTCTCTGCCAAACGACGGGTTTCAATCTTATCTAAAAAAGCCCTTTGTACCCCATTGACATCATCTTCTACCCAAGGCACATTAGGAATATATTGTAATTCTAAAAATTCGGTTTTTCCGCTAATACTTTCGTGCCATTTTTGGGCTAAAGGAATTAATCTTTGCAGGACTCGCGCCCTTCTTCTCGTTACTCTTGAACCAGTTTCTGCTAGTTGTAAATCCCAGAGTTTTAGTTGGGATAAATCCTCATCAACTTTTCCCTCTAATTCCTGTTTGCGAATCTCTTTTAAGAGGGCATTTCTTTGTCGTAAAACCTGATTATATTGCTGTAAAATATGAACGTATAGGGGTTCTAATTGAATTAATAAAGTATCTAACCAATCTCGGCGAGCTTCCGGACCACCGCGCACTAAATCCAGATCGAGACTAGAAAATTGTACCGCATTAATCACCCCCAAAAAATCGAGATGACGGCGCAGGGGTTGACGGTCGCGGATCACGGTGCGACGACCGGAAGAACGGAGAATTAAACTTAATTCTGATGCTCCATAAAGACGATTAACCCTAGCAAAAATTCTCGCCTCTGATTCCGATTCTAGCACCAAATCCCGATCCTTGCTGACTCGATGGCTCTTGAGAGTGGACAAAAGTTCGATCGCTTCTAGTAAATTGGATTTTCCCTGAGCATTATTGCCCAATAATATTGTTTTTTTGGACTCGAATTTTAGCAACTGTTCGGCATAATTTCTAAAACTGTGAAGGTGCAGGTGTTCTAGATACATTGCAAGTTGGGGGTTAAGTGTTGGGGGTTGAGGAAGTGGGAAGTAGGGTGTGGGGTGTAGGGTGTGGGGTGTAGGGTGTGGGAAGTATAAATAAAAATAATCTCCTGTCTCCTGTCTCCTGACTACTGATTACTGATCACTGATTACTGATCACTGATCACTGATAATGGCAGCGGTTGAGGGTTAAGTGAATTTGCTATAATTCCCCTTGACAATCAATATTTTATAGTAGCTTTTACCTTGAAAATTCCTTTTTTGCCTTTAAAACAGACTGAAAGTCTATCTAAACTCGCTTTGATTGCTATACTCGCTTTTGATGCTTCTGTTTCCCTCGCAGGACAATTTCCCGATGGCAGAGTATTTTTTGAGAGTTCTCCCACTCTGGTTAATTTCTCCGCTACTTTCCAATCCGTGCGTGCTTGGGGAGCAAAATACTATCTTACCATCGCTCTGCCGCCGTCCCTCGGGGCGCCCTTGGGCAAAGTAACCCTACAACAGCAGCCTAATATTCAAACTATTGCTTTTCTTGTTGATCAAACCTTTGCTTTTCTTGGCGATCGCAATCAGCGCGGCGAAAAATTAACCCTAAAATCCACTACTTTTGACCCCAATACTCAGACGATCACGGTCATTTTTGATCCTCCTGTCCCCCCCGGTAATACCGTTTCTATCGGTCTGAAACCAGTACGAAATCCCGATTATGGTGGTGTCTATCAGTTTGGAATTACTGCTTATCCCCCCGGGGAGAATTCCCCTGGATTAGATATAGGTGTCGGACGTTTAGCAATTTATGAGGCTGGCGATCGCTGGTAGGCTGTTCCGCGTCTAAAAACAGTAATCAGTGAACAGTAAACAGTAAACAGTAAAAAGACAGTAGGAAACTTCTATTTAATACTGCACACTTAAAAACTCACATCTGATAACTGTTAACTTACCCACTGATAAGTAGTTGGACAAAAGTAAAGTTAACTGTGGGGTAAGGAGTCAGGAGTCAGGAGTCAGGAGTCAGTAAGAATTGCGGCAATTTACGGTTCTTCGGTTTGTCTTATGCAATGGACGGGGTTATAAGGAATGAAACCTTTATAGAGACAGACATTCTGGATCGAACTAATCAATTAAATCTCTTGCCAGATAAGGATTGAGTCGATTTATGCCCCCCTATCGAACCATACCAAGTCCCGAAGAGCCCAATTTACATTTCTTAAGATAGACAACAGAATTTATGTCCGACTACTTAACTGATCACTGATCAATAGGAATAGGTGCAGCCTTAAATCAAAAACTGTAACCCCTAACTTATCATCTGCAAAAGTTCCCTGAATTCGTTGTCCATTTAAAGTCAGGCATTAAGCTTTTGCTTGACCCAAATTCGGAATTGTTTTAATGCCATTGCACTACCTATTTTTTGACTATTTTGTAGCGTTTCTGGAATTTTTTCTATTAGATTAAATTGAGGAAATAGTCGGCTTTGGCAAGCTTCAACATATTCTGATCCTTGCAAAACATTGATTTCCAGTCTCTCTCCATTATATCGCCACAATTCAGGAACACCCAATCGCTCATAATTATTAAATCGGGTTCGCTTAGTAATATCAATCTCAATTGCTAAATCGGGAGGGGGATCAATAGCCAGATCAAGTCGCTTTTTTCCCCTGACAGCAGCACAATTTTCGATATAAAAAGACTCATCTGGTTCTATTCCTTGATCCATTTGCTGATTTTTAAAGGTTGTCGATCCAGCGGGTTCATAGTCTAACTCTAATTCATCCAGGAGAACTTTAACCAAATCACCGATTAAAACTTTGGTATTTTCATGAATAAAAAGAGGAGTCATTGCTTCTAAAGTTCCCTGACTATAAGATAGACGAATTGACCGTCGATCTCCCAATTCGTCAAGAATTTTTTCATAATCTTGCCAAGTGAGTGAAGTTAACAACAGGCGGTCGCCTGGGGTAACAGTTAGTTGTTTTAATGCTAATAACATCAGAATTTGTCGGCTCAGTTGTTATGATTGGGCGGTTTAGTCAGTATTTAACTTTTTTCTACCTTAGACTATATATAGCAGTTTTCATCAGAATGAGGCATGGGCAAGGGGCTTAAACTCTTTGTTGGCAAAACTTGTCGATACCTCAGTAACGTGAAACGCGCTATATGCAAGAGGTCTAGTAAACAGTGAACTGAAAACTCCAATCTGATCACTAATCAAGGAGAACTTCCCACCTCACCCTTGAGATAACCGCCTAACTTTCCCGTCTGAGTTTTAGAAAAATTTAACTTTATTCAATCCATGAACATCTGTTCAGATGTTATACTAAAGTCAGTAAAGAAGTTCAGAGGTAGTAACCATGATCGCTGTCACCACCATGAAATGTGCTTGTGAATCCTGTTTGTGTGTAGTATCGATCGCCGATGCCATCGAAAAAAACGATCAATACTACTGTTGCCAAGCTTGTGCCGATGGTCACGTTAACGAAAAAGGCTGTGGACACAAGGGCTGTGGTTGCGGTTAAATTTATTTATTGGGGAGAAAGGGACAAGTATCGGGGTTGAAGATTCGATCGATACCTCCCTTTCTCAACTTTTCCTTAAAACCGCTCGGGAAAAAACATGGCCATAGAGAAAATAGCACCAGTTTGCGGGGAATCCCATCACCAAGAGGGGAAATTCCAGAACTTGCAGGGATTAGAACTAGAAAAAGCCCAAAAAATGGCCGAATTTTTCAGCCTTTTGGGGGATGCCAACCGCCTAAGAATTCTATCGCTTTTAGCCAAACGAGAATTATGTGTTTGTGATTTAGCCGACGATTTAGGGATGAGTGAATCGGCCGTATCCCACCAGTTAAGAACCCTAAGAGCCTTAAGATTAGTTAAATACCAAAAACAGGGACGGAGAGTCTTTTATCGTCTTGCCGATCATCATGTTCTTGACCTTTATTACGCGGTCTCGGAACATTTAGAAGAGCCAGCGGACGAGGATTAAAACAGTCCCAAAGCGGGTAAAACAAACTGTAAGAGCAGAGAACCAATCCCCTGCACCATTTGGTCTAATTGAGCGTTGCCACCACCTTGTTCTTGCGGTTTTAGGGCGATTTCCATGCCTTTAATAAAATTCTCTGCCGCTTCGTAACCGGGGGTGTTACCTTGCCGTTCAAAGAGAGTCGAAGCCATTTGAGCGTCCTGGGCCGCTAGAGCATTTTGTCCCAGACGATAGTGAGCCATGGCCCGGGCCAGATAGGCTGGAGCATATTCCGAGTTAATTGTCAAGGCCTTATTAAAATTTTCTATAGCGGCGCTGGTGCGTCCCTGTTTTCCTTCCACCATTCCTAGTCCGTAGAATAGTTCAGGAGTACCGGCACTACTGGGAATTCCCACCGCACCCTGTACATAGGCAGTGTCTAGTTTGGTGTTGTCGAGGTTAGCATTATTGAGATAAGTGCCTCTTAAATCCGCACCCGTCAAGATTGCCCCGGTTAAGTTCGCTCCAGTGAGATTAGCACCAAAAAGAGAGGCGCCGGTTAAATTTGCCCCACTCAGATCCGCCCCACTTAAATTAGCTTGACTAAGATTGGCCCCGACGAGATTGGCCCCATTTAATTTTGCCCCAGCTAGATTCGATTGCACTAACCCCGAACCGCTCAGATCGCATTGGGGACATTTTCGGGTGGATAATAATTGCTGTAGATGGTTTAAATCTTCCGTCTGACCAACTAGGGACAAGTTAAGGGGAAGACTGAGGACGAGGGTGAGGGCGATCGATTTGTACATAGTTGAAAAATAACTCTATTTATTATTATTGATAATACCCATTCGATCGGGGCTAATCGCTGAACTAGATTCTGCTTGAGAAATCAGCCCTTGTCCACTAAAATAGAAGATTAGAGGCTCTTAAGGTCAGAAGAAGCGACAAACGAGATTTGTTACCTTTTCAACAGCAGGTTTTTTAGAGGAATTTCCCTATTTTATAATGACTACTCTACACGGTAATTGGCTGATTCGTTCGCAAGATAGTGTTTTTTTTCTTTGGGGTGAACAGTGGCAAGGGAAGGAATTAAGTGAAACAAAGGAAAATCATCCTTTTTGTCTAGAATCAGGGCAATTATCCCAATTTATCGAGAAATTTTCTCCTCAGCTTGACCGCTATTCTCCAGAATCAATCAAGCTCAGTTTACCTAGTTATTCCCCCCCAAGGAAAAAATATTTTTTACCGCTGCTGTCGGGGCAAATTCTCGAACCCACGGCTAAATCCTTGTCTTGGCAACCATGGCAGGTATCGGGATTAACTTTTTCTGCGGGGATGATAGTGCGGTTATGGGAGAAATTACCCCTAGCTAAGGCCGAATTTATCGGCAATGATCTACGATTTTGGCTGTATTTGCACCGTTGGAGTTTAGATTTATTAGCAAGGGGGAAATTTTTAGCGGGAATAAATCAAGGTGAAAGTTGCTGGTATCCGCTGCTAGATAGTACCATCGATCGCACTCGTTTAGCTAAGTTTATCCAAACCATCCCCCCGGTTTGTCTTGCCTATCAAGAAAATAGCGAACCACAAATAATTATTCTCGATTGCTTGAAAAATATTGTCGATGCTCGTTTGCGACAAAAGATAGATAGTGGTGTTAATATTTCCCCCTCATTGATGGTGAAACCCTGGCTACAATCTTTAAGCGGTGATCATCATGACATTGCTTTAGAAGCCAAGAATTTACAGCGTCTAGAAAATGCTTATAATAACTGGGTGTTTCCTATCCAAGAAAGTTTAGTTAATGGCAATAATCGCCAATTAATCGAGAATCAATACCGTGTTTGTTTATCCTTACAACCTCCCAGTCTAGGAACAGTGTGGAAACTAACCTATTATTTACAAGCGTTAGATGATCAAGAATTTCTCATTAGTGCCAAGTTGATTTGGTTAGAGGGCAAAGAAAGTTATCATAGTTATCAAAGAGTTGTCAATAATCCTCAGGAAATTCTCTTAAAAGGATTGGGATTAGCGGCGCGATTGTACGAACCGATTAGAATTAGTTTAGAGCAGAGACACCCGGAGGAATGTTCTCTTGATTCGATCGAAGTTTATCAGTTTATTCGCTCGATCGCTTGGCAATTGCAAGAGCAGGGATTAGGGGTAATTTTGCCAACGGGTTTAACTGCTGGTAGTAATGAACAAAGATTAGGAATTAAGATTGCTGCCACTGTCACCCCCAAAAAAGGAGAAAGATTAAGTTTAACCAGTTTATTAAACTTTCAGCTTAAATTAGTGGTAGGGGAACAGGAAATATCGAAAAAAGATTTTGATAAGTTATTAGAGAAAAAATCGCCAGTGGTGGAAGTGGGAGGCAAATGGTTAATCCTACAACCAACCGATGTCAAAGCAGCTCAGGCAATTTTAAATAATACCATCGCGCCCCTTAATCTCTCGGTGGAAGATGCTCTGCGCTTGAGTTCAGGAGATAATAATCTAATTGCTAAACTGCCGGTAGTCAATTTCCAAGCGGAGGGAGCATTAAAGGAATTAATTGATAATTTAAATAACAATCAAGGGATTCAATTAATCAACCCACCGCGGGAATTTCGGGGGGAATTACGTCCCTATCAAATCAAGGGAGTTAGTTGGTTAGCTTTCCTAGAAAAGTGGGGTTTAGGTGCTTGTTTAGCCGATGATATGGGTTTAGGAAAAACCCCGCAATTAATTGCTTTTTTACTAGCATTAAAAGAACAGGATATGTTAGTTAATCCTGTGTTAGTGGTGGCTCCCACTTCTGTGGTCAATAACTGGGAACATGAATTAAGAAAATTCGCTCCCACCCTGGCTGTTTTTGTGCATCATGGCGAAAAAAGATTAAAAGGTCAAGCTTTTGCTCAAGAGGTAAAAAATAAATCGGTTGTTATTACCAGTTATCCTTTAATCTATCGCGATCTGTCCAGTTTAGAAGCAGTACAATGGCAAGGTTTAGTTTTAGATGAAGCTCAAAATATTAAAAATTCTACGGCTAAACAATCCCAAGCAGTGCGAAAAATACCCGCAGGATTTCGGATTGCCTTAACGGGAACTCCCGTAGAAAATCGCCTGACGGAATTATGGTCAATTTTGGATTTTCTCAATCCCAATTTTTTAGGAACTCAAACATTTTTCCAGCGTCGTTTTGCTCTTCCTATTGAAAAATACGGCGATCAAGAATCCCTGCATAATTTACGTTCCCTTGTCCGTCCCTTTATTTTACGGAGATTAAAAACCGATAAAAATATTATTGAAGATTTACCAGAAAAACAGGAAATGAATATTTTTTGTGGTTTATCGAAAGAACAGGGACAACTTTATCAACAATTAGTCGAGACAACGCTCCAGAAAATTGAAGAAACTCAAGGAATTCAGAAACATGGATTAATTTTAACCTTGCTAATGCAACTAAAACAAATTTGTAATCATCCCGCCCATTTTTTGAAAGAAAATAGTTTAGAAACCAGTCAAAGATCGGGAAAATTATTACGTTTAGAAGCCATGGTAGAGGAAGTGATAGCAGAAGGCGATCGAGCTTTAATTTTTACACAATTTGCCGAGTGGGGAAAACTCCTACAAACCCATCTCCAGAAAAAATTAGCCGAGGAAATATTATTTCTCTCCGGTTCTACCAAAGCGAAAGATCGGGTAGAAATGATCGAGCGCTTTCAAAATGATCCCCAGGGACCAAAGATTTTTATTCTCTCCCTCAAAGCGGGGGGAACAGGATTAAATTTAACCCGCGCTAATCACGTTTTTCATATCGATCGTTGGTGGAATCCGGCCGTAGAAAATCAGGCCACCGATCGCGCTTTCCGCATCGGACAAAAACGCAATGTTCAGGTACATAAATTCATCTGTACGGGAACCCTAGAGGAACGCATTAATGAGATGATCGAAAGCAAGAAACAATTAGCGGAACAAACCGTAGATGCTGGAGAAAATTGGTTAACAGAATTAGATACCGATCGCCTGCGAGATTTATTATTATTAGATCGATCGGCAATTATTGATGAAGAAGAAACCGATTAGAAGCGAACTACCTGATAAACCGTGGAACCATTCTCAAACAGGGGCTGATAAGCTAAAACGCACTTAAACCACCTAAAATAGAAATAGTAACTTGAGAAAAATTCTACTTATGCCAGCTAAAGATTTCCTAGATTTAGAAGAAAAGAAAAACTTACAAAAAGCTCTTAAAGAAGAAGAAAGAGCAGAAGTTAGGGAAAGAATTTTAATGTTTCTCTTGCTGAACGACGGAAAAACTCAACGAGAAATAGCTGATTTTATTGGCTGTTCACTCAAAACGGTCGCCCCTTGGTGTGTTCACGGCGATCCTAACAATTTAGAAAGTCTAGAAGATGGGAGAAAAAATGGAAATCATAAAAAAGCCACAGAGGAATATATTAATTTACTATTGAAAATAGTTGATGAAGA
>MTBT01000086.1 GCA_002282935.1 Microcystis sp. LSC13-02 | reverse complement strand
GGGACGTTGAGGAATTGGGTAAGGACTGGTTGGCTGATGTCTGCGAAGAGACTGAGGGTTGTATTACTGGTGTTTCCTGCTGCATCTTGTAGGCGGATTTCTACATCTCTTGCGCCAGGTGAGGGAAGTTGTAAACTACCACTAAATTGGCTTCCAGTTACGGTTGCTTGTTGTAAGAGAGTATTGGTAGTTTTGTCGTAGAAGAAGACTTTTAATCCAGTTTCTCCTAATTCACCACTAATGGTGGGATTGGTGGTATCAATTCGGGTTTGTCCCGATGCTGTTAGCGGTTGTAGGGTTGCAATGTTTGCACTCTCAATATTTATCCCTGAAGGGGTGAGGGGATTTGTGACTGTAATGTTAGTAGGAATTGCGGGTGCGATGGTATCCATTACCCAGGTTTCGGACTGGGTTCCATTTCCTGAATTACCAGATAAGTCTTGGATTCCACTACCGTTAACTGTCAGGTTATAAGTTCCATCGATTGCGGTTAATCCACTTAGTCCATTAATCCGATAGTTGGTGTCATTAATGGCGCTAATGGTGACGGTATTGTTAATTAAATTGCTTCCATTATTACGGGTGAGAGTAATATCTTGCCAAGTGAAGGTACTGAGGTCAATTTTTTCGGAGAAAGTGACGGTTAAAGAGGGAACTGGTTGATTGCGCGGGTTGATTAATAGATTGACAATATCTGTTACTACTGGTGGGGTGGTGTCTGCATTACCGCCAGCCGTTTTCTCCCAGGTTTCTGTTAGTGAACCGCTACCGAATTTACCGATGGTGTCTTGGATTCCTGTGGCGTTAACGGTGAGTTTATATTCTCCGTCGTTGTTGGTAAGGGTGTTTAATCCGCTGATTTGATAACGGGTGGGAGAGAGGGAAATAATGGTAACAGTAGAGTTGATTAAGTTTGTGCCATTGTTGAGAGTTAAGCTTAAGTCGTTGTAATCGAAACTGCTGGCTTTAATAGCTTCAGAAAAGTCAACGGTAATGGCGTTAACAGCCGTAGAGATAGGGTCTGGACTAACATCAATAATATCGGTGATGCTCGGACCGCCAGGGGTATAAACAACCGTGTAGGTTTTCGTTCCTCCTGTGGCGTTATTGTCAAGAAAATGTAAGATATTTTCATAAATTGGACGACCTGTCGCGGGGAAAGTGCGGTCGGTTGTCCATATATTATCTGCACTGATTTGAGTACCGTCAGACCGCTGGATTTTAACAATATCGAATTGGCTGTCACTGGGTTCATCTAAGCGGAAGTAAGTCCAGCCATTTTCGACGGTGGCGCTAATTTGAACGGTTAAATCATTGAGGGTTGGGGTTGCGTCAATGGTGGCGTTTTTAACGGCTTTGACGGCTCCGGTTCCGCCACTGCTGAAGTAGATTATATCGGGGGTGAATTCTGCGTCAAAGGTTTCGTTAACTAGGAAGTCGGGTAAGTTGTCGGGGTTGGAATGATTGACTTGGACTGTGTGAATTAATTCGTGGATTTTGACTTCTTTGATGAGAGAGAGTTCGGCTTTACCAAGGCTGTTAATATGCTCAAAGGTGGCTTTGTAGTCGATGAATTTTCCTTGTAGGCTGGATTTTAGTAACCAGTCAGCGACGGCGGTTTTTCCGGCTTTGATGTCGCCAAAGTTGACGCTTAGGGAGGGGGTAACGCCTTGTCCGTTGACTTCGGAACCGATGATTTGGAAGTCTATTAGTAAGCCTTTTTCGTTTTCGACGATTTTCGGTTGTCCGGAGGTGATTCTCAGGTTTTTTGCGTCTCCTTTTCCTTCATTTCTGATGAGGACAGCGAGGGAGTAGGGGACGGATGTTTCAACAATGTCATCGGTGAAGGGGTCATCGGCGAAGACATCTCGTTGATGGAAGTAGTCGAGGTAAAGTTCGGCTTGCGGGAAAACAGTAATAGGAGTAGAAAGTAGGGGGACGGTGACGGTTGTGCCGTTTTCGAGGTATGAGAGAGTACCACCAATGTTGTATTGAGTGGGGGTTTCTGGCGCGGCTAAATTGGTAGGAATAAAAGTCCATTGTGCGCTACCTATTCCTTCATTTTGGGGTGTGTTGGGGTCGTTTCCGGTTAAGATTCCGGTTCCGTCAACGGCGGTGATATTGCTAAGAATGGGGTCGGTTATGCCAAATAAGTCGTTGACAATGTTGCCGTTTTGGTCTTTGATTTGGAGGATAACGGAGAGGTTGGTTAGGTTGGTGGGGTTGCCGTTTTCTATTTCTAAATTGCCAAGGAAGGCAGCGCGGGTCATTACTGCTTCTTGGTCGATTTTGATGGTGACTTGAGCGCAAACACCACCGCTCTTATTTTCTAAGGCACGATTGAGTTGATCAACGGCATAAATAGCGCCTTCAGTGAGGCTGCTAAAACCTTCAGCTTCATTTTGAATAATTGCTTCTTTCGCTTGTGTAAAACGATTTTTTAAAGCATCTAAACCAATAAAATCTGTGCTTTGTCCCACGGGAATATCAGTATTATTGAAAATGCCTTGTGACCAATAATCAATAGATCGATTCCAGCGATCAATAAATTTATTAGCATCATTAATTGTGGCTGTTCCGGGTAAAGGAACACTGAGAATTTCATTACGCTCAGTTGCAGAAATTTTAGCATCAGTGGGAGTTGTTCCATTAGTCCGTGATAGAAATTGATTTAACCAGCTAACAAGTTGATCACCATCTTGTTCTCTAAACCAGACATCATCGCCCAAAATAACTGTATAGCCGTCAATAACTGCTTGGATACGATTAAAGTATTTATCAATTAATGCAAAGGCTGGATCAAGATTCAGTGTTGTTGAAATTTGCAATGAGGAATAGGGTGCTAAAAATCCTAGTTCAGTCGGGGCAGTCGATGACCCACTTCTGCACTTTTCATAAAAATCTTTGACTTTATCATAGGATAAACCAATTCCGATCGCACAACTAAGGGCATTTGCCCAACCCCCAGTCATACAACCAAGAACTGCACCAACACATCCTAATGCTTCTTGCGGAGTAACATCAAAGTCACTAAGTCCTTCTGCACAGGAATAAACACCGACGGGACAACCAATAATGGGGACACATCCCACCAAATTAAACCACAGGGTTTTGGCAGTCTCGGCCACATCACCAAGACAAGGGATGCAATTAGATGTATTCACTGTGATGGGAGTGGAACTAAAAACCCCACCGCCACCGCCACCGCCACCACTGAAACCACCGCCACCACTGAAACCACCGCCACCACTGAGACCACCACCAGACGGTAAGCTAGGAGGACAATTTCCTTCAACGTTACTAATGGCGATCGCAGTACATTTGGTAATATCATTACCGCCACAGGGATAAGACCACTGTAAACATCCAGATATGGAACAGGGTACGGGAGTATTAGGATCAATACCACCAGGAGTACCGCCACCAGGAGTACCATCACCAGGTGTACCGCCACCAGGTGTACCGCCACCAGGTGTACCGCCACCAGGAGTACCATCACCAGGTGTACCGCCACCAGGTGTACCGCCACCAGGTGTACCGCCACCAGGTGTACCGCCACCAGGTGTAGAAAAATCGTTAATTCTCGTTATTCTTACAGGAATCGTTAGAGAACTCTTAGCCAATAAATTATCTATTTCTGCAAGTAACGGCTCAATTTTATAAAATGGATGATTTCCAAAATTTAACTTAATATCATTGGCTGCAATTAATCCGTGATTAGTCACAGTCATATCAATTTGCATGACTTGACCAACCCCTTGTAAATTTTCTAAATCGATTAAAGGCGGGTCAATTGTTACTACAGGAATTGGAACATCGGTTTCAAACGTCGATTGAATCGTGATAATATATTTATCTTCAATTTCTGTAGGCGTTACTGTCCAAGTATATTTAACAGTTTGTCTTGACAAAAATGCCTGGACATCTTCCGTTTCTCCTGCTCCAATGTAAATATTTTGCTGATAAGTATCATGGTTATTCGCTGTCACTCTCAGGGTATAATATCCCTCTGCTAAATCAGTTTTAGACAATATCCCATCCGCATCTTTTTCTGAGGAAATAACGGTTCCTGTAAAGGGATCTAATAGGGTAATTGTCGCATTTTCTAAACGAGGTGAACCTTCAGCAAAGAAGAATAATTCATCAACAACACTAATATTAAGATTCCCTTTCGCTTCCGAAATCGCTCGGAAATTAAACGGTAAACTTAAGGATGCTTCATCCCCAGAAATAACGACATTTCCGTTATAAACTGTCAACTCTTGGGTCGCTGATGGTTGTAATAGTAAGGATACTTTCGTCGATTGACCAGGATTTAAAGACGGTAAAGTAATCGCAGAAGCAGACTTTAACCAAGACGCTTCAGGAAGGAAAATATTTAATTGTCCTGACGCAACTTCACCTTGATTACTCACCGTAAACTCGACTATTGTTTGACCTCCCCGCAACATCGAAGCTTGTAAACTGCTGGTATCCGCAACTAAACGGGGTAACAGTCGCGCTACATCTACCCTTACTGGTAAAGTTGCGGTAACTCCTTCAGTGGTACTTAATCCCAGACCAAAATTGTAATAACTCCATTTATCATCAGGGACATTAATACTGTAATTGACCGTGATTTCTTCATTACCACCTAAGCTAGTCTTCTCTGGAGTAACATTAACTGTCCAATCACTCGGTGCACCATTGACAGTAGCAGTTAATCCTGATAATCCTAGATTACTCAGGTTTTGTAATTTAACTGACCCATTAAAGGTAGTTCCTTCGGTAATCCGTTGGGAAACCTGGGTTAAGAATTGGTCATTTTGTTCAAACCGCATTCCTAAGAGAGTAAAACTATCTTCGGGGGTGCTATCTTCACTCGCAAATCCAGGGAAATAAGCGTTGATATTATAAGTTCCTGCTTCTCCTGTTAAGGGAGTAAATTGACGAACAAAATTACCATTTCCATCGGTAAACGCATCAAACTCTCGGATATTTCCTTTGTTTTCTACCCGAACTTTGACAAATTCATAAGCTACAGGAGAATTATTACTATTACTTAATGCTTGTCCCCGTAAAGTAACAGGATTACCCGCAATCGCAGTTTCTGTATCAGTATAAACCGTACCACGATAAGCCGGTGTTACTGTCACTGGGGTAATCGTTGTATTATTGTTTTCCCCAATTGTTACCCCCTCATTAACAGTATTTCCGTTATCTGTCACCCCAATTAAATAATATTGTCCGGGATTACGGGGAGCAAAATAGGTGACTGTACGATTATAGGAGGTTCCGGGTAATAGATTGGCTGGATTTTCTGTACTTCCTAAGCCAAATTCCCCTAATAAGGTGTCATTAGCATCTAGCTTATTATCGGTTGATAAATAAATTCTGTCTTTCCAACTTCCCGTCGCAGCGATAATCCCGTTGTTAGCAACTGTGTAGGTAAATTGGGATTGCTTAGTTGTATAAGTTGGGGAGATTCCTTGTAATTGAGTGAGGACTAAATCAGGAACATTAATATCTGTGATTTCTAAGCTATCACTCCCACTATTTAATCCTGTTGCTGAAGCGGTAATCGTTACCGTTTGGCTTCCATCATTGATTCCGTCACTAATTCCGGTAATAGTGAAAGTGGCTGAAGTTTGTCCCGCAGCAATTGTCACTGTATTGGGAACAGTTGCTTCGGTGGTATCACTGGAATTGAGAGTAACAATTAAGTCGCTGCTGGTATTGGTATTACGGGTAAGGGTTGCTGTTGCGGTTCCTGTTTCTGAGATAACATCTTTGTCAATAACGACTTTTAAACTGGGACTTTCGTTATCAATGATATTAATATTAGTGGTTGCGTTTCCTGTATCGGTTGCTAAGTTTGTCCCTGTATAGGTGGGTTTAGCGGTGACGGTAACTGTTTGATTTCCGTCTAAAGCAGTATCGTCAATTGCTGATATTTCAAAGGTAGCAGAAGCTTGTCCTGCTGCTATGGTAACGCTTGTGGGTACAGTTGCTTCAGTGGTGTCACTGCTGCTGAGTTGGACAACTAAGGGGGTTGAAGTGATGACATTGCGGGTGACAGTCGCGATCGCTTTTCCGCCATTTTCGTTAATATTATTAGAGTCGAGAGTTAGGCTGAGGCTAACTGCATCATTGTCGATTACTGCTAGGGTATCTGAACCACTGACAAATCCTTGGGATGTAGCAATAATTGTATAGTTTTTCGGTAGTTCAATTAAGGTATCATCAACTGCGTTCAGGTTAAAGTTAACTGAATTTGCACCTGCTGGAATAGTCACAGTATTAGGTACGGTAATTTGACTATTATCACTATTAACTAAGGTGACTGTTAATGGTTCTGTGGTGTCGGTATTTCGAGTGACTGTTCCCTGAATGGTGTTTCCTTCGGTGACTTGTTCCCCACTAATAGTAAGGGTTAAGGTGGGTTTAAAGTCGTTGTCAATAATATTGACAATTGCGCTGTTTTGTGAGCCGATTGTTACGCCGTTGGTGGGGTTAGATAGACTCAGATTGATGGTTTCAGTAGTTTCTAAAACACTGTCATCAATGATGGGAATATTGACGGTTTTCGCTGTTTCCCCATTAGCGAAGTTAACTCATCACTTCCATTGCTACGAGTTAAAGTGACTGCGGTAACGGGGGTTCCATTCTCATTGACTGAATAAGTCGCATTACTAAATTGAATGACCCCTGGTACTGCGTCATTATCAATAATACTGAGGGTGGCGGTTTGTTGGGTTCCTAAGGTTGCGCCACCTGTGGGATTAGAGATAGTTAAGTTGACGGTTTCAGTGGGTTCGTAAATACTGTCATCGGTGATGGGTATAGTAACGGTTTTACTGGTTTGTCCATTAGCAAAGGTGACAGTAATGGGGGTATTAGTATAGTCGTCTCCTGCGACTGCACTGCCATTACTAGGGGTTAGAATAACGCTAACTTCCCCGTCACTTCCATTCGTGCGAGTTAGGGTAATGCTTGCTGTACCATTATTTTCGTTGACGGTGTAGTTACTGTTATTGAGGCTAATTGTTCCCCGTTGCGGTAAGTCATCATTAATGATGGTTAAAACTGCTGTAGTTTGGGTTCCTAATGTTACGCCACCTTGGGGATTAGAGAGAGTTAAGTTAACGGTTTCGTCTGCTTCAAATTGGCTATCGTTAACAATGGGAATAGTAACAACTTTTGAGGTTTCACCATTGGCAAAGTTAACCGTAATTGGGGTATTATTGTAGTCACTTGGTGCGGTTGCTGTTCCATTAGTTAGGTTAATTCTGACACTAACTGCGCCATCACTTCCATTGGTACGAGTTAAAGTTACAGCAGTAACCGGAGTTCCATTCTCATTGACTGAATAAGTCGCATTACTAAATTGAATGACTCCTGGTACTGCGTCATTATCAATAATACTGAGGGTGGCAGTTT
>MTBT01000085.1 GCA_002282935.1 Microcystis sp. LSC13-02 | reverse complement strand
AGGTGCGAAACCCCGCAAGGGAAAGAAGCAGAAACCTAAATCGTGAGGTTTGGGAATCACCGTCCGTTTACGGCGGTGAGGATGTCAAAGAAACGCTTGCGGACTTTTTCCGGGGAGATCAGCAAGCAGTCTTCTCCGTAGGGGAGAATTTCGCGGAAAAACCAGAAGCTACTCGTTACCTGTCGGGTAATCTGCCGGACAAGGGGATCGATCGAGATCAATTCGTTGGCAATATCGATAGCGGTTTTGGTCCGGTACGATCGAGCTAATCCATCGAACAGGTGAAACTCGGCCGAGACGCTATCAAGCTGACTGCGCCACTTGCCCTTAGGGATCGGGGTAATTAAGGAATCGTTGGGGATTCGATCGATCCGCAAACTCCAATTATGGTGTAGTTCGGAAATATCTTGATTTCCCTCGGTTTCCTCGCACCAGCAGTCGAGATATAGCCGCTCCTCGTGACGATTGATAGCGGCATGGTAAAGATGGAATTGCCAGAGTCGATCGCCCGCATCCTGATAGGATAACTGAAACGGTTGTTGTCGGAGAATACAGCGATCGAGTTCCAGCCGCCATGGTGGGGGAGGATTATCGAGGCGGTCTTCTAGCTCTTTCCGTAAGGGGCCTGACAGTTCGCTCCGTTCTAATAGTAGTTTAGTTAGTTCCAGGGCGATGGGGATTTGTCCAGCATCAATGAGAGAATCGATCGCCTGTTGGAGCATCTGCAAGCGAGCGGGCTTCCAGTCGTGATTAGGGGCAATTTTAAGCTTATTCTGGGCAATTTCTTTGATTAACTTCGATATATTCGGTTTATCTCCCCAAAATAGCCCGAATTCACTGGCAAGGATTTCTAGGGCTTGTTTTTCTTTTTCACTGACCGATAAAGTGATTGATTGTCCTATCCGGCTCATAGTTTATAAGTGTACGGACACTTTTTCTGGTATTTAGTTGCTCTTTGCTTCCTCTGCATTTGATAATAGACATAGACAGACGCTACGGACATCGATCGATATATCCATCGGATTCTCGCCATTTTTTTTTGATAGAGGCTAAATATGAATAGGCTAGTAGAAAAAATTACGGCTATTGTCGAAAAACTACCGAATTTAAAACTATTAATTCTCTTCGGTTCTAGAGCGCGTGGAGAGCATAGACCTGATAGCGATTGGGATTTCGCTGTTTTATACGGGGAAAGAAGTGATCGCAAGGATATTTCGAGTCTGTTGAAAATTTATACACTGCTCGAACAAGCTTTCGAGATTCCCGATGACAAAATTGATGTGGTTGATTTAAAAGAATGTTCGCCGATCCTCGCTCATTATGTCGCGCGGGATGGTCAACTTCTATACGAACGGGAAACGGGACTATTCGAGGTATTTAAAGAAAAATTTCTTATGAATCCTGAAGAATCGAAAGCGTTATACCGTCAATTACGGAATAATCTAGAGATTTCTCTACGAGAAAAAGGAGTGTAAATCCTATTCAACCTCTGATCGCAATAGACGAATTAAACCTCATGAATCGATACCTCGCCGGGTAGTGATCCGATAGTAGTGGTGAGCTACCTTGCTTATCTAGCCTGAGTTGTGTAGAATATTGACTAATAAAAATAATTACCTGATAAATGTAAAAAATTTGCTTTTTATGATTCAAGAATTTGCTTTTTATGATTGCTTTTTCTATCAAAATCTTCTCTTGAATTATTAAATCTTGGTTGGATGGCGATGAAGATTTAGAACATAATCTTCTAACAAAAGATTCACCAGCTTCAATATTTCTTTGTCCTAAATGTGGTTCTTGCCATACCATCAAAAATGGTTCTACACATAATGGCAAACCCAAACGTAAGTGTAAAGATTGTGGTCGCCAGTTGGTGAGCAATCCCACTAATAAAACCGTCTCTGACGAAACCAAACAATTAATTGATAAACTCTTGCTCGAACGAATTTCCTTACGAGGAATTGCTAGAGTAACTGGAGTAAGTTGGTCATGGTTACAAAATTATGTCAACAATAAAATTGCGTCTGTCCCACGTCAAGTAAAGGTTTCGGAAAAATCAAAAAGCAAATTGGTCAGAGAATGTGATGAGATGTGGTCTTTGGTTTTTTCTAAGACGATAAAGGTGTATATTTGGCTGGCAATTGATAGAAAAACAAGGGAAATTATTGGTTGCTATTTAGGAGATAGGAGTCGTCAATCAGCCAAAAAACCTTGGATCCAGTTTACCAGGTGTTTACCGACAATGTGCTGTTACTTACACAGATTTTTGGGAGTTCTATAAGACAGTAATTCCGAGTAAACGTCATCGAGCCGTGGGGAAAGAATTGAAAGATTAAATAATACCTTTCGACAAAGGATTTCTCGGCTGGTGAGAGAGAGTCTATCTTTCTCTAAAAAAATGGAGAATCACGTTGGCGCTGTTTGGTATTTTATCCATGACTACAATGCACAGCAAAGCAAAGGATTAAGCCTCCATCACTACTACCGAATCACCACCGAAAACGGAATCAAGAGAACTTTCCCGTGCATATTTTTCGGACTTTAGGCGCTAGATTTATTGGAGGTTTCCTTAATTTGTACCCGGTAACAGGATATCAGAAATTCTCTTAATCCCTCATACAGCAAAGGTTATGTCCTTTTGTCAAAGGGGAAGTCCAGATATAACCGATCCTCGTGAACAGCGATCGCAAATTTTACCCCGATTTGTACTGTTGGCAAAGATCTAATAACATTTGTTTGATCCGGTTGCGTAATGACTCTGGTGTAAGTACAATACAGCGATTCCCGTAGGGTAAAATCTCCCGGATAAACCAAAAAGGACTAGAAACCTTACGGGTTATAATTCTCTTTCCGTTTACCTCTCGGTCGTCGATATCCCTTGTCTTCCTTTCATAAGCCTTCACGAGATCTTTTTCTAACTGTAATTGTACTTCTATAAAATCGAGACTGTCTCGCCATGGTTCTTCGATCGGGATCAGGCTTTGAATACGAGAGAATTTAAGACAGCGATTGTGAACAAGCTCGGGAAAGTCTCGCTGATCTTCTTCTGGCAGGTCGACCGTTTCCTCACACCAGATCTCCAGATAGAATTCTTTTTCCCGAAACATGATCTCGGCAGAGCGAACGGTAAATTCTAGGGTCTGTCCCTGAGAATTTTTGTACATTACCCGAAAAGCTTGCCGGTCATGGATATAGCGCTCCACTGTCAGCCGCCAATCGCGATCATACTGACTCACCTGTTCGGAAATCTCCCGACGCTCTTGAGGGGAGAGATTTCCCCTCTCTAAAAGAAAATTAGAAAGAGTCTGGGCCGGTTCGATGTGACCCGATCGCACCAGACGGTCGATCGCTTTCTTGATCGCTTCGACCCGCTTTGCCGAGAGGGTAAAAGGTTCACCGATCTCCAGTTCCCCTTCGGCGATGGCGGCGATCAGACCCGATGGACTAGGACTTTTCCCCCAAAAGATGTTAAAACGTCGGGCGATCGCTTCTAGCTTCTCCTTCGTGCCGGGAGGAATTGACAGTGTAATTGTTTCTTTTTTGCGATTCACCTTAAAAATATACTTGCAATTTTAGAATATTTGCGCTATACTACCTATACTGTAATGATAAATGAGCGCAAAAAGCTATGGTAAGAGGAAATGAGGGGGATATACCACTGACAATGGTTCTGCGTCCGTGTAACCTTTTGTCGGGAACTCGGAAAATATTGATCAGCATGGTGTCACCGCCACATCGTTGTGGGGAGTTCAGGCGATCTAAAACGGCAGATATCTGGGGTGAACAAAAGTAGACAGAGTAGCATGGACAACCTCATAGACAAAGATCGCATATTGCCCTGTCTGGCTTCTATCCCTAATAGGGATTCGATGAAAAGGCTAAACAGTAGCCTCACTACTTGTGACGTTTCAATCCCGCTTAGTATCAGGGGTTCAGTAATCGATCATCTTACCATGATATGCTTAAGAGAATGATTTGCTTTTATAGCCTCACACTTGTTACGACGTGAACAGTGAGCTATATTAAAAGAAGCCGTTTGGAGTCGGCTATCTATACAATTAAACTTTTCTGCCTTGCATTATAGCAAAGCTGACTCCAGATGGATACCCATGTCAATAAAACGGAGGTCAGTAATGGCTAATTTGGACGATATTTATCAGCAAATCGAGCATCTTCTGCACCAAATCGAGCGTCTTTGGCGCGAGATCGAAGAACTTAAACAGTCTCCAGTCTTGGATTCTGAAGGCGAAGTCAGAATTTACGCTGATTTAACCTAGAATCCCAGCAATAACGCCTCTAGAGAGCGGAAGTAGGCACTTTTCAGCCTACTCCCTCAAAATAAGAAATCAAGGAAGGACAGCACTATGTCGATTAAACAACTTTCACTTTTCGAGAATGTTCCTCCAGAGCAAGATACAAAAGCGGTTACGACTCTGGAAGAGATTAATGATCTCGACATTATTATCTTATTGAGTGCTTTGGCCGCGAATGCGATCCCTCAAACCGACTCGACATTAATTTCCGCTTTAGCTAACGATCCCAGAGCGATAGCGATCGCCCAAACCTTCGATCGTCCTAAATTGGTTAGACAGTTACGACTTTCTCAACCTCAAAAAGAAAGCGAGTTCATTAAACCCACGTTTAAGGGAAATCAAGTTTTTTATCGAGAACGAGAGATAGGTAGGATACAGCTTGTGTACAAATCACCGTCACCGGGAGAGCTACAGGCAAAATTAACTCATGAAAGCACGATTGATCGGTTTTTAGAGTTTTTGCAGAAAAAATATCAGATTGTTTCCCTGCATGAAAGTAATTACCATGTGCAGATTTTTATTCCACAAACTCAACAATCGAATAATATTGAGGAACTTTGGATAGAATTTATCGAGAAAGTTATTTTTTCTATCTATGGAGACTTTCAATATCAGCTATCAGGGTTAATGCAAACTTTTATGACAATGCTAAAAAGTGTTACATTAGCGGGACGAGGTTTTAGCACCCTAGAAATTCCGATCATTACTAGAGATCAAGCCAAGGTGTTAGCCGCTTTATATTTAGCCGTTTTCGAGCAAGTCAATGATCGCCAAAATCAGCGCCAGAAAAAGATTGATCTGCTAATTAAAGCGATTGAATCTGGAGAACTTAGCTTGAAGGATTTAAAATCCACGCAAAAGGAGCTAGAAGATAAACAAGAAATGCAAGCTAAAGAGTTTAAAAAATACAGAGATTATTTTCAGAAAGTTTTGTCTAAATTATTAGATGAGCAACGAGCTATTTATCATGAGATAAGAACCCTTGATGAGCAACTGAAAAAAACTGGTTTGTCAAAAGCTCAAGTTAGCAAATTACAGAAGCAAAAGGATAAAATAGAGTCACAAATTATTTTTCATGAAGGATCGATCGAGGAGAAGCGGAGACTTTTAGAAGAATCGGATGGAAATCCGTTTGAGTTTATAAAAAAACAAAAACAAACCGATCTATTGAAGCCAATTCAAGCGATCGCTAAATCTTTTAACAAAACAGCCACAGAACAAATTAACTCGACTCGTGGCGATATTTTCACTCAATGTATATTAGAGATGTATCGTTTGTTAGAAAATCCAAAACTCGAAACCATTCCAGAACCGCTTTTAACGATTGGCCCAAAAACTTTAGCAGCAAGGACAGCGGGAGACGATGGTAAAGATTTTTGTTACTCTTGCGGAGTAACTTTAGATGCTAAAACTGCGCGGTGGAGAGTAGCTAGATTTATGTTCGAGCGACCGTCTCAACGTCGTCAATCATCCTCTAGTGAAGATAGACCTTTCATTTGCTCTTCTTGTTCTGTATTATCGTTTGCCTCACCCTTAAAAGTAACGGATGATAGTATTATCTTACGACTCAAGCCTATTCGAGAAAAATCTGGCTATGATGATAGAGTTAGATTATATAATCTAAAAGAATACTTGAGAGGATTAACTACTGGTGAACTAGATGTTACTGCGGGAAAATATATTATTTTAAATTCTCAAAAAGATAAAACTAACAATGGTGATATCGCTTCTCAAAAATTAGGATTAAAGCAGTACGCTTTAGCCAAGATTGCTTCTAAACTTCCTTTAGAGGTTCTATCGGATTGGGAAATCGATTTATATTTACAAAAAAGTACACCAGATAAGCTAGAGCGAAGACAACTAATTTTGCTTAAAGGAATAATGGAGGGATATAATCAAAACATCATTATTAAAGATGCTAAAACCCAGGAACAAAAAAATGAACAAAAAATAAATCTTAAACTTAAAGATGCTAAAACCCAGCAACAAAAAAATGAACAAAAAATAAATCTTAAACTAGGAGACGCTATTCGTTATGTACAACAAGATATGCCTTACTTGGCGGAATTTATTGTATCTGGAGTTCCCGACTACAATCTCAAATTTGAAAACAAGATATGGTTAGAGAGTATTCGAGAACTCTACTGGAAACAAATCAATGAAGACGTGAGAAATCAAAAACGATCAAAAGGAGTTTATTCTATGTCAGAAACAACAATGTCTAAAAGAGCTAAAATCTATGAAGATGTAGCTGCATTAACAGGCTTACTTTATCCCTTTATAGAATGGGCTGAATTTCTTATAAAAAAGGATAAAGAGATGGAAGAAAAACGGAAGCAAGGAAAAAAAGAACAAGATAATTTAGATGAAAAAACTATCGATAAAATCAAAAAAGAAGTTGCCAGAGAAATTAGCAAAATCATTGAAAATGTAAAGGATGAGCATTTTTTCACCTACTATGCCTCTATTGGAGATCAAGACCGTACTAAAATCAAAGCCACTCTCAAGCGAGATAGAGACACATATTTTATTTACGATCAAGCCAGAAAATTAATTTTTGAAAAGCTTAAAATTTCCGAGGATATAGAAGTAAAAAAAGATGGTGTCGCATCGTTAAATCTTACTCTTGACGATATTAAAAATGCTTATACTTATTTTGCAAATGATCCTCTATATACGGATAAACAAGGAGATAAAAACTGGAGGGAATTCACTTATCGATTAAAACTTTCTCTTTATACGCGTTTTCCTGAATTGGTTCGTAAACTTTCATCTAAAGGAGATAAATAACGATGGCTACCGAATCTAAAGTGACGACTGGACTACCTAAGACTGATGCTAATAAACCTAGATTGCATTTTGATATTTATGCCATTCTCGAAGGCTCTCAAGAGCTTTATTTAGGACATGAAGTACAGGTTAATGTTAACTTAGTTGAAATTGTTAAACTGAGTACAAAAGATGGTAAAGAAATTGAAAAATGTTATATTTCTCCGACTAAAAGGCGCGGAGTTGAACGACGTTGTTTACTGTGGTCTCCTGTGAAAAGTGGAGAGCTGCTAGGAGATAAGCAAAAATGCGGAATTCCCAAAACCTGTGCTGAACCCACTTGTCCGATTTGTGCTACATTTGGCGCACTCGATCCAGGAAAACGGACTTTAATCGGTCGGGTAACTCATGGTGGAGGTGTTGCCATACAAGAGATTTACCCGGTCGAAAAACAACGAGCAATGCACCCCGCTTTATTGGTCAATCGAAATGATGAAACTCCCACACCTTTTAGACGAGAATACAATCAACCCGGCATTCTCTATCCCGTTTATAACCATGCTCTGAGTATCACCGATCAAGACTTTTCAGCTGTCGCTTATGCTTTCTTGGATTCATTACCTCGCATAGGTTCAGGAAATCCTAAAGGAATTGCTATTGCGGAAACGGACGATCGTACCCCGCTTCTGGTTTTGGATAGATATTTATCTCCTAGAGGGAAGCGTCCAATCGTTTCTCCCTCGGAAACCGACCCGCAAAAGGCGATCAATGATTTCCTTTATTTGGCACTGTATCCTGAAACTAATTTTACTAATCATATTCAAGAAGCGCACTTCGATCGCTGGATAGGCAATGAAGCGTTAGCCAAATTACAAGAATACTCCGCAATATTCGTCGATACGGTTTTACAAGCATAAATCATGTATTGCCTGACCTTTAAGATTATCCCAACGGCGGCCATGACATTTCGCATACTGCCTGGATCGATTCTCAATATCGCCACCTATCCCTTCGTCCCACCGACTACTTTTTCTGGGTTTCTCCGACGGATAGTAATGTTAAGCGAGGGATTAGATATCCCTGAAACCAGCATTAACAAGGAAAATCCGCCTTATTTCACCCTACCTCGTCAGTATGTAGCGTTAGGAGCCTATCCAGTCCTAGATAAATGGTCTGGAGTCCATCGTACTCATCGCAAAGGAACTCGATCGTTTAACCATGATGTTTTTTCTAGACTATACATTGATGGCGATCGAGAAAACTTTCAGTTACATACTTGGGAATATTTTATCGCTGAGGAGTTAATCGGCTATGTTGTCAGTGAATCTGAGTCTAGTCTAGAGGCATTTTCTAACCTACGAGGAGTCGGATGTAAAATTGGTAAGGAAGGATTTGCGGTGATTGACGAGGTATCTGAACCTATACGACTCCAAAGAAAGATTCTTTCCGCTCACCCGTCAACTATTGTTCCAATGGAAGCTTTAATACAGCGAAATCCCTTAATTAATCGTTGTGATATTTATAATCTCTATCGTTATGAATGGTCAGCAGATCAGACACAAGATGAGGATAAGGGATTGTTCGACATAGAGCGATCGCCTATTAATGGTTTTATTCCTTTTGTTGCCGCTTACTATCCCGAAAAAGCCAATCATTTACCCACTTTAGATTTCTATACGGATGGAAATCTTCAGATTCCTGTAGCACTCGTGGAACTTTTACAAGGAGAATCAATTAATGTCTAAATCTAACCCTAAACCTTTTTTCAAATTCGGCCGCGTGTTTTTTCCAGGCGAACCTACAATTGCTCCTGATAAAATTCTTTTTCAACCCCTGGGTAATCATGTAGGTAATGTTAGACAATTAGCCAGAAAATGGCAAGATGACAACTTTTCTTTAGAACGAGTTATTGAAGGAATCAATTTACACGACAAAGCTAAACCACAAACCTTCAAAATTCTCGTTGAAACTAATAAACAGGTAGAGTTTACAAAATATACTTATTCATTTAAAGGGCATCGATTTAAAGTAGATAAACCACAAAATCTTTGGGTGCAAGCTCTAGCGAGAGGACATCATGACTATTCAACTAAGGAAATTATCAAGGATACCTATCAATTAAAAAAAGCTCCTGAATATCAGAAGATTTTCTCTAAAGACCCCTTACAATACGCCAAAGAACTTTATATTTTGGAAATGTGCGATCAAATTGAAGCGGAATTAGCTTGTCGTGTTATTGGAGACGACGAACAGGCAAAATCTCGCACATTTATGGATTTTACAATAACTAAAGGTATATCCGAAGATAGCAAACACCGTGTTTTTTATCTCGATCCCTATCCTTTTAAAGAACCAACTATCACTTTAAATTTTCGTTCGTGGACATATAATTTATCAGAGGAGGATAAAAATCAACTCCAACAATTACACGAAAATGGAAAAGATAAGGAATTAGGAAGTAAATTGAATACTCTTGTTAAAGAGTGGTGGAAACAAAACGAACATAATATCAATGAAGACCCAGCAATTACTGCCATTATCAAGCCTTATAATTCAAAAACTAAACCGATTCCAGAAAAATCAAAAAATGCAATTTTTTGGTATAAAGAATTAGCGAATTTTCAACCTAATCCAATGCAGGAAGAAGTCTTTCAAACAATGGTTGAAACTCAACATCCAGCTTTTATCCTTAAAGCTCCTACAGGAGTGGGAAAATTTGAAGCGATTATTATTCCCTTTTTAGCTATGCTATCTACAAAAGAAGATAGACATCGCCTGATTATACCCCTACCTGCACGAAGTTTGTTAGAAGATCAAAAACAGAGATGTGAGAAATATTTAAAACAATTTTCACTCTTATACAAGGGACGTGAAGTGTCTTTGGTGATAGATACGGGAACCGAAATGAATCGATATGTTTATCTAGATGGAGAAGTTAAACCTAGCAATAATTCTCGAAGACATTTATACAAAGGAGATATTATTTTAACAACGATTGATAAATTTATATATCGATACTTTGGCTATGGTGATAAGCAAAAATCATTCATCTTTCCCTATCGAATTCACCATGGTAATACACTGATTTGTTTTGATGAAGCTCATACCTATGATGATATTTCGTTTACTAACTTTTGCAGTTTGGTTAAAGCTTTGTATGAAGCAGGACGCTCGCTTGTTTTAATGACGGCAACTTTATCACAAAATCATCTGGAAAGATTAGATTATCTTGCGGATAACGTGATCGATTACATTGATGTTCAGGACAATCTAGAGAAGCTAAATAATTTTTACAAGCAAATTTTGAAGCAAGACTATTCTAATTTGAAACAGTTTAAGTGGGTTAATGATATTGCTTATGATCTAACAAATTCGAGAAATTTTCAACAAAAATTGATCTCGATCGCCCTTGAAGAATGGCACTCTAATCCAAGTCATCGGATCATCGTTTCCGTGGAAACTGTTAAAGATGCGATAGAGATTTATGAAAACATCAAAAGCGAATTAAATATTAAGTCTAAAGAACAAAATGATTTTTTATTTCTTTATCACGGTCGTTTGTCAGATATTCCCAAAACTTCACATTATTCTCGAACAGAGCTTTATCAAAGATTAAAAGAAAGAGATGAAAAAGACCAAGCTTATATTCTGGTTACTACCAGTGCGATCGAAGTTGGCTGTGATTTAAATAGTACCAGATTGATTACTCAAATGTGTAACCCAGAAAGTTTAATTCAACGAGCGGGACGTTGCAATCGAAAAGGTGATGTTGAAGATGCAAAAATTATCGTCGTTGGCAATAATATTCCAGAATTTGTCAATACCTTGAGCGAGACAGAGCTAGAAGATTATCAAACAACCCTTAATGACTTGCACGCTCAAAACTTCGATCCGAAACCGATCCTGAATTGTGTTTCTACAAAACAGACAATTGATGATTATCGAGTCGTTGAGCTTTTTTCCATGTTGCAAGACTATGTTTATAATGCCGATCTCACTTGTCAATCTGCTCATGAAAAAGGATTGGTAATTACCCGTAGCTGGACTCCATCCGTTACCTTGGTATATGATGACGGTAAGCAGGGTGATAGTTTAGAAAAAATTGTCAAAGAATCTCCTCAAATTCAAGTTCCGATTGATCGTTTGATTCTGAAAAAAAATGATGAAGGCAACTATATAAATCAGTATGCTAATGTGGATGTTTACGAATGGATTTACGACAAGGAAGAAACTCGATATAAATTAGAACCATTAAAATATTGGGGATGTGCATACAGTAAAGATATGGTGATCAAAGTCCGTGCAGTTCAGGAGGGAGCCATATATGATTCTTTTGAGCCTTATTCTTATGATCATGAATTAGGGTTTAAAGACTTGCCTGGAGTTTTTATTAAATGGAGATCAAATGGCTATCAAGAAAGACTTCAGTATAACCCCACAAAAGATAGATCAGTAGTGATTAACTACACTAAGGCTCTAACACAAGATTGATTTTTATCTTGTGCGGGATATGTTCACTACACTAGAAACTATATACTATGACTCTTATCTCTTCTAAATCCCTCACATTACCAGAATTTCTATCGTTACCCGATGGCGATATTACCTATGAATTAGTCGATGGAGAAGCGATCCCGAAAATGTCACCGAAATTCTTTCATTCTCGTTTAACTCTGGCTTTATCTTCTATACTCGATCACTGGAATCAAGGACGGGGAGAAGTGGGAATCGAATGGGCGATCGTCCTAAGCAAAAACGATCGAGATTGGTGTCCCGTTCCCGATCTCCTC
>MTBT01000084.1 GCA_002282935.1 Microcystis sp. LSC13-02 | reverse complement strand
AACACTGATTGGCGATCGCAATTTTGCCACCTGTTAAATCTCTGTTTCTGTCTGTATAAATTGTTACTTTTTGAAATGAGAATTGCTGCTGTCTCGGAGAATACTGTCTCCTCCGATTAACTTGATTCGTTCATATCCAAATCCATGTCAGAAATAACCTTGCAAATCAACGGCAAAACTCAAACCTGTTTACCCGCAACTAAACTACCGCAAATGCTAGAAAATTTGGGCATGAATCCTCGGTTAGTTGCCGTGGAATATAACGGGGAAATCCTCCATCGTCAGTATTGGGAAAACACCGAAATCAAGGAGGGGGATAAATTAGAAATTGTTACTATTGTCGGGGGGGGATAAAATAATCAACAATCGACACTTGAGGGAAAAAACTTGTTAGTTATCGGTTTAATGAGTGGCACATCGGTGGATGGTATCGATACCGCTTTAGTGGAGATTAGCGGTACTGTGGAATCTCCACAGGTGCAGTTATTAGCTGGAGAAACCTATCCCTATTCCCCCCGATTACGAGAGACAATTTTGCAAGTCTGTGGGGGAGAAAAGCTATCTATTGAAGCTTTAGCCAGCTTAGATGATGATATCGCCGCAGAATTCGCCCATGCCGCTTTAAATATCCAAAAAGAAGCCCCAAAAGCCCAATTAATCGGCAGTCACGGTCAAACCGTTTTTCATCGACCCCCCGAAAACGATCGCCTCGGTTACACAGTACAATTAGGACGGGGAGCAGCGATCGCAAAAATTACCCGTATTCCCACCATTAGTAATTTTCGCGCTGCCGATATCGCCCAAGCTGGTCACGGTGCGCCCCTAGTGCCGAAAATTGACGCTTATCTGCTCTCTCACCCCACTAAAACCCGCTGCGTCCAAAATATCGGTGGTATTGGCAATTTAACCTATCTACCCCCCCGACAAAGGGAAAATTGGCAGCAAAAAATTTTCGGTTGGGATACTGGCCCCGGTAATGTCCTCATCGATTTGGCCGTACAATTTTTGAGCCAAGGCCAACAAACCTACGACCATAACGGTCAATGGTCGGCTCAGGGTCAACCCTGCTCCGAATTAGTTCATAAATGGCTACAGGAGCCTTATTTTCAACAATATCCTCCTAAATCCACTGGCAGAGAGTTATTTAGCCCCGCCTATCTAGCCCAATTGCGCCAGGATGCCCAAGCTTATTCCCTCAGTGATGCCGACTGGTTGGCTAGTTTAACCGATTTAACCGCCATTTCGATCGCCCACAGCTATCAAACCTTTTTGCCAGAAATGCCCGCGGAAGTGCTGCTCTGCGGTGGTGGCGCTCGCAATGCCTACCTGCGCCAACGACTCCTAGCACATTTGGGGTCAAATGTCAAGCTTTTGACCACCGATCAGTTAGGATTAAATAGCGATTTTAAAGAAGCGATCGCTTTTGCCCTCTTGGCCTATTGGCGCTGGCACAATTTCCCCGGTAATTTACCGAAAGTCACGGGGGCAAAAGCAGCGGTTTTATTAGGAGAAATTTACCTATGAGCAGCAGCTATGAAATATTTTCAACAATTCAACGCCAAAGGGTCAGCGATGGGCAAATAGTGCCAATTTTAAGCGATTGTACTGGGTATAAACGTCTTTTAATTCTTGTTTGGCCGCAATTGGGAGATTTTGACAGTCTCGAATACGCTTGGTGGTTAGAAAAAGAGGCAGCCCTTTGGCAAAATGCCGGGATAACCATTCGGGCCATCGGTATCGGCGATCGCAATTCAGGTTTAAAATTCGCTGAATATACGAAATTTCGGCAAGATTGGCTTTTTGTTGACCCCAAAGCCGAATTACATAATTTATTGGGACTGTATCGCGGTTTATCGTTAAAATTACCCAGATTTTCCCCCGGGCAAAATGCTTGGTTAAATCTGATTTTCATGTGTGCGGGTGTGGGTAGTCCGGGGACTCTGGCCGAAGTGCTGCGGGGTTATCTTGGCGATCGCAAAGCCCCCCAATTAATTGCCGAGGAGGAAACAATTCAAGCGCGGCCTTTACCACCTTTCCGGGGTTCCCTATTCAATCTTGCTGGGGGTCAAGGTTTTCAGCGACCTTTTGAATTAGCCACCCTGAGACTCCGTAATATGGGTCAAGTTTTGGGCAATTGGCCAACCTATGTTCCTGATAGTAGTTATCTCACCCAACGGGGAGGGACTTTTTTATTTGATAATCAAGAAAATTTACTCTATGAGCATCGAGATCGAGGTATCTTGGGTTTTGCTGAGAATATGAGTTATCCTCTCGCTTTTTTGCAGGATTAAGCTTTTTTCTTCTCCATCTCGCCCACTCCCAACTCTTGACTTTTAGCTTTTCTAGCTGATAGCTAAAAAACTTTAATGTTATCCAACTACTTATTACCTAAAGATTGATGAAATTATTTGACGATTCATCCACAACTAGCGGGGGTTATTTATCTAAGAGATAAGTAAATATTATTTTAAGTTTATTTAAGGCTGTCATTACTAATGCTAAGTTGAGCATGGTAAATTTTCCCGTAGTATCAAAAAGGAAACTAATTCGACCCGTTCAGTCTAAACGGCGAGAGAAGGCATTTTGAGATTGAGCAACAACCTATGGCAAAGAAAACAAAGACAACCACTTATAAAGTCACCCTGAAAACACCCGATGGCGACCATACAATTGATGTTCCCGATGATGAATATATTCTCGAGGCAGCAGAAGAAAAAAAATTAGATTTACCTTTTTCTTGCCGTGCTGGTGCTTGCTCTGCTTGCGCTGGTAAAATCGAATCCGGTAGCGTTGATCAATCCGATCAATCTTTCTTAGATGACGATCAAATTGAAGCGGGTTATGTCCTCACCTGTGTCGCCTATCCTACTTCTGACTGTGTGATCGTCACCCACCAAGAAGAAGCTTTGTACTAATTTAGGTCAATATTTGGGAGTTAGACAGTCCAACAATAATAGAGCGGGAACTGCAAGAGCGACAGTTCTCGCTCTATTTGTATTTTTGGCTCTTGACTCGACAGTGATAGTCTGATAGTTTCATGTCCTCATATTACATTGCTTGACTATATCTGACCATATTTGTATTGAACCTTCTAATACCGCTCACTTAAAACTCAAATCTGATAACTGATAACCGATCGCTGATTATCGTCCCACTTCAGCGAAAATCTCCGCTAAAATCTCTCCAGCACCAGCATCGCGCAGTTTATGGGCTAAATCTCGTCCTAAAGCTTCCCCATGGCTAGGATCACCGCTAACCGAGTCCTTAATCAAGCGCTTACCGTCGAGACTAGCCACCATACCCGTTAAAGTTAGGATACCATCCTCGATCGCCGTATTCACTCCGATGGGAACTTGACAGCCCCCCTCCAACTCCCGTAAAAAAGCGCGTTCAGCATAGCATTTATCGCGGCTAGGGGCGTGTTCCAACACTTTTAGGACTTCCAAGACCTCCGGATCAGCATCGCGGCATTCTATCCCTAAAGCCCCCTGTCCCACCGCATGGAGAGAAATTTCCGCCGGGATAACCTGATGAACTCGATCGCCTAATCCTAACCTTTCTAACCCCGCTACTGCCAGAATAATCCCATCGTATTCTCCCGCGTCCAGTTTGGCCAGACGGGTGTTGACATTGCCGCGCACATCTTTAAAAGTCAGATGGGGATAATGGTGACGCAACTGGGCCAATCGACGCAGAGAAGAAGTCCCAATTACTGAACCTTCTGGTAAATTATCTAATTGATAGTCTTGATTTTTGCTATTTACCACCAAAGCATCGGCCGGATTAACTCTTTCGGTGACGCAACCCAAGATTAAGCCTTCGGGTAAATTAGTGGGCAGATCCTTGAGAGAATGGACGGCAAGATCGATCGATCTATCCAACATTCCCACTTCTAATTCTTTGGTAAATAAACCCTTATCACCGATTTTCGCCAAGGCCACATCGAGAATTTTATCGCCTTGGGTACTCATCGTCTCCACCTCAAACTGTCGATGGGGGTGGTGTTTACTCAATTCTGCCTGTACCCAGTAGGTTTGTACTAGGGCTAACTGACTTTTACGGGAACCGATACGCAGGGAACGAGGAGGACTAGAAACGGACATATCTGAAGTAGGAATTTAACTAAACATCTATCTGACTGCTCGATCTAGACTATCCTGATCTCACCCCTGTTGAGTAATCACTTTCTGGGTTGGGGGTAAATAGTTACATCTCTTAATATTTTTGGGGGAGTGGGGGATGGGGTGATGGAGTTTTAGGGAAATAGTCATAGGTTTGTTTAATCTCTCGCAATCCGTTTACTAGAATAGGATGATGAGGTCAAAGTTTTTGCGGCTATAGGTTGAATTAAGCAGAGTAAAACCATTATTCCCCATGGCACAGCAAAGCTAAAAGCTCAAGTTAAAATAGAAAAACCAAGGTTAAAACAGAGTCTAAACAAGGACAATATTTTAACGGAAAAATTGACTAATTCAGGAGTTATTATCATGCTAGACCAAATGATGAAGATGTTAGAAGGACAACAAATAAACTCTTATCGTCTTAATAAGTTTATCGGTGCGGGGGGTTTTGGAGGTGTATTTCATGCCAGTGAAATAGTCAGAAATACATCGGTTCAAGAAGTGGCGATTAAAGTTATTCCCGAAAGTAGCGATGATAAATTAATTGAGTTACAAAATGCCAGAAAATTAGAACATTCTAATTTAATTAAAGCTTATTCCGTGGGGGAATTTCGTTTTCTCAATACGGAGATGCTTTATTTAGTGATGGAATTGGCACAGGGTAGCCTAGAAAATCACATTCAAAAAGGCGGTTTGTCATCGGGGGAGATTAAAAATATTACTGCTCAAGTCGCCCAAGGCTTAAATTATCTTCATGGACAAAATAAAGTCCATCGAGATTTAAAACCGGGTAATATCCTGAGGGTTAATCAACAATACAAGTTAGCAGATTTTGGCTTAATTAGAACTTTAAATAACAAAAGCCACACTCAAACAGTACATAATAGCGGGACAATTATTTATATGCCTCCCGAAGCCTTTAAAGGTGATATTTCATCGGCTTGGGATCTGTGGTCATTGGGTATTATGTTAATCGAAATGACGACTAAGCAACTTCCCTATAAGTTTAATAATGATATTAACCAATTAATGGCAAAGGTGATGAATTGTGAGCTACAAATCCCTAGTTTACCGAAAGAGTTTAAACCAATTATTGAAGGGTGTTTGCAAAAAGATAGAAAACAAAGATGGACGGCACAACAGGTTTTAAATGCTTTACAACCTGTTCAACAAGCACAAGCAGCAGTCAGGATGCCTGTGTCACCAATACCCCCAATTGCTTCACCTACTCCATTTACCGAAAACCTAGCCGATGGGATAAGACTAGAGATGGTAAGCTTACCAGCAGGTAAATTTCTCATGGGTTCTTCTGAAAGCGATTCTGAAAAGCCTCCACACCAAGTTAAAGTAAACAGTTTTGCCATTGGCAAATATCCCATTACTCAAGCACAATATCAAGCAGTAATGGGAACCAATCCCTCTCACTTTAAAAATAATCCCCAAAATCCAGTAGAACAGGTTAGTTGGAACGATGCTAAAGCTTTTTGTCAGAAATTGAGTCGAATAACAGGGAAAACCTATCGCCTACCCACAGAAGCGGAATGGGAATATGCTTGTCGTGCGGGGACAACCACTCGCTATTATTTTGGTGATAATGATAATCAGTTAGGAGATTACGCTTGGGGTAGAGAAAATTCTAATAACAAAACTCATCCCGTAGGACAGAAAAAGCCCAATGGTTGGGGATTGTATGACATGAGTGGCAATGTTTGGGAGTGGTGCGAAGACGATTGGCATGATAGCTATGCTGGAGCGCCGGATGATGGCACGGCGTGGCTTGATAATGATAATCGTTCTCAGTCTCAAAAATGTCTGCGCGGCGGTTCTTGGTACTATAACCCTGTTAACCGTCGTTCTGCCAACCGCTGCAGGCTCTACCCCGTCGGCCGCAGCGACTTCAACGTCGGTTTTCGGGTTGCGTGTGTCTCCCCAGGACTTTAACCCTTTGCTCTTTTGCCTTTTTGCCCTTTGTCTCCCGCCTAGCGGCGGGGCGATTTTTTTTTGATATTTTCGGTAGGACAATTCTTGACATCCTCACCGCCGTAAACGGACGGTGATTCCCAAACCTCACGATTTAGGTTTCTGCTTCTTTCCCTTGCGGGGTTCCGCACCTG
>MTBT01000083.1 GCA_002282935.1 Microcystis sp. LSC13-02 | reverse complement strand
AAAGCGTAAGACTTCTGTTAAAGAAGCAGCATCCCGTGAAGCGTCAACCCCATTCAGCGACCATTCTAAAAAGGTGGCGTGGTGAGGAATCACCGTCCGTTTACGGCGGTGAGGATGTCAACGTTGCTTCTATCTTACCTCTCCGTCCAGAAATTGCCGTCGGTTTAATGATTGTCGCCATTTGCCCCAGCGGTCCTTCCTCCAATGTTTTAACCTATTTAGCTAAGGGAGATGTGGCCCTTTCTGTTACTTTAACCGCTTTTAGCAGCATCATCACCATTTTCACCATTCCTTTTTTAGCTAGTTTGAGCTTACAGCATTTTATGGGTGAAAGTGCCGCCATCTCCTTACCCATTGGTTCTACTATGGCGCAGATATTTTTGATTATAGTTTTACCCCTGGTTATCGGTATGACTATCCGCCATTACTTCCCTTTACTGGCCAAAAGTCTGGAACCGATAACTAATCGTTTAGCCGTAATTTTTCTAGCAGTTATTATCTGCTTATTAATAATCCGAGAATCGGAACGTTTGCCCCTATTCATTGCTCAAGCTGGCATCGCAGTGATCATTTTACATACGATTGCTTCCCTAATTGGCTTTTTCAGTGGTCGTTTATTTCAATTAACTATTCCCCAAAGAATTTGTATCGCAATTGAAGTGGGTATTCAAAGCGGCACTTTAGCTATTGCTATCACTGCCGGTTTATTAAAGAATCCCGATCTAGCCATTCCCGCAATTGTCTATAGTTTATGGATGTATGCCAGCGCTTTTATCGCTGTTTATTATGGTCGCAAAAAAGCAGCTTTGGCAAAATAGGTAAATGGGGTGATAGGATATAGCTAAAAACTGATAACTGATTATGTTAATTGGTAAATATTTAACCTTAGAAGAATTATCTACCTGTTCCCAAACCTATCAAAAGTATGCAGCGCAAATCGCTCCCTACCCAAAAAATCCTGAAACGATAACCGCTTGGCAAAATCTCGCTCACTTTATTATCGATCCAATTATTGATAACTTTGGTCGAGAAAAATTCCAATTAACCTACGGATTTTGTTCCAATGATCTGAGAAAACTTCTCCAAAAAAAAGACCCAATCACTGGCTTAAAAAACGGTAGAATCGATCCCAGTTGCGATCAACATTGCGCCCACGAAATTAATCAAAAAGGTCAATATTATTGTCAGCGATTGGGGGCAGCCTGTGATTTTCGGATTATCGATTTAACGAGCGATCGCCTGATCGATTGGATTTTAACCCAAAAATTACCCTTTGATTCTCTCTATTTTTACGGAATTAATCGCCCGATTCATATCAGCTATGGACCCCAACATAAACGAGATCTATGGACTTTTACCCCTAGAGGAACACCGACTAAAAAAGGTTTACAATCATGGTTAGAAGCCGCTAAATCTATCGATTCTGAAGCTAAAAAATCCCCCGAAACCGGGGGATAACCAAGACTTAAAACCGTCTTCTTTTAGATTTCTGGCTCCAGATCTTCCTCGTCGTCCTCATCGGCCGGTTCCGTGGGGAAAGGAACCGAACCCATGTCTAATTTATCCCGCAATAACTTCTCAATTTCCGCCGCTACTTCTGGCTTTTCTTCGAGATATTTAACGGCATTATCGCGACCCTGGGCAATATTTTCGCCATTATAGCTATACCATGCCCCTTTACGAGTAACTACGTTCGTTTGTTCGGCGATATCGAGCATACAACCCACTTGGGAAATGCCTTTACCGAAGATAATATCAAATTCAGCAATCCGGAAAGGAGGCGCGACTTTATTTTTAGCCACCTTAACTTTAGCCCGAATTCCGTATTCCCCTTCCGTGCCTTTTTTCAAAGTTTGAATGCGACGGATATCTAAACGTACCGAGGCATAAAATTTTAAGGCCGTCCCCCCGGTGGTCACTTCAGGATTGCCGTAGGTGACACCGATTTTTTGCCGCAGTTGGTTGAGGAAAATCACCACACAACCCGATTTACCAATATTACCGGCAATTTTTCGCAGGGCTTTACTCATCAAACGGGCCTGCAAACCCACCTGATTATCCCCCATTTCCCCTTCAATTTCCGCCCGCGGCACTAAAGCGGCCACCGAGTCGATGACAACGATATCCACGGCCGAAGAACGCACTAACTGGTCAACTATTTCTAAGGCTGCCTCCCCTGTATCCGGTTGTGCCACCAGTAAATTATTGATATCTACCCCTAAATCTTCCGAATAGGTGGGATCTAAAGCGTGCTCCGCATCGACAAAGGCTGCCACTCCCCCAGCTTTCTGCACTTCTGCGATCGCATGGAGGGCTAAAGTGGTTTTTCCAGAACTTTCTGGCCCGTAAATTTCGACGATGCGGCCTTTCGGTAGGCCGCCACCCAAAGCCATATCTAGGGTTAAAGCACCACTAGGCACGGTTTCTACCCGCATCCGGGTCGCGTCTCCCAAACGCATAATCGAACCTTTGCCAAAGTTGCGCTCGATTTGATTTAAGACTAAGCCTAAGGCTTTATCTCGATCAGGATTACTTGTCGTTGTCGCCATTAATTTTGTCCCAGTTTTCTTAAGTAGTACAGTAGTATCTAAAGATTGTAGCCTGTTTTGATCTTGATCACCAAAAAGTTAGAGACTTTTTCCAGAATGGTGATCGAAAATCAAAAGTTTTGATTTTTACAGCCAAGGTCGGCTCATCTGTTCTAATTGCGTCACCTCTCGCGCTTCTAAACTCCATCCTAACGCCCCAGCATTTTCCCTCGCTTGGGCCGCAGTTTTTGCCCCCGGAATGGGAATCACATCCCCTTGGGCGATTAACCAATTGAGGGCCACTTGTGCGGGGGTTTTTTGGTATTTTGCGCCCAATTCTTGCAGTACCCTTAAAATTGGGGCTATTTTCTCCAAACCTTCTTTTTTGAACCGCGAGTCAACTTTTCTGGCTCCATCGGGCAAATTCTGGCTTTCTGGGCTATATTTACCCGTCAGTAGTCCTTGAGCGAGGGGGCTGTAGGCAAGGATGGTGACACCTAATTCCTTGGCTGTGGCTAAAATTGCCTTAGTTTCTATTTTGCGATACAAAAGCGAATACTGCACCTGATTGACCGCTAAGGGAACCTCTTTTTTCGCCAAAATCTGGCTTGCTTGACGCATTTGCTCGGCGGAATAATTACTTACACCCACTGCAGCAATACGGCCTCGTTTTACTTCTTCAGCTAGGGCATTCATTAGGGTTTCTTGGCTAATCAGGAAGGTGAAGGGCCAATGTACTTGGTAAAGGGTAATTTTATCGGTTTTTAGACGGTTTAAGCTCTCTGTAATGGCATTATGAACGGCATTCGCCCCAAATCGCCACGGTACGGGGGCAAACTTACTGGCAATATCGATGGGAATATCAGTCTCTTGAGTAAATTTTCCTAAGAGTCGTTCCGATTCCCCCAGTCCATAGACTTCGGCAGTGTCAAAAAAGGTGATTCCTGCCTCTACTGCCGCTTTAAAGGCCGCTTCTACCTGACTAGCTCCGTATTCCTTGCCATAGTTCCAGAATAGTTTATCTCCCCATGCCCAAGTCCCAATTCCTAAGGCACTGACGGAAATTCCTGTTTGTCCGAGATTAGCGGTTTGTCTAGTCATATTCCCTACAAAGAATGACAGCGTTTCTCATTTAAAGATGAAGTGTAACCTATATTTGGTCTGACTCCCCACTAACCCCCTTTTTTGATTCCGGGAAATTCGCACCCATAAGTAATGGGAAAGGACTTGACTTTGCCGGCGACTTGCGCTATGCTTTTCTTATAATGGGAATCTGTGCAAAATTTTTTAAAACGCACAGATTACCATTGTGAATAAAATCTTTTAAAAATATTATCTCAAAATCTCCCGACAAAAGCAAGCAAAATTTCGCCCCTAATTGTTAAGTTTTGTTAATCAAGAAATGCAGAGATCAGCAAGGTAAAAAAATGGAAATCTCTTGCCGATCTTGTTTGTCTGCTTGATTGTCGGTTAACCTATGATTAGGTTAGGCGAATTTTGCGCTTTGACTAATTGTTAGTGCTAACTTCCGTGGTTTCAACAATTGCCGTCGGTTGGCAGGGGGTAGGTGGAAATTTCTCTGGCAAAGAGAAGCCTAAAAATGATGCGATCGCAATTATCGTGCTGATAATTTTGGCAAGACTGACAAGGTCTTCTCTGTACTTTAACCAATATTTATACATAATCATCAATCCTTTTATTTAGGAGGTGAACTATCTTTAGATTAAAAAAATTCTGATTATTTGTCGTTACTCAAAAGTCCTGAAAATGGTACTTGTTTTAGGTACTCTCAAGTAACCTGACAGGGTACTGAAAAGTAATCTTAAGTCCTGTTACCTATAAAAATAATGATAATGAATGAACTAAAAATGACTGAAATTGAAACCCTTTCTTGGTTTGAATTAGAAATGCTGGTTAATGATCTGAAAAAAAAGCATACAAACAAGGGATTAACGGACGTGGAGACAAAAATATTAAAAGGTATTTTTGAGGATAAAAAATATGCTGATCTAACGGAAGAAATTGGACAAGAAGAACAGTCAATCAAGAATGCAGCTTCTAGTTTATTTAAAATCTTGTCAGAGCAAACAGGTGAAAAGATTGGAAGTAAGAATCTGATTACTGCTTTAAGTCGATGGAAATTACAACCAGAATGTAATCAAAAAAACACAAATCATGATGGGAAATTCTCTGGTGCTGTGGTTTTTACTGCTTCTGAAAATAAAAAGAAACAGATATTAACGCTATTAGAACTTTTAAGAAAAATAACTGATGATCAGGAAATAACAATAACTGACGTAGAAAAAGGTAGCATCAAATTAACTCTCAAGGGTTCTCAAAAAAGTTTAGAAAAAATTGAATCCCTATTCAAATCGGGTAAATTAAACAAAATTTCGGGAGATATTACAATTGAAAATGTTCAATTTACCGAAGATAATTGTTTAGCTTTTACCATAGCAGGTGATGTTAATGCAGATGAGATAACCTATTTAAAATCTACTATCATAGGACAAAATTTAGCAGAATCACCAAAGCAACTGGCAGAAGAATCGTCAGCAAACCCCTTGATTGTCAAGACAGTAAGTATAAATGAAGCATCTAAAGAAATTAACAATAAACTAATTGAATCTATTAAAAAACCTAACTTCCTCCAGCGCATTATAAGAAGATTTAGAAGGATTAACCTGAGAGAGGCTAACCTGAGTGATGCTGACCTGAGAGAGGCTAACCTGAGTGGGGCTGACCTGAGTGGGGCTGACCTGAGAGGGGCTATCCTGATTAAGGCTAACCTGATTGGGGCTAACCTGAGTGGGGCTAACCTGAGAGGGGCTGACCTGAGTGTGGCTAACCTGATTGGGGCTGACCTGAGTGTGGCTAACCTGATTGGGGCTGACCTGAGTGTGGCTAACCTGATTGGGGCTAACCTGATTGGGGCTAACCTGAGTGGGGCTATCCTGATGGGGGCTAACCTGAGTGGGGCTAACCTGAGTGGGGCTAACCTGATTGGGGCTGACCTGATTGGGGCTGACCTGAGTGTGGCTAACCTGATTGGGGCTAACCTGAGAGGGGCTAACCTGATTGGGGCTGACCTGAGAGGGGCTAACCTGAGTAAGGCTAACCTGATTGGGGCTGACCTGAGAGGGGCTGACCTGAGAGGGGCTAACCTGAGTAAGGCTAACCTGAGTGGGGCTAACCTGAGTAAGGCTAACCTGAGTGGGGCTTTCCTGAGTGGGGCTAACCTGAGTAAGGCTAACCTGAGTAAGGCTAACCTGAGTGATGCTGACCTGAGTGGGGCTTTCCTGAGTGGGGCTAACCTGTGGATAGCTGACCTGAGTGGGGCTTTCCTGAGTGGGGCGGAAGTTGAAAACGCTATCTTTACCAATGCAACGGGTATCACTCCCGAACAAAAACAGGATTTGATTCGACGAGGGGCAATTTTTGGGGATACTTCTAACGATCGCAGTAAAGCATTAGTTTAAAACAGCCTTTGCTCTCCACCTTCAGCAGAGATTTAGGTAGGGTTGGCTGAATAAATGTAAAATATAGACGAGGTAAGGGGTTTGGCGGCCTGTTTGGCCAAGCAGCTGCAAGATTTTCAAGCTAGTGGCTCAAAAACCTTCCCTAATTAATGGGAAAAGACTTGACTTTGCCGGCGGCTTGCGCTATGCTTTTCTTATAATGGAAATCCGTGCAAAATTTTTAAAAACGCACAGATTCCCATTATGAATAAAATCTTTTAAAAATATTATCTCAAAATCTGCCGACAAAAGCAAGCAAAATTTTGCCGATAATTGTTAAGTTTTGTTAACAAAGAAATACAGAGATCAGCAAGGTAAAAAAATGGAAATCTCTTGCCGATCTTGTTTGTCGCCTAAGCTATGATTAGGTTAGGTGAGTTTGGCGCTTTTCTCGGATTAAGATTAACCCACCGCAAACCCTGTATATTCTCTGACTAGGGGTTCATGAAAGGCTAAAACAATATCTTCTTTAGGAACGCCTAAATTAACTAATTCATTGGCAATTCCTACCTCAGTGCCATCATGTTGTATCCAGATTTTACCCTTTTTAATATCGAGATGCAAAACACAACCATGATATCTTCGTCTATTTTTCCAGCCAACATACATCAATTGATAGTGATCGCCAACTGTATCAAAAATCAATTGTTGTTCAATCGGATCTTTAGATGAACCTAGCTGAGAATATTCAGTAATGACTTGCTTGACATAGTGACGATATTGTTCTAATTTTTCCATTCGACAATTACCTCCCCAATCGGATCATAAATAATCAGGTAAATTTGAAATCGTTTAACGACAGTTTGAATAAATCGCAATTCAAAAAAACTATAATAAATATCTAAGGGAACAGCTAAATATAACTGTCTTTTAGGTTCTTTTTCTTCTAAAGCAACACGATAATTAAAGAATTGTCCAATAGCAGTATGAAATTCTGAAATACTGGATTTACCGATAAAACTTTTAATTTCAACGGCTATCTTTTCATTGTCTTTTTCTGCGGCTATCAGTTGCTCTGCTCCTAAATCGACATACATTTCTACATCACCCACTTCAATCCTTAAAGGGTCATCCGTAATGATCCAACCCTCTTTTTCTAATCCTTTTCTCACTGCACCATGAAAACGATCTTTAGCAGACATGAATTTTGAAGTTAGCAGGCATAATAATTGTTAATTATAACATTTCGTCATGACGAGCGACAGGGTGAGAGCAGCTCAAACCCTATTGACAATTGGCCAATTTTGTGATCCGCGTGGGCATTTCAAGTGATAAGCTAAGACGTATTTAAACCGCTTATTCTGAGATTAGCCCCCCCTTGCCTGATCTCCACCAGCAATTTGAATGACGAACAGCTTAACTAGCTGACATCCATCGTGATAAAATCGGCCTTGTCTTTCTTCTGCCAGCGCGACGCCGAGCGGCGGTATGTTGAGCTTATTTCCCCTTTTACTTTTTACTTGGTATAACTCGTGCAGGTTTTCATTTATCATACTCCCGAACTTACCCCCGTCCATACTCTACCCGATTGCGCCGTCGTTATCGATGTTTTAAGAGCGACAACCACGATCGCCACTGCCCTCAATGCCGGTGCGGAAGCAGTGCAAACTTTTAGCGATCTGAAAACCCTGATGCAGGTGAGTGATAGCTGGCAACCGGAAAAACGTCTCCGGGCAGGAGAAAGAGGTGGCGCGAAAGTGGAAGGCTGCGATCTGGGCAATTCTCCCCTCGATTGTACCCCTGATTTAATGAAAGGTCGTCGTCTGTTTATCAGCACCACTAACGGCACTCGCGCTCTGCAAAGAGTGGAAGAATCCCCGATCGTGATCACTGCGGCCATGATTAATCGGCAAGCTGCCGTTAATTACCTATTGGATAAGCAGCCCGATACCGTCTGGATTGTTGGCTCTGGTTGGGAAGGGGGTTATTCTCTGGAAGATACGGCCTGTGCTGGAGCGATCGCCGATGCGCTACAAGAACAATCGGGGCAAATGGCGATCGGGAATGATGAGGTTATTGCCTCGATCGCTCTTTATCGTCAATGGCAAAATGATCTTTTAGGAATGTTCCACAGTTGTAGTCACGGTCAGCGCCTTTTGCGTCTCCACTGTCAAGAAGATTTAAAATACTGCGCTAATATTGACTCTCTTGATGTTTTACCGATCCAAAAAGAACCGAGCATTTTAGTCAAACTTTAGACATTACTACCCACAGAAAGGGTCATCCGTGCGGGTAGGATCGATGCTCCTACCCGGATTCCTTTATTTATAGTTTACCGACCATGACTATCGATTCTTTACTGCAACCTTTTCAGCGTTTTGGTGTCAATCTCGGTTTAGAAAGAATAAAAAATCTGCTGGAGATTTTAGGCAATCCCCAAGATAAAATTCCGATTATTCATGTCACGGGAACTAATGGCAAAGGTTCAGTTTGTGCCTATCTATCCTCTATTCTCAGCACTGCTGGTTACAAAGTCGGACGTTATATTTCTCCCCATTTAATTGATTGGACGGAAAGAATCTCTATTAATGGCGAAAATATTGAAACTGCGACTTTAGAAAACCTGCTTAAGTATATACAATCGCGTATCGATCCCCAGCAGGAAAGTCCTACTCAATTTGAGGTAATTACTGCCGCTGCTTGGCTGTATTTTGCTCAGGAAAAGGTGGATATTGCCGTGATGGAAGTGGGTTTAGGAGGAAGATTAGATGCGACTAATGTCTGCGCTCAACCTTTAGTTACTGTCATCACTTCTATTAGTCGGGAACATTGGCAAAATTTAGGTCCCACGGTTGCGGATATTGCCGGGGAGAAAGCGGGGATATTAAAAGCGAATTGTCCGGCAGTTATCGGACAATTACCGGAATCAGCGCAGGGGGTAGTTAGGGAGAGAATCAAGCTGTTAAATTGTCCGACGGTATGGGTAGAAGCTGCCGAGAAAATTGCCGATAATCGCGCTAAATATCAAGGGTTAGAATATCCTTTATCCTTAGCGGGAGATTTTCAATTAACTAATTCGGCTCTAGCGATCGCTGTTGTTAATATTTTACGTCAGCAAGGTTGGCAAATTAGCGATGAAGTCGTGCAAGAAGGAATGGCAAAAACTCGCTGGTTAGGACGGTTACAAACCGTTAATTGGTGTCAGCGAGAAATCTTAATAGATGGCGCTCATAATCCTGCTGCTGCTATTGGTTTAAGGCAGTATATAGATAGTTTAAAAGCCCCAAAAATTATCTGGGTGATGGGAATTTTATCGACCAAAGATCATCAGGAAATATTCCAAGCTTTATTAAGAAAAGGCGATAGTTTATATTTAGTTCCTGTGCCAGATCATAGCAGTGCCAATCCTGAAACATTAGCGGAATTAGCGGCTTCAATTTGTCCAAAATTATCTCACCTAGAGACTTGTTCCGATGTATTTTTAGGACTAAAAAAAGCCATCCAAGAATCTGCCGATAGTCAGATAATTCTCTGTGGATCGCTTTATCTAGTCGGTTACTTTTTAGGGAGTTTGTTTCAGGGAAAATAAAACATCAATTTTACTGGTGGTTTTATCAGGCATAGTGGCAGTAATTCCGATCCCGCGTACCGATTCTAAAAAGGCTTTTGTTTCCGGGGTTAATTCCGTGGCAGGAAGATTATTAATTCCTCCCGCTTTAGCGATAATTTGCTCCACATCGATGAAGAAATAACCGAGATTATTCTTGGGTAGATTAGCGGTAGATACTCGGAAATTCTCACTTTGGCTAATCGGTTGATTCGGTTGGGGTTGATAGGGAATTCCGACGGTCATTTTTAAGGTATCATTATTAGGCCAAGCATAGGTTAAAATCGCTTGTTCTTCCGCTTTCCATTCAGTCACATCTTCACCGGAAATTTGACTGTTTTTTATGGTGATAACAGGAACAGTTTTTACCAATTGATTTAACTTCTCGATGGTAGTTTTTGCCGCTTTATGATCGCCGGTTTGCCAGATCATCATTCCCCCAAAACCTAACCCTCCCACCGCTTGCTGGTTGGGGATAATTCCAAAGGCAAATTCTCGATCCATCCAGTTAAAAACTTCTTTATCCGCGTCAAGGGTTGCCATCTGAAAATTCTCACGGATCTGACGCAGAAAAACTTGTAATTCTGGGTTAGTTTGGGACTGTTTTTCTACTTCTTCCCATCCCTGTTTAAGATTATTACCGCTCCAGACTGCGATGGTATCTCCGGGGAAATAATTTAAAACTTGATTTCTGCTAGGGGAAGGTAGGGTAGAAATAGTTTCAGGAGCAAGTTTAGCCACCATTTGTAATTGTAATCCCGTATCGGTGACACCCACTCCCGCGACAATATCTTGAATTTTTGCTAATTCTTGCCGACTTTGGGGGGATAAATTAGCATCTGCTCCCAAGATGCCGGCATAATCATCGATATAAATTGTCGCTAGGGTATTGGGTAGGTTGAGGGATTGGGAAAGCAGTTTTCTCACTTCTGGTTTACTGCTAAAAGATGGCTGTCCTCGGTAGGTATCGATCGCCGATTCTAACACCTTTTTATCGTAGGATATCAACAAAAAATCCCCCGCAACGGCAGTATAAATGGTGGTGTTATCCTGCCAATCTATAGCAGTAATTTTAATATCTTTGTAGTCACTGGTGCTAGTTTTGCGATTAACTTGTTGTCCTAGTTTTTTCTCGAATTCCGACGCTTTAATTTTATCTTTGATCCCGATAACTGTTAAGATTCCCGATTCCCCCGGTTTAGTTGCCGGAAGAAAAGCAAAGCTGATACTACCGATCCAAGGTTCGATATCCCGTTGATAATCAATCTTATCGGTGAAGATATTTTTTTGTAATTCTTCTAGTCCTTGACTAACCGCAGTTCGTGATTCAGGTGTACCATATTTAGCTAACACTGACCAAGCTTTTGCATCCGTGGAGACAAAACTACTAGCAAAGGCAGTTTCTGGGATAACTTTTGCCGATTCTAAGGGGGTGAATCTTTGCCAAGGTAGTTGTCCTCGTAGATAAAGATAGACACCTCCTGCGGTTACTGCTGTTAGTCCTAAGACGACTAAACAACCGGGTAAAAATGATTTTTTTGACATAGAATTGTGGTTTGGTTAAAAAGTTCAATACTTGGCGATCGATTTGTCTCTGGTTGTAGTTTCTAGAGAATTGGTTAATCTTTAGTAAGCTTTAATTATTATTATAGCTTCTGGAGGTACTAAGCTGTTGACTATCTAATTTACTCGTTAAGACTGTAGGGGAGCGGGGGGAGGTAGTTTGCTCTTTTGTACTAAAATATCCAATACGCAGTTTAAATACAGTACAGCTTAGAATGATCAAATATTGTTGATATGAAGACCATAAAAGGCTAATTTTATCATGAAACTGGACATGAGATAGACAAAATAGAATCATAGAATCTTTGATTCTTGATGAATTTCTGATTACTAAGTAGGGTCTGCTGAAAAAGTTTTTCGGTGGTGGTAGGAGTCAGGAGTCAGGAGTCAGGAGTCAGGAGTTTCAGGCTTTGTCAATCCTATTTTCTTGCACTAACATCGGACTTTAACAGGTCAAAAGCTTTATTTTAAAAGGGTTTTACCATTATTCAGCAGACCCTATTTACAGATTTTATGCAATTTAATCCTTATTTTTGCCGTTTTTGAACCCTAAAAAATTAATTACGCAAGAGGTATTATGAAAAATGAGGCTCTCTTGGAGTTATGGTGATCAGCAAATCTTATCGAAGAAAAGGCGTACGCTATACACCCCTACAAATCATACCACGCGCGGCAGTAGGGACGCAAAGCTTGCGCCCATAATGTGACATTGTGAACATTTTTCACCCAATGTCCAAGAGAGCCAAAAACGATAAAAAATAGGGGCTGAATTTTTTCAACCCCCTAAAATACAAGAAATTATCGTTTTAGCCTTGTTTCCGTTTTAATGCCAAGGCAGATAAACCAAAGAAACCTAAACCAAAGAGGAGAGTCGGTTCCGGGGTTTGGACAGTTAATAAACCTAATTGACCACCTTCGACAAGATTATTAGGACCGCCGATGCTGCCATTTCGCACACTGTGGGCCTGCACGTCGAGAATCAGAATTTTTTCTCCTGGTCGAGCGCTGGGAAAGAATTCAGTAATATCCAAAATCCCCGAAGTTTCCCAGTTACCTAAATCATTGGGGCTGCTGTCGGTTTGACCACCTGGTAAACTAGCACTACGATCGATCTGACCTACTCGTGTCGCTCGTCCAGTGGTGGCATCAAGTCGCCAAATCGAGGCTTCTTCTCCAGAGGGTTGACCGAAATCAGAGAAAGAACGGTCTTCTTGGATATAGATAGTACCGTCATCGGACCAATCGAGGTTATCGGGACTTCTCACCCCAAAATCGGGACCGCTAAATTGACCGCCACCCGCATCATTACCATCGTAGAGAATGCGAGCGCTGACGCTAGAAGCAGCGGTGTCGAGATTGCCGTTTTGATCGAAAACCAGATTATTATCGAAGATATAAACAGTTCCCCAGCTATCGGCCCCATTGAATAAAGAACTGCGTCCGGTGGAAGCAAGAACAATTTGGGAACCATCACTGGGATTAGTCGAGACATCTTCCGGACGGGAGAAGGAAAAAGCTCCTAAAGCGTCCGCTTGGGCGCGAAGATTGCTATCGGTGGCAAAACCGTTGAGAAAACCAACCCCATTTCCCTCGTTCACCACTTCTACCCATCGTCCAGCGCTGGTGTTACCAGTACCGGCAAAGTCCCGGGGATCCACACCTTCATCGCCTACCCAAACATACAGTTTGCCCTGTTTGAGACCATTGCGATCGAGAAAACTACCATCTCCGACCCCGTTTTTCTCCCCAATGTAGAGATAGAGAGGCGCGGACTCGGTATCATCACCCCCGATCATCGCAATGCGATCACTTCTACCTGTATCAATTTCTGTCCAATTTTCCCAAGCACCGCGACCCATTTCTGGGGCAGCCCAGATATCGAAATTGCTAGGATCGAGAACCCATTGAGTCCCGTTGCTGGTTTCTTCTCCAGCAAAGTAGATATTATCTTCAAAACCGATCCCTTGACCGAAGGAATAACGACCGAAAGCGGCACCAGAACAAAAACGATCTAAACCTCCAATGGTGGGAGCGAGTTCAAATTGACTGGTACTGGTGATTAGATTGTAAGAGCGATCGTAGATTTTATCGAAGGCTAATCCAGAACCGATAATTTGACGACTACTGGTGTCGATGTCAAAGTAACTGATTCTTGCTCCTCTCACGGAAAGCTGGTTAGCAGTACCCGGATTCAGGGTATAAGAGGCTCCCTGGTTATTTCTAACTTCGTGGTTGACCAAGGCACGAATCGTCCCATTTCCTAGATCGATAACGCCAATTCCATCAAGAATACCGATGGGAGTGTAATTGTTGATGGTTTCACCCACTGTAAATAGGGGCGTATATTTATAACCATTCAATCCTGTCACCTGCGGTCCGCCTGTATTAGTATGAGCTTGCGCTAAAACCGTCGGTACGTTTATCAGGGAAATTCCCACTGTTAGCAGAGTTGCCGCTAGAACATTTTTGCGGTTAGAATGTGAAGCAATCATTAATTTTTTATTCCTCTAATCTCAAGGAAACAAAACGTTCTCTCTTGAGATTAGAAGGCTTTTATTAAGGGATTGATAAGCCCAGAATAAAAACTCTTTAAGAACTGATGCTTTGTCATAATTATTAATATTTATGCAAACAATTGTAAAAAAGCTGGATGCTCACGACCTAGATTCTTTCTATTAACAATAGTCATTTAATCATCGAGCCTAGTAAACAATGTCTTTCTTTTGCTTATTCTGACTCCTTAATACTGTCCCGTGACTCTTTCCCTAAGGGAAGATTTTTGATTTTTTCCAGAGGTCTATTATTAATTCCCACCGCTTGATTAATATTAGTCAACCCATTGACCTCTAGTTTTTCTGTTAATCCTTGTAAAATATTTGATACTAGCCAAGGACCCTGATATAACCAACCGGTATAAATCTGTAATAAACTGGCACCGGCGGTAATTTTTTCCCAAGCATCATCGAGAGAAAAAATGCCTCCCACTCCAATTATTGGTAAATTGCCTTGGGTTTGCCGATAGATAAAACTGATCACTTCCGTGGAACGTTCCCGCAAAGGTTTGCCACTAATTCCCCCTGCTTCTTCCGTGATTGGTTTACCAGTTTCGGGCAGAATTGTGGTTTTTAATCCCGTGCGTTTAGTGGTGGTATTAGTAGCGACAATTCCCGCTAATTGATAGGAGACAGCTAAGTCAATAATTGTTCTGATATCTTCCCATTCTAAATCGGGAGAAATTTTCACTAATAGGGGTTTTCTGCCTTGATTTTCTGTTTGTAAAATGTCGAGGATTTTATCGAGTTGTTCACCACTTTGCAGGGAACGTAAACCGGGAGTATTGGGAGAACTAACATTAACGACAAAATAATCAGCATGGGGGAATAAATAGCGAAAACTGCCTAAATAGTCCTCCGGGGCCTTTTCTAGGGGCGTATTTTTCGATTTACAGAGGTTAATGCCGATGGGAATCTGTCGGGGTTGTCGTTGCCAAGATTGTTGGAGGGTTGCCGCTAGAACTGGCGCACCGCAGTTATTTGCCCCCATACGGTTTAATCCAGCCAAATCTTCTGGTAAACGGAATAATCTCGGTTGGGGGTTGCCCGGTTGCCCTTCTAGGGTGACAGCACCCACCTCGGCAAAACCAAAGCCGAAACTATGCCAAAGTCCTGCCCCTAAACCGTCTTTATCGAATCCTGCCGCTAATCCGACAGGATTGGGGAAATTTAACCCCCAGAGGCTTTGAGATAGGCGAGAATCGCTAAAACTGAGGGATTCTGATAATTGTGAGATTAACCATTGTCCCCAAAATCCGCCTCGCGAGCGATCGATTTTTTGCAGAGTATTTAATAATTGTTTTTGTGTTCCCTCTAAATTGCCCCGAATAGCCTTGAAAGCTAGAGGATAAAAAGGTTTAATTGTGTCAATTATATTGGTCATAATCAAGCGGGATTAAGGTGTAGGGTGGGTTAGGCGAGGACAAGTTATGTTTTTGACAAAAAATTTCAAATTTGCCGTAACCCACCTAGCATAATCTTTATAAACCTTGACGAGGATTAAAAGTTTCGATCGCCCGTATTTTTTGATAAAGTTCTAATTCTTCTGGGCTAGGATTGGGAGGATTAACTAATAGAATTTCCACTAATTGATCGCCCCTTTCTCCTTGGGAAGTGGGATAACCTTTGTTAGCCAAACGTAATCTTTGACCACTTTTTAATCCCTTAGGAATCATCATTTTAACTAAACCGTCAATGGTAGGAATTTCCACAAAACCGCCCACAATTGCCTCGCTAGGAGTAATCGGTACTTGACAGACAATATCAGAACCTTGAATCCTAAAAAAAGGATGCCTAGCGATAGTTATTTTTAAATATAAATCCCCCCCTTCAATACCCTGACCTTTGAGACGAATTTTCTGCCCATCGATCATGGCTGCCGGCATATCAACCTCTATTGATCTACCATCTTCCAGACGAATTCTTTGTCTGCCACCTTGATAAGCTTTCTCCAAAGGTAAAGTCAATTTCGCCTCCACATCTCGACGAGTTAAACGGGGAGAGGAGGCAATTTTAGCGCGCTTAGTATTAAGGTTATTAAAATCTCTAAACTTCCATAAATCCTGTTCTGTACGGGGGATTTTTCCATTACCGTTACTATTCGCTTTTTCCCCCGGACGTATCCCGCGGCGCTTAATCCCCGTCAAGGAACGATTATACTCAACCCGTTTTTCTTCATCGGAGAGAACATCGTAAGCTTCATTAATATCTTTAAACTTTTCTTCGGCCGATTTATCCCCCGGATTAACATCAGGATGATATTGACGCGCCAGTCGTCGAAAAGCCTTTTTGATCTCGTCACCGGTAGCCGTGCGAGATACTCCTAAAACATCATAATAATCAACTAATTGTGGCATATATTCAGTTATCAGTCATCAGTTATCGGTCATCAGTTATCAGTCATCAGTTATCAGTTATCAGTTATCAGATTTGAGTTCTAAGTGAGCAGTATGTATTAAGCGAGCAGTATTAAATAGTAGTTTCCCACTGTCTTTTTACTGATTACTGTTTACTGTTTACTGTTTACTGATCACTGATTAAAACCAATCATCATCGTCATCATCCCAGTTATTTTGGGGGGGAACATTGCGGGAACGATTGCCGCCGCTGCGGTTACTTTTACTATTGTTATAACTTTTTTCCTCCGAACGGGGGGGACTTTGCCAATCGCTATCGCGGCCATTGTAGTAATTGTCCTGATTGCGGGGGCGATAACTATCTTGATTAGCCGAATAATTGGGTCGATAATCACTTTGATAACCCGGTGTACTGGGACGATAATCCTGGCGATAACGATCGCGGCGCGGTTCGGAGGGAAGATCATCTTCCTTATCCCCGGTAAAAGTCTTGCGAATAGCGCTAAAAAAGCCCTCATCTTCCTCGTCGTATTGTAGCCGTACCTCGCGATTTAATTCATAGATAACATCCTGTAGATCGGCCTGGGCGCGATCAATGCGACGGTCATCATTTTTCTCCAAAGCGTCGATAATTTCCGTACTCAAAGACTCAATTTGACGACGATAGGAACGGGTAAACTCATTACCAAAATCGAGAGTAACATCTTTTAAGCGTCGTTGGGCTTGATCCACCAGAGAGCGGGCGCGATTGCGTTTATCGACCTTTTCGCGACGGGTACGATCTGCTTGGGCAAATCGGGCAGCATCGCCGATCATGCGGTTAATTTCCCCTTCGCTGAGGGTAGAAGCGCCTTGAATGGTGACACTTTGCTCCCGTCCGGTCATTTTATCCCTAGCGGTGACTTGTAGAATACCGTTAGCATCTATATCGAGGGACACCTGCACTTGCGGAATACCCCGGGGTGCGGGGGGGATACCGGTTAATTTAAAACGTCCCAGGGATTTATTATCGCTGGCCATTTCCCTTTCCCCCTGCAAAACGTGGATTTCCACCACAGTTTGATTATTTTCGGAAGTGGAAAAAAGGTCAGCTCTGCGGACGGGAATAGTGGTATTGCGGGGGATTAACTTTTTCATCACACCGCCGATGGTTTCTAAACCCAAGGATAAAGGGGTAACATCGAGGAGCAGCACGTCTTTGACCTCGCCGCCCAAAATTCCCGCTTGAATAGCCGCCCCGACCGCTACAACCTCATCAGGGTTAACATTTTGATTGGGTTCCCTATCGATAAAACTCCGCACCAAATCCTTAACCACCGGCATCCGCGTGCCGCCGCCCACCAGTACCACTTCGTCTAGTTGGACGGGGGACAAACCGGCATCAGAAAGGGCGCGTTTGAGAGGACGACTGAGACGACTGATTAAATCGCCGCATAATTCCTCAAATTGGGACCGACTCAGGCGAGTTTCGATGTGTTTGGGTCCGTCTTCCGTGGCGATGATAAAGGGCAGATTAATATCGGTGACGCTGACCCCAGACAGTTCTATTTTGGCTTTTTCTGCCGCTTCTGTGAGTCTTTGTAGGGCTTGCCGGTCTTGGCGCAGCTCCACGCCTTCCTGTTCCAAAAACTGATTGGCTAACCAATCGACGATTCTTTTATCGAAATCATTTCCGCCTAATTGGGTGTCGCCACTGGTGGCTTTCACCTCAAAAACGCCGTCACCCACTTCCAAGATAGAAACATCAAAAGTACCGCCTCCCAGGTCAAAAACGAGGATTTTCTTGCTTTCCTGTTCATCGAGACCGTAGGCCAGGGCGGCGGCGGTGGGTTCGTTGAGAATCCGCAGCACTTCTAACCCCGCAATTCGGCCCGCATCCCGGGTGGCTTGACGTTGGGAGTCATTAAAATAGGCAGGGACGGTGATTACGGCCCCGGTAACTTCTTCCCCCAGATAACGGCTGGCCTCTTCGGCTAATCGGCGTAAAATTAGGGCGGAAATTTCTTCGGGGGCGAATTCTTTTTGCAGACGGGGGCATTTAATTTTGATATTGCCCATCTCATCCCGGCGGATGGTGTAGGGGACGCGCTTCGATTCGGGGTTTAATTCCGAGTAGCGACGACCTATGTAGCGTTTGACTCCATAGTAGGTGTTTTGGGGATTGAGTACCCCTTGTCGCCGGGCCATTTGACCGACCACTAACTCCCCATCTTTATTAAAACCGACCACAGAAGGGGTGGTTCTCATGCCCTCCGAGTTGGCGATGACCACTGGCTTTCCGCCTTCCATCACGGCGACGACGGAGTTAGTTGTCCCTAGATCAATGCCTACTACTCTACCCATGCTTGTTTTTGTCTCCCCCTAGATTTCGATAACTTCGGGACTTTTACCTTCGATCGATAGTTTAAATCGCTTAATGCTTGTTGACAATATTGTATCCAATTGTCTTAGGTTCTCGCTCTCGGTTCGGGGCGATTGAGGGTGTGATTACCGAAGTGGTCTTTTAGTGATCGCTGGCGATCAGGTTTGGGGGGGTGAAAATATGGCTAGATTTCCAGATTTTCCCTATCCACTAATTCTGCTGGCGGCTGACAGGAAATAGGGATTGTTCTGCCTGTACTGGGATGATTAAAAACGATTTGATTGGCATGGAGATAATAACCACAATCTCCCGGTACTGCATCCGGCCGCGGTAATCCCCCCAGACCATACAATGGATCACCGATTAAAGGATAGCCAAAAAAGGCCAGATGAATGCGAATTTGATGGGGTCTGCCCGTAAAAATTCTTACTTCTAATAGGGTACTATCGGGATGTTTTTTTAAGACTCGACCATCACTGCGGGCCGATAACCCATCTGTGAGCGCACCGTAAACATGGCCTAAAATGGGATGGGCGATTTTCCCGATCGCTTGATTAATAGTAAAATTATCTGGTATGTCGCCCTGAACCACTAAAGCTCGATATATTTTAGTAATTTTCCCCTCCCGCATCTGTTGACTCAATTTAGCTCTAGCGGGCTTTGATTTAGCCATTAAGACTATGCCCGAAGTGCCGCGACCAAGACGATGAATTGGATAGGGAGTGATATCGGGATAATGCTGATGTACCAGATGGATAAGAGTATGTTCGAGAAATCCACCCCCCGCTAACACCGGTAATCCCGAAGGTTTCGCCACCACTAACACCTCGGCATCCTCGTAGAGTACCTCAAAAAAGAGCGGCACATCCGGTTCTGTCCAAGGCGGGCGCTGATAGGTCAATTGCTGCCCGATTTCCAAGACTGTATCGGGGCAAGCGGGACGACCGTTGACTAGAATTGCTCCTGATAAAATGCGATCGAGCCATTCTTCTGGGCTAGAATGGCAATATTTGCCCGTATAGTAAGCTAATAAGCTTAATCCGTCCTGATTTTTGCTAATTTTATCTCGATAAATCCAACCTTGATTGGGCATTGGGGAAGTGGGGTGTGGGGAAGTGGGGAAGTGGGGAAGTGGGGGAATTTCAACTAAAACCCTAACACCCCAACACCCCAACACCCTATCACCCTATCACCCTATCTCCCGACTCCTGACTTCTAACCCAATGTTCGACAAAGATAAGCAAAAATTATTGATTGACTCCAAAAACTTGAGAATATTTAAATTAACATTCCGCAATATTTATAAATTCTTAAAAATTAATTGAGAAAGATTTTTATTTAACAACGATGTTACAATGGTTACAGCGATTTTGCTGAATTTCATATTGGGTTATTCTGTGCTTTTTTGGGCAGCAATGGTTGAAACCCTTGCCACACCTAGAAGGTAATCCTCATTAAAACGGGTAAATGAGTCAATTTAACCCACAACGATGATCTTTTTTTTGTGT
>MTBT01000082.1:1847-24000 GCA_002282935.1 Microcystis sp. LSC13-02 | reverse complement strand
TGGCTTTAGAAACTTTCGGAATTTTTGGGTTAGAAGTATGTTGTCTTGGCATCTTGTCTGTTGATTTAGCATAAAGGGTAACGAAGAGCCCAAATTACATGGGTACATTAAGGAAGGTTAATGGGTGTATCCATTGATGGATAAGGGTTTTCGGCTATTGTAGTAGATATGTATGGGGTAAGTTCAGAAATATAGATTTTATATCGATGAATAACGCCAATTCAAGTCTGAATTGGCGTTACAAAGAGCGTGATGGACTACTCTACTTACCAGATTTTGTCCCCCCCTGAACGGTTACTAAAAATCATCCATTTTTGAGAGTAGATCATCCATTGCATAAACGGGTAGCTCTGCCTAAACTGAAACTAAAGGTAATCAAACAATTCTTCGTTCATTCTTTAAGAACTATTCGTTGTTTCTACAGACTGCTATATTATTGATTGGAGAACACACCTACAATGTCTGCTCAATCCTCAACCTCTACCCTAACTGCTTTACAAAAAACACCGATCGCTATTATTGGAATGTCGGCCTTATTTGCTAAAGCCAAGAATTTACAAGAATATTGGGAAAATATTCTCGGTAAAGTGAATGGAATCACTGAAGTGCCAGAAAGCGCATGGAATTTAGAAGATTACTATGATCCAGACCCGAAAGCACCTGATAAGACCTATGGTAAATGGGGTGGCTTTTTGCCAAAAATTGATTTTGACCCTTTAGAATTTGGTCTGCCACCTGATACGTTAGAAGCTTTAGATTCGGCTCATTTACTTGGTTTAGTGATGGCTAAAAAAGCTTTAGAAGATGCAGGTTATGATCAAGGAAAAGAGTTTAATCGAGAAACAACAGGGGTTATTTTAGGAGGAAGTGGCCTCTGGAAAAGCATTACTCCCTTAACCAGTCGTCTGCAATATCCTCTCTGGAAGAAAATTTGCCAAAAAAGTGGTTTATCTCAAGAACAAACCGACAAAATTATCGAAAATATGAAGGCGTCCTATGTGCCTTGGCAAGAAAATTCTTTCCCTGGTATGTTACCAAACGTCGTAGCAGGTCGTATTACTAATCGCTTTGATTTGGGAGGAACTAATTGTGTGGTGGATGCAGCCTGTGCGAGTTCCTTAAGTGCTTTAAAAATGGCGATCAGTGAATTAATCGAAGGCCGTTGTGACATGATGCTTACAGGGGGGTTTGACACGGATAATTCCATCCTTAACTATATGTGTTTTAGCAAAACTCCGGCTTTTTCTAAGAAAGATTGTCTCAATCCCTTTGATGCTACCTCAGATGGCATGATGGTAGGGGAAGGATTGGGAATGCTGGTGATTAAACGGCTTGAGGATGCAGAACGAGACGGCGATCGCATCTATGCAGTGATTAAAGGCATCGGGACTGCTAGTGATGGTCGTTTTAAAAGTATCTATGCACCGCGTCCTGAAGGTCAAGTTAGAGCCTTACGGCGCGCCTATCAAGAGGCTGGATTTTCTCCCGCTACCTTGGGGTTAGTTGAAGCCCATGGTACTGGAACACCAGCAGGAGATTTTTGTGAATTTACAGCCCTGAATGAGGTTTTTAGCGAAAATAACGCAGAAAAGCAAACGATTGCTCTGGGTAGTGTCAAATCTCAAATTGGTCATACCAAGGCGGCGGCGGGTGCTGCAAGTTTAATTAAAACGACTTTGGCCTTACATCATAAAATTCTTCCTGCTACCATTAATATTACCGAACCCAACCCTAAATTTAAGATTGAAGACTCGCCTTTTTATCTCAACACCGAAACCCGTCCTTGGTTGCCCAAAGGAGAGACACCGAGACGAGCCGGGGTTAGTTCCTTTGGCTTTGGGGGAACTGATTATCATGTGGTGTTAGAAGAATATACGCCCAAATTACCCCAAGGAGAAAATCGAATTCATCACCGTCCCCAATCAATTTTACTCTGGGGTCAAAATCCTGAAGAATTAAGACAAACTTGTCAAAAAGCTCTAGAACAGTTGCAATCTCCCCAAGGGTTACAAGTTTATATTGAACTACAAAATCAAAGCAAATCGGCTCAACTTCCCTTAAAGGTTGCTAGAGTGGGCTTTGTTGCGACTTCCTTGGCTGAAGCTATTAAATTACTGCAAGCAGCCGTTAAACAGTTGCAAAAACAGCCTCAAGCAGAGGCATGGGAACATCCCCAAGGTATTTATTACCGTAAGACGGGGTTATTACTTGAGGGAAAAGTCGTAGCACTGTTCCCCGGCCAAGGTTCTCAATACCTGAATATGGGTCGAGAAATTGCCCTAAATTTCCCAGAAATCCAAACCGCTTATCAAAAATTGGATACATTGAGAGCTAAAGCGGGTTTAACGCCCCTTTCAGCAGGAGTATTTCCGATTCCTACCTTTAACGAGGTGGACGAAAAACGGCAAACCTCTTTACTGCAACGGACGGAAAATGCTCAACCTGCGATCGGGGCTTTCAGTGTAGGACTGTATAAAACGTTGCAAAAGACGGGATTTAAGCCAAATTTTGTGGCGGGTCACAGTTTTGGCGAATTAACGGCACTCTGGGCTGCGGGCGTTTTCACAGACGACGATTATCATTACTTGATCCAAGCTAGAGGCCAGTCCATGGCCGCACCGAAAGGAGCCACCCCTCAAGGGGCCATGTTAGCGGTGACTGGGAAAGTATCTCAGATAGCGCAATGGGTTGAAGGAATGGCCAATGTGCAGATTGCTAACTATAATGCACCTGAACAGGTGGTATTATCGGGATTAGCCTCAGAAATTGCCACTATTGAGAAGATTTTAAGCTCTCAAGGCTATCAGGTTACGCCTTTACCCGTGTCTGCTGCTTTTCATACTTCTTTAGTACGTCATGCTAGTCAACCCTTTGGGAAAGCGTTGGATCAAGTGACGTTTCATGCGCCCCAACTTCCGGTTTATGCTAATGTGACGGCGGCCCCTTATCCCAAAGATTTATCAGGGATGCGTCAGCTTTTAGAAGCTCAGTTGTTGAATTCGGTTCAGTTTGTCCAACAAATTGAAAATATTTATGCTCAAGGCGGATATTGCTTTGTGGAAATTGGACCGCGCCAAATTCTCACTAACTTAGTTAAACAGATCTTAGGCGATCGCCCTCATCTGGCCATTGCGCTCAACCCCAGTCGGCAAAAGGACAGTGATATTCAACTGTCACAAGGAGTAATGCAGCTTCGAGTTTTAGGTTTACCGTTAAACGATCTGGAAAATGCAGCTTTGACGGTGAAGACTTCCTCAAGCAAACGCAAAGGTATGACCCTTAAGCTGAATGCAACCAACTACATCAGCGATAAAACCAGAGCTTTGATCGGAGCTGCATTACAACCTGATTCACCTGCGGAAATAGAACCGTCAGTTGATTCCCAAACGGTTGAATCTAAGTGTGAGGAAGTGAAAGGGTCGGAAAACGAGGAAATTTTAGCCTCTATTCCTTCCGTCAACCCTTATCCTTCTGATTCTCAGCCTCTTTCAGAGGAAATTCCAACACTCAATTTATCTATTGTTTCTCAAGATCAAACTGTAACCATGACTATGAACAACGCTATTTCTAACAACATCAACCCTATTTTACAAGCATTCTACCAATATCAACAGAGTCTTGCCAAGGTTCACGAAGAGTACATTAAACATCAATCTCAGAGTTTTCAATCAGTGTTGCAGTTATTAAAACAAAAAGAGATAACAGTAGTTGCTCAAATTGACGAACTCTCTACTCCTGCTGCTGCTTCGGAGAATTCAAAATTTGATCGGCCAAATTCAGAGGTTTCCTCTTTTAGTTTTCCTGATCCTGCTCCTTTTAAGTCTGAACCTCAGCCCTTACGGACTCTAGAACCTCAACCTTTAAACACTGCACCTCAACCCTTACGGACTCCCGAACCTGAACCCGTTCACATTTCCCCCATTGTCAACTATTTAGAACCTCGTCAACCCATTGCACCCATCTCTACACCTGAACCTGTGTCAGGAGTGAGCGAACCTTCTTTAGACTCTATTCAAGATGATGCACTGAGTCAAGCCTTATTAGAGGTTGTCAGTGAAAAAACAGGCTATCCTACGGAAATGTTGGCATTAGAAATGGATTTAGAGGCAGATTTAGGCATTGACTCGATCAAACGGGTAGAAATCATGGGAAGTCTGCAAGAAGCTTTCTCTGGGTTGCCCAAACTTAGCCCTGAAGCGTTAGCAGAAAAACGTACCCTAGCCCACATTGTTCAGTATTTAAGGGAGAAAATGATGGTGACAGAAAAAAAAATAGCTTAGTTGTTACCTCTACCCAGTCTAACCATCGAAAACACGGTGATATTGGACGTTATCAAATGAAACTGAAGCCCCTTGCTGCACCTGATTATTGGGATTTTCCCTCAACCCCTGATCAAACCTGTTTGGTGACCGATGATGGTTCATCTACTACTGCCCAAGTTGCTCAAAGTTTGCTAAACCAAGGCTGGCAAGTTGTGGTTCTCAGTTTCCCTCAATTCCTTATTCCTGTGCGTTCTTCTCTTCCTGCGGGGGTTCGACATTTTGTTCTCAATCATTTAAGTGAAGAACATTTACAAGCACAATTGGGAGATATATTTAAAACTTGTGGACTGATCGGCACATTTATTCATTTACATCCTCTCTCTCAGGGGTTTAATCAAGATCAAGAGACTTCAATTAACACCGATCAAGCGATTGTTAAACAAGTGTTTTTACTAGCCAAACATCTTAAATCTTCTCTGACGCAAGCGGCCAGTCAAGGACGCAGTTGTTTTCTCAGCTTAACCCGTTTAGATGGAGAATTTGGTCTCAGTGGAAAACGAGAATTTAGCCCTATTAGTGGCGGTTTATTTGGCTTAACGAAAACCTTAAATCTAGAGTGGGAATCGGTCTTCTGTCGCGCTCTAGATATTAGTCCCGACTTAGATGAAATGACAACGGCTCAAATTGTTTTAGCTGAATTACATGATCCTAATAGCTTAATTCAAGAGGTGGGTTATACCCCAAAAGGTCGAATGACTTTGACTTGTGAATTAGCTTCTTTTAGCAGTAAATAGGGAAAAGTTAATAGTTAGAATAAAATTAGCTGGGCGCAAGGCTTGCGCCCCTACATAATTATATTTATTTAGATGAATTGCGGTATAAATTCCGATTTTTAGCTAATCTCTACTAACTAATAACTATTAACTACTAACTATTAACTATCAACTATCAACTAACACGGTATTTTCCCCATGATTAATGATACTCAACTTAATTCATCTTCTGTGGTTATTGTCAGTGGTGGTGGCCGAGGAATTACGGCTCAATGCGTTATCTATTTGGCGCAACAATATCATTGTAAATTTATTTTATTAGGTCGTTCGCAAATTTTAGATACTGAACCTGAATGGAGTCTTTCTTGTCAAGATGAGTCTGAGTTAAAGAAGCAAATTATGCAACATTTAACAACTCAAAATGAAAAACCAACTCCGAAAAAAGTTCAAGCACTGTATCAACAACTCTGTCAAAGTCGTGAAATTAAGCAAACCTTATCAGAGATTGAAGAAGTAGGAGGAAAAGCCGAGTATTGCAGTGTTAATGTTACCGATTCACAGCAACTAAAAGCAACTTTAAGACCGATTATTCAACGTTGGGGACAGATTACGGGCATTATTCATGGTGCGGGAACGTTAGCCGATAAATTAATTGAAAACAAAACTGAACAGGATTTTGATCAGGTTTATAGTGTCAAAATTGATGGGTTAAATAGTTTATTAGATTCGGTAGAAGTTAACCGATTAAAATTTATTGCCTTATTTTCTTCTTTTGTTTCATTTTATGGCAATGTCGGTCAATCTGACTATTCTTTAGCTAACGAAATTTTGAACAAATATGCTTATTTACTTCAACAAAAATATCCTAACTGTCATGTTGTTTCTATTGGGTGGGGTCCTTGGGATGGGGGAATGGTGACACCACAGCTTAAACAGTTATTTGAGCAGCAAAATATTAAGGTCATTCCTCAACAAACAGGGGCGCAAATGTTAGCAGAAGAATTAACCCAAACTCAAGCTAAAACCCCTCAAATTATTGTCATGAGTAACCCTATTTCTCCTCCTCCTAAACTGGTTACACCGCAAAAGCATAGTTACCGTTTATATCGTCGGTTGACGTTACAAGGAAACCCTTTTGTTTATGATCATGTCATTGGTGGAAATGCAGTTTTACCTGCGATGTGTGCGTTAGCATGGATCACTAATAGTTGTGAACAACTTTACACAGGATATCATTTTTTAAGTTGTCATAACTATCAAGTGCTTAAAGGAGTTGTCTTTGATAAAAGTTTAGCTAATTTGTATTGTTTGGATCTGACTGAAGTTGAGAAAACAGAAGATGAAATTAAATTTGAAGCCTTAATTTGGAGTGAAACCGCTAAAGGAATTCCCCTTTATCATTATCGGGCGATTATTAATATTACTAAACAAGTAATAGCTGAGAAAAAACTTGAGGAAAGTATTCAGCCTGTTACGGAACCTTCCCTTAATTTACAACCCTATCAAGAAGGAGTTCTGTTTCATCAGCCCAGATTTCAAGGAATTAAGAAAATCTTAGAAATTAATAACAACGAACTTCTTTTTAACTGTTACTTACCTCCAATTTCTACACAAGATCAAGGACAGTTTAGCGTTCAATCCTTTAATTCTTATACGGCTGATCTCTTATTTCAATGTCTTTTAGTTTGGGTCAGAAAACACTACAATTCGGGTAGTTTACCCCTAAAACTAAATGAGCTTAAGCAGTTTAGTTCCCTCCCTTTTAATCAAGAATTTTGGATCAAATTATCCATTAATGAACATAGTGATACTAAGGTAATTGCTAATGCACTATCTTATCATTCTCAAGGTAAAATTTATTTAGAAGCAACTAATATGGAGGTTACTTTGAGTTCTTGTCTTAATGTTTTGTTTCTTAAAAATACGGTGAATTCATCGAATACCGTTTGCTTGTAATTTTTTCTCAATTGATACCCTATTTACATTTTCACAGGAGATATTATGAAACCGTCCAAATTAGCGATCGCTGGCTTAAGTGGCTTCTTTAATCAACTGTTAACCAGTCAACAACTATCAGCTTTAATTTATCAAGGAAACTCCCTTGATTATTCTAACCAACCGATTAGTGATCATTCTTGGTCTATCTTATCAAAGATGTCTGATCAAGGGTTAAAAGATTGTACTTGTAAGATAGGAAAAAAAGTCGCTTTAATTACTGCTAATAATATTAGCAACAATCAAGAAACTGAGCTTAAAAATATTAGTTATCAATTGGAAAGATTATGGAATTTTTCCATTGTTACCTTTCAATTAACCCAAGGATATGATTCTTTATTAAAGTCTCTCGAATTAGCCCAAATTCTCTTAACTGCCAAAGAAGTTGATACAGTTATTATTAGTGCGCTTAATAGGAATTCTGAGTCTATTATTGGCGGAGCTTTAATCCTCAAAGATTATGAAACAATCCCAAACAATAATAGTACGCTTGTTTACGGAATTATTGATAGCTTTAGTAAAATAGTTAACCCCTTATCTTCTCCATCAGTTGCGATTAAACAAAGTTGTCAGCAAGCATTTGAAAATGCTAAGATTCACCCCTCAGATATTGGTTATTTAGCTGTTTCCTCAACAGAGATAGATCAAGGGTTATTAGAAGCTTATTATGCTAATCATAATAACCTAACTTGTGCAGTCGGAATAGTCCAAGAGAATAATAATAACTTAGGGATAACTGAGGATTTAATTAGCTTAATTAAAACAGCACTTTGCTTAAAAAATCGTTATCTTCCTGCTTCCGATCAACTGTTAACTTCTAATCTTACTCAAGAATGGCAAAATAGTCCTTTTTATATACCTGATGTATCACTTACTTGGTTTCTTGAAAAAGGACAAAAAAAACGCTATGCTGCGCTTAATTTAGTCACTCAAAAAAATACTTATAGTCATTTAATTTTATCGGAAGCAACTCCTCAAAGTACACCCGATAATGGCTATTTACCCTATGCGTCATTTTATCTATTTCCCCTCGCTGGAAATGATAGTTCATCTTTACACAGTCAGCTTGATAACTTAACCCAGAGTATTGAAAACAGTTTCTCCTTACCCCATCTTGCCAAAGAGAATTTTATTCAGTTTCAACAGAATTCTCAATCTCCTTATGTTGTAGCAATTGTTGGGAATAACAAAGAAGCTTTGCAAAAGGAAATTAAACAGGCTAAAAAAGGAATTGATAAAGCCTTTCATACAGGAAAGCCTTGGAAAAGTCCCCAAGGAAGTTATTTTACCCCTAAACGGTTAGGAAAAGTGGGTAAAGTCGCTTTTGTTTATCCTGGTGCGTTTAACTCCTATTTAGGAATGGGAAGAAATCTTTTTCAATTATTCCCTAAATTATGGGATAGAGCAGAGAGTTTAATTAGTGATCCTGCTACCTTTTTTCAAGCAAACTCTCTTTATCCTCGCCGTCAATCTCCCCTTTCTAAACAAGACTTAGAAACCCTAGAAACCCAATTCATTGCTAACCCTTTATCTCTCTTAGAAACGGGAACAGGTTTTGCAGTTTTATTCACCGAAATTATGCAGAAATATTTTAAAATTAAACCTGATGCCGCCTTCGGTTATAGCATGGGAGAAAGTACCATGATGTATTCATTAGGAGTGTGGCCAAATGCGGATCAAGGAAGTCAATTTGTTCATTCTTCTCCCCTATTTCATACCCGTTTAATGGGAGCTAAACAAGCCGTTGCAGAATATTGGGGTCAACCGATAGATGAAAATTCATGGAGTAGTTATGTTTTAATGGCTACAGCTGAAGCAGTTCAGGAATGTTTAAAAACAGAAAGTAAGGTTTATTTAACCCATATTAATACCCCTCAAGAAGTTGCGATTGCAGGAGATTCTCAAGGTTGTTTACGGGTGATTGAAAAATTACAATGTGATCGGTTTCGTTCGCCTTCTGATATGGTTTTACATTGTGAAGTTATGCAATCAGAATACAATGAGTTTCTTAAGCTAAATACTGTGACAATGGGAACACCACCTGATACTATGTTTTATTCCTCTTGTCATTATGATTCTCTGACCTTAGAAAAAGAGAAAATTGGTGATCATTTAAGTCAAGGAATGTGTCAAATGTTAGATTTTCCTCGCTTAATTGAACGCAATTATCAAGACGGGGTGAAAATTTTTCTAGAATTAGGATTAGGAGGAAGTTGTTCTCGTTGGATATCAGAAACTCTTGGTCAAAAAGAGCATCTTGCATTGTGTATTAATCGTCGAGGTGCTGATGATTTAGCGACCATTATTAAGATGTTAGCACAATTAATTAGTCATGGGGTAGAACTAGACTTATCCCCTCTTTATTTAACAGATGAAGCAGAAACCTTAGAGGCGATTTTTAAGACAGTGTTAACCACAGCACCCAAAGCTAATATTGAACGCCAAACTGAGCAACAAAATTCAATTATTCGAGAAAATACTGCTTCTCAAAAAGCCGCTGTTTTAGTCGCTTCTTCTACTCAACTTCTTTCCCAAGTTCAAACCATTTCTACGGTTGATTATTCAAGAACAAGCGTTATTTCTTCTCATCCTAAAACCGTTAAACCTTGTTTATTTGATCAACCTGAGATCCTCGAATTTATTGAAGGTAAAGTCTCTAAGGTTTTTGGTCAAGAATATGAACCCATTGATCATTATACCCAACGAGTCAGAATGCCGTCTCCTCCCTTTTTGTTTGTCAGTCGGGTGACTCAATTAGAAGGAAAATTAGGTGATTATAAATCAGGTTTCATCGAAACAGAATATGATGTACCAGAAGATGCTTGGTATGCAGTTGATGGTCAATTAACGGTAGGAATTTGTCAAGAAGCCGGCCACGGACTCCTGATGCTATTAAGTTATATCGGGACAGATTTTGAAAATCAAGGAAAACGATCTTTCCGTTTATTAGATTTATCTGCAACCTTCTTATTTGAACAACCGGAAAACGTTAAGTTGTTACGGTGTCGAGTTAAGATCACATCTTCGGTTAAAACTGATGATAGCTTATTAATTTTCTTCCAAGGAGAGGTGTTAATTGGCGATCAAGTTTGGATGAAATTTCATGACGGTTGTGCTGGACTCTTTTCTGATGAAGAATTAGAAAAAGGACAGGGAATTGTGCTAAAAGAGGCTGAAGAAAAAGAACGAAACTTGATTAAAAAACAACAGTTTATTCCTCTTTTAACCTGTTCTAAGTCATTCTTCAAAAAAGAAGAACTTCTTAATCTAAGTCAAGGAAATATTGAGGCTTGTTTAGGGAAAATCTATCAACAAAATGGCTTAAATTCTTCCCTCAGATTACCCCCAGAAAAACTCTTAATGTTAGAGAAAGTGATGATGGTAAATCCTCAAGGAGGAATAGCTGGACTAGGGTTAGCAGTGGGATCAAAACAGATCACCCCTGAGGACTGGTATTATTCTTGTCATTTTAAAAATGACCCCACTTTACCGGGGAATTTAATGATTGAAGGAAGTATCCAACTGGTGCAATTTTATTGTTTATGGTTAGGGTTACAAACTCACACGAAAGATGCTCGTTTTCAGGTGATTCCTAATCAAACCCAAGCAGCCCGTTTTCGGGGACAAGTGACTCCCCAAAATGGAACTTTAATGTATCAAATGGAGGTGTTAGAAATTGGACTTTCTCCTCAACCTTATCTTCTGGCTAATGTGGATGTTATTTTTGGCGGAAAAACCATTGCTACTATTAAAAGTATTGGTGTTCAACTGGTAGAAAAAATAGCTACCATTCCCAGTATATTCCAACCCATTGAGTCAGTAACATTCCCCCATATTTCCCAATTATCAAAACAGCCATCAGTTTTATTTAATGAAAACCAATTAAAAACCTTTGCTAAAGGAGCAGTGGCTGCTTGTTTGGGATCAGAATTCGATATTTATGAAAATCGTCAATCGGTTCGTTTACCTAATGGGGAGTTTCAGTTAGTCAGTCGGGTATTAGACATCGAAGGTAAACGTCATGAATTGCAAAAACCATCGGAAATTATTACCGAATTTGATGTCAAAGAAAATGCTTGGTTTTATAACCATAATGCCTATCCCACTTTGCCCTACTGTACTTACATTGAAATTGCAGGTCAACCTTGTATTTTCTTAGGGGTTTATATGGGAGCAACTTTATTATTCCCAGAAGATGATCTTCATTTTCGTAATTTAGATGGACAGGGGACAATTCTCAAAGAAATTGACCTCCGTAATAAAACCATTACGGATAAAGTTCGTCTCCTTTCTACTACCGCTATTCAAGGGGCAATTATTCAAAAGTTTGAGTTTGAATTATCTTGTGAAGGTGAACCTTTTTATCGGGGAAATATGGTCTTTGGAGACTTTAGCACAGCCGTGTTAGCGAATCAAGTGGGACTTGATGGCGGAAAACGTCTTAAACCTTGGTATCAACTGAATAATTTATCCGATTTAACCGTACAGGAAATTAATTTACAAGATTCCTTAACTCACGAAAACTTCTATTCAGTAAATCCTGAAAAACCCCACTATCGTCTTTCTCAAAATTATCTTGATTTTATCGAAAAAGTTTTCTTAATTCAAGATGGGGGTAAGTATCAAAAAGGATATATTTATGCCAGCCAATCAATTACTCCCGAAGATTGGTATTTTCCCTTCCATTTCTATCAAGATCCGGTGATGCCTGGTGCATTAGGCGTTGAGTCTATTCTTCAAGCTATGCAAACTTATGCGCTGCAATTAGACTTAGGCAAATCTTTCAAAAATCCTCGCTTTGGTCAAGCCATTAATCATCAAATTACATGGAAATATCGAGGACAAATTACACCCGAAAATCGTTTAATGTCTTTAGAAGTGCATATTTCCGATATTCGAGTCGAAGATGATGTAATCACAATTATCGGAGATGCCAGTCTTTGGAAAGAAGACTTAAGAATTTACGAAATTAAAGACATCGCCTTGTGTCTATTAGACAATGAACAGTAAATAGTAAACAGTAAACAGTTATCAGTTAGCACCCATCTCTTTCCCTCAGTTTCAAGTCAACAATAATCGAGAAATAAACCTCATGCTTACCACTCCCCTTACAACGTCTATCTCCTTTGATAGTGAAGGAATTCGAGAAAAATTAGGCAATTTAGAGCAACCTTGTTATGTATATTGGAAAAATAACCAGATAGGACTTTCTCACCAACCTAATGCTGATATACTGCCCCATAGCATGATTAATGCCCTATCACCCCAACAATTAGGCGATCGCGCTTTTTGTGACTTTCATGGGTTAGACTATGCTTATGCAGCCGGTGCAATGGCTGGGGGCATTGCTTCCGAAGATTTAGTCATTTCTTTGGGAAAAGCCGGATTTTTAGCCAGTTTTGGGGCAGCTGGGTTAGTTCCCCAACGGGTTGAAAAAGCCATTCACACCATTCAAGAAGCTTTACCCAATGGACGATATGCCTTCAATTTAATCCATAGCCCCTCAGAGGAAGCCCTAGAACGGGGTTCAGTGGAACTTTACCTCAAATATGGGGTAAGAACTGTTGAAGCCTCTGCTTACCTGGATTTAACCCCCCATATTGTCCGTTACCGAGCATCAGGATTACATCTAAATTCTCAAGGCGATATTGAAACCCAAAATAAGATCATTGCCAAAATTTCTCGGACTGAAGTTGCTCAGAAATTCTTAAAACCTGCTCCCCCTAAACTGCTGAAAGCTTTAGTTGAACAAGGACAAATTACAGCCTTACAAGCAACTTTAGCTGAAAAAGTTCCTTTAGCCGATGATATAACCGTTGAAGCTGACTCTGGTGGTCACACAGATAATCGTTCTTTGGTTTGCCTTCTCCCTTCTATTATTGCCTTACGCAATGAGATTCAACAGCAATATCAGTATGAGTGTTCTATTAGAGTGGGGGCTGCCGGTGGGATTAGTACCCCAGAATCAGCTTTAGCAGCCTTTATGATGGGAGCAAGTTACATTGTGACGGGTTCAGTCAACCATGCTTGTATTGAAGCGGGAACATCTGAACATACCAAACAATTACTTGCCCAAGCAGCAATGGCCGATGTGGTAATGGCCCCTTGTGCTGATATGTTTGAAATGGGTGTGAAAGTTCAACTCTTAAAACGGGGAAGTTTATTCCCCATGCGCGCGCAAAAATTATATGATTTGTATCAAACTTATGAGGGAATTGATGCCATTCCGACCGAGGTTCGTCAAACCATAGAAAAGCAAATTTTCCAAAAACCATTAGAGGCAGTTTGGCAAGAAACCGTTGCTTATTTTCAAGAGCGAGATCCCGAACAAATTGAACGAGCGAATAATAATCCTAAACGGAAAATGGCTTTAATTTTTCGCTGGTATTTAGGGCTTTCTTCTCGTTGGGCAACCAGTGGACAGCCACAACGAACCATGGATTATCAAATTTGGTGTGGTCCGGCGATGGGTTCATTTAATGATTGGGTTCGAGGAACTTATTTAGAATTTTCCGAAAATCGCAAAGTGGTGGATGTAGCTATGCACATCATGCGGGGTGCTGCTTATCTTTATCGTCTGCAAAGTCTGAAATTACAGGGGGTAAATCTTCCGTCCCACTATCATTTTTATCGTCTAAGCTAAACGGCGCTTAACCTGCATGATCCAATAGCTATAACCCTTTTGGAGTCTATATCGGTGATCCGAAGTAAAAGCCGTTTAGCTTACTAACCTTGTGCTGGAATTTTCCCATGATGACTAAAAATGCCAATTCTCCCTTTTCTGTTGGACTTCCCGCCCTTTATTTAGTGGCCTTTTTATCGGGAATTTCCCTAGGGTTATTTAACCCCTTTATTTCTACCCTTATGAAAGAAAAGGGTTACGACAATATTGTCATTGGAGCAAATTCTACCCTTTACTTTTTTGTCATTGCCGCAGGAACACCGATTGTGGCTAGTATTCTTCGCCAAATTGGATTAAGAAAAACCATGATGTTAGGATTCCTTTTAATGGGAATAACTGCACCTCTATTTGCCTTTACTACTCAATTATCTCTTTGGTTTATCATTCGTGGCGTTATGGGTTTGGCCTGTTGTTTATATCTGATTTCTGGACAAACCGCTATTAACTATTTTTGTAATGATCAAAATCGAGCCATGGTTAATGGTTTAGATGCTTTAGCTTTTAGCTTAGGTTTTGGTATCGGTCCGATTATGGGAGCAGTCGCCTATAATCTTTCTCCTAAGATCACTTTTTTATTAGGAAGTGGCTTGATTTTAAGTGGAATTGTTGTTGTCTTTTTTGGATTACCAGAGAAAACGGTTAAGTTTCAAAAGCCCAACTTTAGCATTATTCAAAAGCTCAAACTTCCCCTACAAGGAGCTTTTGCTTATGGCTTCAGTGTTGCCACCTTAGTTTCTCTTTATCCACTTTTTTTACTCGAACAAAACTATGGTATTGAGCGCATGGGGTTAATCTTTGGCTTGTTTATTTTAGGCGGATTAATTTCAACTGTTCCTATTACTCATTTAGCCGATAAGATGGGGACAGTTAAGGTTTTAGTCGGTAGTGTAATTATTGTTATTGTTTCAGTTTTTGGCTTATCTTTAATCGAAAATCCCATGATTACCCCCTTTTTAGCTTTTGTCTCTGGGGTAGGAATGAGTCCCATTTTTCCCTTATCATTAGCCCTGATTGGTTCTACCGTTACCCTTAATGAATTATCCTCCGGGAGTGCTGTCTTTACCTCAATTTATAGTGCAGGTTGTACCGCCGGTCCCATTCTATCAGCTATTGTCATGACCATGATGGGAACTCGGTATATCTTCTCATTAATGTTAGTCATTTTTGTCTTATTTTTGCTGAGTTTAAGTCAGTCCCAAAAGTCCCATCCTGACTATCAACATTCTTCGGAGAATAGTTAGGAAAGTTTCTTAAATTTTAACCCCACTAATTAACCCCCTTCACAATTTATTCAAGGACAAAATTATGGAAAAATTAGCAATCATTGGTTCGGGTATTTCTGGCACACCCATTGCCTATTATCTTCAAGATCAATATGAGGTTGATGTCTATGAAAAAAGTAGTCGTGTCGGCGGTCATGCTCACACCTTAGATTTGGATGAGGAGGGTCAACGGATTTCTTTTGATACGGCTTTTGTGGTTTGTAATAAACCTAATTATCCCAACTTGATGAAATTTTTTGCTGATTTAGGAGCAGAGACTCAAGATCATTTAGGTGGCTTTAATTTCTATAATTTAGATACTGGAATGCAGTTTAATTCCCTAGATCTAGAGCTGCCGATGGAAGAATTTGCCCGTCAACAACCTCCAGAATTAGTAGCTTGTTATCAAGAAGCTAAACGCTTTTTCTCTGAAGCGCGAGCTGATTTCTGGGAAGGAAAAACGAGAATTTCTATGCAAGAATATCTAGATAAAAATAACTATAGCCAATCCTTCCGAGATAACTTTGTCATGCTAATGGGATCAGCCGTTTGGTCAATTCCGACAGACTTGTTAATGGAGTTTCCAGCTTCAACTTTTATCAGCTTTTTTATGACTCATGATCAAGGAGGATTGGGGGGAAAAACGGTCGAATGGCAAACTGTTAAAGGGGGAAGTAGTCGTTATGTTGAAAGGGTCAAAGATGCTTTAAAGAAACCCATTCGTACTGAACAAGAAGTGATTTACGTTAAAAAAAGAGAAGACGGAAAAGTAACGGTAAAAACGACCACAGATGAAGAAGTTTATGATAAGGTGGTTATGGCTACTCACGCTGATCAAGCATTAGGAATACTTGCTGAATCAACTGAATTAGAAAAAAACATCTTAGGCTGTTTTAAGTATAATGAAACCGCCGTAACTGTTCATACTGATCCCGTTATCATGAACCCTGATCGCAGTAAATGGCAATCATGGAATTATGGGCAAGTAACTAAAGAAGGAAAGCTTTATACTTATGTGACATATTATGCTAACAAAGTCCATAATTTTACGGCTAAGAAAGATTATTTTGTTTCTCTAGATACCCCCCCCATCGCCATTGATGAAGACAAAATTATCCGCATTCTTAAGTATCGACATCCAGCTTATGACATGAATACTCTAGAAGCCCAAAAACAAATTTATCAACTCAATGAAACTGGCCCCATTTACTTCTCAGGTACTTATTTCCACCTCAAAAAACGGGGCATTGATTCCTACGGATTTCATGAAAGTGGCATCGGTTGTGCGGTTGAATTAGTTGAACGTTTGAGAAAAGGGTAATGTTTGGCAAAATACAGAATTAACAATAAGTAACTATACTTAAGTATTTTGCTTGACTCTTTTAAGTAAATTTAACTACCGCTAACCATAAGTTTCTTAAAAGAAGTTGAAAAATTCTGAACTTTTCTGAAACCTCCTTTAGGATGGAGAGAACTATTTTTCCTCTCCTACCTCCTCTCTAGAAGAACGCATTTATGCCGCTAATTCTAATGAAGTGGAGAGCTTTTTATTGCTAGATACTACTAAAATTCTTAGCTTTGGTTATAGCGATATTTATTCATTCTTAGAATATGGTGCAACCACCGCCCCTGATGATGACACAGAAGCGATTATTAGTAATCCCTTTAGTGTCGCTAAGGTAGCCGGCTTGTTAGGACAATTTGACGGATTAGCCAATGCTTTCTTAGCGGATGTGGGTTCTAATAAAGTACAATTAGTCAGTGAAGATGCCGCCGTTGTTCCCGACCAAGTCTTTGTTGATGGGTCACTAGGGGCATTAAATCCAGTTGTTTCCATTCGATTTCCCCTGCAACTGAGAATTGTTTCGACTCCCGACCCCTCTGTTACCCTTGGCTTAATGAGTTTAGGCATTATTGCCGTGGGGTGTCGTTTGAAAAATAAAATTCGGAAAAAATAAGACAGCAGTTGTAGATAAGCTGAGACCCATCCCCGTCTTCACGTTAAACTCTTTAATGATTAGACTTATGCCAGATAGCCATCCTATGTCACCCCCTATGTCGGAAGATCCCCTAAAAATCACTATCACCTCTTCTGAACCTCAAAAACACTCAAAACGCCGTTTACAAGGGGCTCGGCGATGGTATCTTGGGGGACTTTTATTGTTAGGAGTCGGTTATGGGATTGGGTCAATCAGTCAACCAACTCAACCAATCGCTCCTTCTGTTGCTGAAAATGAACATTTTCTCCCCGTTGAAATCGACCAGCTAGTACAGGTCAATGCTTATCAACAGTCTCGAACTTACACTGGGGAAATTGTCGCTCAAAATACCAGTGATTTAGGGTTTGAACGAGGAGGAACAATGACTCAACTGCTGGTGACAGAAGGACAATGGGTGAATCAAGGAACGCCCCTTGCTCGTTTAGATGACCGTCAATTAATCGCCCAAAAACAAGACTTATTAGCCCAAAAACAACAGGCTTTAGCACAATTAAAGGAAATGGAGGCGGGTTCTCGTGCTGAAACCATTGCCGCGGCCCAAGCAAATTTGGCTCAAGAAAAAGCTCAACTACAAGAGATGGAAGTAGGACCTCGTGCTGAAACCATTGCGGCAGCCCAAGCGCGTTTGAAAACCCTGCAAGCACAATTAGCTTTGGCTCGTAGTAAACAGGAGCGACGACAGAATCTTTATACGCAAGGGGCTATTTCTCGTGAACAGTTTGACGAAGTCGTCACAGATATGGATAGTCAACAGGCAAGGGTTAATGAAGCTCAAAGTCAATTAGATGAGTTATTAGCGGGAACGCGCCCTGAAATCATTCGCCAACAGCAAGCAAGGGTTAAACAGGCTCAAAGTCAATTAGATGAATTATTAGCCGGAACTCGTAGTGAAGTGATTGAAGCTAAAAAAGCAGGGATCAAACAGCTAGATAGTCGTCTAGCTAGTATTGAACTTGATTTAGAAAAGACCGTTCTTCAAGCCCCTTTTTCGGGCAAAATTCAAAAACGTTATCTCGATCAAGGAACGGCGGTACAAGCTGGTCAAGGGGTGGTGCGTTTGGTACAATTAGACGGCGTTAAAGCCCATATTGGTGTTCCTACGTCTTTAACGTCTGAGATCAAGATTGGACGGTCTCACACTTTAAAAATTGACCAAAAATCCTATTCAGCAACCGTCAAGGCAATTTTACCCGAACTCGATTCTGCGAGTCGTACCGTAACGGTGGTTTTCCAACTTGAAGGAGGTAGAGGTAAGGGTGAAGTTACCTCGCCCGAAATAACCACTGGACAAATCGTAACATGGCAATGGCAACAAAACATCGATACTTCAGGTTATTGGCTACCCAGCACCACCCTAGTCAAAGGAATTCGCGGTTTATGGTCAATTTATGTCTTAGGAGATGGGAATGCAGCCCAAGGATTTGTCGTAGAACGTCGGGATGTGGAGGTTTTATACACCGATGGGGAGCGAGTTCTCGTGCGAGGAACATTAGACGGAACGGAAAAAGTGATTACTAATGGCACAAATCGCATTATTTCGGGGCAAAAGGTAAAAATCAGTAAACAGTGAACAGTGAGCAGTTATCAGTTATCAATGAAAAGCTGAACACCTATTACTTATTACTTATTACTTAAGTGGGTGGGTGGAATTAAATATAAGATGAACGTAGGTTGGGTTGAAGCATGAAACCCAACCTAGGCATGGGTTACGAAGTGCGCTAACCCATCCTACAAATAATTGTGCCTCCCTACTTATTACTTATTACTTTCTCCCCCGAACTTCATAATTCTCAATTCTTAATTCATCATTCTCCTATGTCTTCTATCTTTTATAAAAACGTCCGATTATTAGTTTTAACTATTTTAGCGATCACCGTTTGGGGCTTATCTTCCTTTTTCAGTTTACCTCGTATGGAAGATCCCGAATTAACCCCTCGTTTTGCGGTCATTAACACCCAATTTCCTGGCGCAACCCCTGAACGAGTAGAAACGCTAGTTACTGATAAATTAGAACAAGCTTTACTAGAAGTCGAAGAAATTCAAAATATTGATTCTACCTCTCAGCTTGGCTTCTCCAGCATTACCATTGAATTAAATGACCAAATTACCGATGTTGATCCCGTTTGGTCACAAATTCGTGATAAAGTCAATGATGCTGTTTCTCAATTACCATCGGGAACTTCTCTTCCTGAATTTGAAGAATCAAAACCCAAAGCCAACGCCTTAATTGTTGCTTTAACTTGGCAATTATCAAGCCCTCCGAATTATGGCATTTTGAGCCGTTGGGCGCAAGAATTAGAAGATGATTTACGGTTAATTGAAGGAACAGAAAAAGTTGAATTATTTGGCAATCCTACGGAGGAAATTCGAGTTGAAGTTGATCCCCAACAATTAACCCATTTAGGATTAACTATACAGTCCCTTTCTCAACAAATCTTAGAAAGTGATGCCAAAGTTGCTGCCGGTCAATTACGAAGCGAACAAAGTAACTTATTGCTGGAAATTGAAGGAGAATTAGATTCTTTAGACCGTTTAAATCGTTTATCAATTAAATCAGGTTCGTCTAGTCAAGTAGTGCGATTAGGTGATATTGCAAATATTAGTAAAGGAATTGAAGATCCCCCCAGAGAAGTCGCGATGATTAAGGGAAAAATGGCGATCGCAATTACTGCTTTTGTGGAATCTGATAGACGCTTAGATTCTTGGATGACAGTCGCCAAGGCTAAGTTAGAAAGATTTGAAAAAAACCTTCCTCAAGGAATGGGCCTACACATTATCTTTAATCAAAGTCGTTATGTGCAGCAACAACTGGACTCGGTTTTATCAAACCTGATCATGGGTGCTGTCTTAGTTTTTGGGATCACCTTTGTGATCATGGGCTGGAAATCATCTTTAATCGTGGGAACATCCCTTCCTTTATCAGTTTTGATGGTTTTTGGCAGTATGAGGGTGTTAGGAATTCCCCTACATCAAATTTCGGTGACAGGGTTAATTATCGCTTTGGGATTATTAATTGATAATGCGATTATTGTGGTTGATGAGGTGCAAATGGCTTTAAAAGAAGAAGAAGGTATATCACCGCTCAAAGCCGTTGCTACTACCGTACATCATATTTTTATTCCCTTACTCGCTTCTACCTTTACCAGTGTTATCGCTTTTTTGCCCATTGCTACCGCTTCAGGATCAACTGGAGAATTTACCGGAACGATTGGAGTAACCGTAATTTTAGCCCTAATTAGCTCGTTTATTCTATCTGTCACCGTGATTCCCGCCTTAGCGGGAAGATTACATCATTGGCAACCAACCCCCACAAATGGATATTGGTGGCAAAGCGGATTTACCCATTCTCGTTTAACCTATCTTTATAAGTGGAGTTTAGATCGCACTTTTCAACGTCCCTTATTAGCGATCGCCCTTATTCTTATTCTTCCCTTATGGGGTTTTATTGGCTTTCCTAACCTACAACAACAGTTTTTCCCCCCCACCGATCGCGAACAATTTCATTTAACCTTTGAATTACCCATCAGCGTGTCTTTACCCGAAACCGAGTCTCAAGTGATGCAAGCCCGAAAGTTAATCTTAAAGCATCCTGAAATTCAAGACGTTCAATGGTTTATTGGGAAAAGTGCGCCCTCTTTTTACTACAATGTCTTACAAAATCGAGAACAATCTCCTAATTACGCGCAAGGAATTGTTCAACTTCAGAAAAACGTCAAGTCGGGTGCGTTAATTCGCACCTTACAGCAAGAATTAGATCAAGCCTTTCCCCAAGCGCAAATTATTGTCCGACAATTAGAACAGGGTCCGCCGTTTGATGCACCGATTGAATTACGCTTATATGGGTCAGATTTAGTGCAATTACAGGTTTTAGGGGATCAAGTTCGCGCCGAATTAGCTAAAACCCCGGATATTATCCATACTCGCGCCACTTTAAGCGAAAGTTTGCCCAAATTAGCTGTCAATCTTAATGAAGAAAAGCTACGTTTAGCAGGGTTAGATAAAACAGCCGTTGCTCGTCAATTAGATACCAGTTTAGAGGGAACAGTCGGAGGCTCGATTTTAGAAGGAACAAAAGAACTACCTGTGAGAGTTCGGACTTCTAATAGTCAACGGAGCAATTTAGCTGAAATTAGCTCATTAAACCTCTTATCTTCGGGAAATTCTGCCACTTCATCGACAATTGTTCCCCTATCTACTGTGGGGACGGTGGAAATTTTGCCAGATATTGTTGCTATTTCACGTCGTAATGGCCAACGGATGAATACCATACAGGGTTTTATTCCGGCTGGTGTATTACCGGAACAGGTACTCTCTGAGTTTGAAAAACGATTAGAAATGAGTAATTTTCAGTTACCCTATGGTTATTCATGGGATTTTGGCGGAGAACAAGGAGAACGCCAGGATGCTTTAAGTAATTTGATTGCAACTCTTGGGGTTTTAGGGATCATTATGGTGGCCAGTTTAGTCCTCACTTTTAATTCTTTCCGCATGGCAAGTATTATTATTCTTGTTGCGATTTTATCCTTAGGACTAGGCTTAGGATCATTGGCCTTGTTTAATTATCCCTTTGGGTTTACAGCGATTTTAGGGATCATTGGACTGTTAGGAATCTGTGTTAATGATTCAATCGTAATTCTTGACGCTTTGCGTCATGATACTCAAGCCAGCCTTGGTTCACGTCGAGCAACTCGAAATGTAGTGATGCGAGCTACTCGTCATGTGATAGCGACCACCTTAACAACTATTATTGGGTTTATCCCTTTATTATTCGATCCTAGTGGTTTTTGGCCGCCTCTTGCCATTAGTATTATAGGTGGGTTAGGTGGCGCAACTTTAATGGCGTTATATTTTGTTCCTTCCGTATATGTACTCTTATGTCGTAAAAACCTTGCACAGAGTGCTAAACCGCAGTAACGGTATGATTATCGCAGTCATTTTGTCTTCCCATCAAGAGTGAGGAAGAGTCTTAACTCATCGTCCGCTCATTTTTGGGAGCAAGATGGGGTCAAAGAGGTCGAAAAGCTTACCCAGTGAAGGCTTGAGCGAGCGGGACTGACGGGGTTTTAACCCGAAGCAAAGAAGTCAGTCGTTTGACATCCTCGCCGCCGTAAAACGGACGGCGATTCCTCACCACGCCACTTTTTTAGGGTGGTCGCGTCAACGGGGTTGACGCAGATAG
>MTBT01000082.1:0-1757 GCA_002282935.1 Microcystis sp. LSC13-02 | reverse complement strand
AGGTTCAGTTTTTAGCTTGGTTATCGCTTTTTCCATTGTAGCTTAAAGCCGTCCTAAAAGGACGGGGTTTTAACCCAAATTTTCGATAACTGGACTTCCCCCATACAGAAATACTAAAAAATCAACGAAACCCTTACTGCATGGGGCTTCTCAGAAAAAATTGACAAGACACCAATGGGTACATTTTCCCCTTGAAAATGGCTGTACCGTTGACTGTATCTAGAGTAGAGCGATGACCTAGAGTTGGCTGTATAGTGATCGCTAACCTTAATATAACAGATGGTGTCATTACGGCGGATTCAGGATTGGTCTGGTACATTCTCCACCTTGAAAAAATGAGCGAACGATGAGTGACGAGTCTGCGTTCTCAGAACTGTAATGTCTTGGAATTCATGACCGGGGCGGTTAGGGCATCTCGTCAGGGAAGTTCTTCACCCTATCTTCTGCCCTAGGAGAGTTCTTCCACTGAGTCAATGCCACTGGCTGCTTGACAACCCCCCCTGAACGGTTACGAATCAGCAACGCCAATAGGCTCTAATTCCTCAAGAAGAATGAGATAATCTTGTCCGATTTTTTGAATGGTCGTAGGAAGATGGAAATTACGAGAATATTCAATTCTTATCTCTAACTGACCATCTATGATTAGGAAAAAGAATTCAATCAATGTGGTACGTTTTTGATCAGGTGGTGATAAACGACAGTCGCGCTCGCCATAAACAAACTCAAACAAGTCAGAGAGAGGAACCGAACGATTTCCCAGATAATTAGCCCGTACTAGGGTTAAATTACTATCAGGATAGAGATATTCAGGTAAAGACTCACCCATCCAATCATAAGTTACGCCATTCATTGGTAAGCTTTCAAACTGCTCATTGATGGTACTGATAGTTTTTTCCCAAGTCGTAGAAGTGGATAAATTAATGCCTATGGGAAAATTTACAGCATAATTGCCCATACTTTCCATAAAAGGCTGACCTTCGCCTAAATCTCGCCCATGACTACGATGACTGATAACCACCTGTTTGCGTTGACTCCAATCACCTAATAAACGGTATAAAGGAGCAAGAAGAATGGGATAAAAGTTAGACTGATAATAAGCCTTGCCTTGGTTTAATAACTGTTTAGTTTGCGCTTTACTTAAGACAAATCGCGCACTTTCGGCAGAAGCTTCAATATTTGCGCCTTTGACATGATCGACGGGGACTTCAAAGCGACTCTCTGCATCAGGAAATTGTTCCTTCCAATAATTCAAGTGTTCGTTCATTGTTCCTTTTTTCTCCTCATCCCTCAAGACTTGCACAAAATCTAAGTAAGACTGAGGATTAGGGTTAGGAAAAGTCGGATCACTTCCTACCAATAATTGATGATAGGCACTCCAAAGTTCCTTAAACAAGAGGGTTGCACTTAACATATCAGCAATGATGTGGTGAGCGACCATCGTAACATCGTAGCAATAGGGACTAACTTTAACGACAAGAGTAGCAGTAAGTGGCCAACGGTCAATCTGGATTTTTTTAGCTAAATCTGACATTTGAGCTTCAATTTTAGCATTACGTTCTGCTGCTGTTAAGTGGCTTCCATCCCAATACTCTGCTAGGATAGGTTGAGGATCATTGATCAAGTATTGCTGCCATTTACCTTGATTTTGTAGGCAAACCGTCCGAAAAGCTTCATCGAAAATTTTGGGTCTGAAACCCCGTCGTTCTACGACGGCTTTACCGTTAAATACTAGCGCATTTACCAAATATATGCTAAAA
>MTBT01000081.1 GCA_002282935.1 Microcystis sp. LSC13-02 | reverse complement strand
AACATCGTTGTTAAATAAAAATCTTTCTCAATTAATTCTTAAGAATTTATAAATATTGCGAAATGTTAATTTAAATATTCTCAAGTTTTTGCAGTCAATAAATAATTTTTACTTATCTTTGTCGGAAAATAGAACTCCTGCAAAAATCCCACATCTACCATGGGGTTAGGAATCAGTTATCAGTTATCAGTTATCAGTTAACTGAGAAAACTCCCCACACCCCACACCCCACACCCCACTTATTCAACAAAGATGAAAGAATCATGGCGAGAACGTCTGAATATCTCTCGAATAGCGATTAATGCCCCGAGGTTAACCATTGCTTTCTGGTTAGCGGTGGTCGTGGCGGGAATTTTGGCTTTTAGTTCCCTAAAATACGCTCTTTTCCCCGATATCAGCTTTCCAGTCGTAATAATTAACGCTCAAGCGGATTTAGCTACTGCTATCACCACGGAACAGCAATTAACTAAACCCCTAGAAAATCCCCTTTTCTCTCTCCCCGGTTGTCGCGATGTGTCCTCGACTACTTCCCCCGGACAGTCAGTAATCAGCGTTTTCTTTAAAATTGGCACAAATTTAGACAGGGCCACGGCAGCAGTTAAACAGGCTATCTCGCAAGTCCCTTTACCCCCTCAAGCTACCACAGAAGTTATCCCCGTTGATTTAAATGAGTCGGCAACAGTCACCTATGCGCTGGTGAGTGAGCAGAAAACTCTGGAAGAATTAAGCCAAATCGCCCAAGATAATTTAATTCCGCCCTTAAAAGCTCTCGAAGGTACGGCTAAAGTTAATTTACTCGGTCAAAGTACAGTTAGGGAAGATAATCCCCATAAAAGCTTAACCCGACCATTGCCCACGCTGGTGCGCTTTAATGGCCAAGAGGCGATCGCAGTGCAGGTAATCAAACAAGGTGCTGCCAATAGTCTCGATCTGGCCGCCCAAGCAGAAAAACTGGTTAAAGACATAGCACAAAAACTGCCCGATGTCAAGATAATTTTAGCTGAAACCCAAGCGGAATATATTCGCGCTGCCCTACAAGGCACGATCGATGATTTACTTTTGGCAGTTTTGCTGTCGGTGCTGGTGATATTGATATTTTTAGGCAGTTTCGCCGCTACAATCATTTCTGCTCTGGTTATCCCCCTATCTCTTTTGGGGACTTTCATTATCATGGCAATCTATGGGTTTAATCTGGAAACCCTGACGCTGCTGGCCCTCGCTTTGGTGATTGGCATTGTCGTGGATGATGCGATCGTTGATGTGGAGAATATTTCCCGTTTAATCGACGCGGGGGAAACCCCGAAAAATGCGGCACTCAAGGGGACAAGGGAGATCGGATTAGCTGTCACTGCTTCCACTTTAACCATTGTTGCCGTGTTTATACCCGTCGCTTTTATGGGGGGTGCGGTGGGACAGTTTTTCCAACCCTTCGGTTTAACTGTCTCGGCTGCGGTGATTTTTTCTCTGTTGATCGCCAGAACTTTATCGCCAGTTTTGGCAGTATATTGGCTGAAACCGCAGTCACGGGCAAAAATGACGAAACAAAAGCGACCGATTGAGAACGCCTATCGACGGCTCTTAAACTGGTCATTGCGTCATCGTTTGCTGGTCATTGCTATTGCCCTAATTACCTTTTTTGCGGGTATTGCCCTGATTCCTTTTATTTCTAGGGGATTTATTCCCCGACTCGATCGCGGCGAGTTTAATCTGGTTTATACTTCTCCTTTGCCGAAAATAACGCAAATTAGTCCTAATAAACCGACGGCTAAGAGTTCTAGCGATAGTTTCGCTTGGATTTCCCAGTTAGCGAGTTCTCCCGAAAGTTTTCTTTTGCGTCGCACTATCCGCGATGGCAGCAAATTAGAAGCGCCGATTTTGCGGGATGGGGAAGTGGAATCGACTTTTATGATCGCCGGTTTACGGGGTGAGCCGAATCGTGGCAAAATTCACATTAAACTGAAGAGCGATCGTCAATCTCACACCAGTGCGGTGCAGCAACGGATTCGGCAAATTTTACCGACAATTAGAGGGGTGAATGTCAGTATCGAGGACATTCCTTTTGTGCAGACGGAAGCGGAAAAGCCGATCCAAATTGCGATTAAAAGCGATGATTTGCAGCTATTGCGCGATAGTGCCGAGAAATTGCGGGTTGAGGCCGCTAAAATCGCCGGTTTAAAGGATATTTCCCTATCATCTAGATTAAATGAGCGGGGGGATTTTTTGGCGATCGAGCGTTTAAATGGTCAACAGGCGATTTTTCTCAGTGCTAATCTTAGTCCGGATTTAGGATTAGAAGATGCGGCCATTAAAATTGAAGGGATTCCTTTACCGGAAGGGATAACTTTACAGCGTTGGGGTACTTCTTCTCAAAGTAGCGATGTTTTGGGCAGTTTTGGTCGCACTTTAATCCTAGCGACAATTTTAATGTTAGGAGTTTTATGGTTATTATTCAGAAGACTGCTAGAAACTATCGTCATCGCTTTATGTTTACCTTTAGCGATTGTGGGGGCAATGTTGGGGTTATTGGTAACGGGTAGTGAGTTTAGTATGATTTCTCTGATCGGGTTTATCTTCCTCTTGGGATTACTTGATAAAAACGCTGTGTTATTGCTGGATTATACTAACCAATTGCGTCAACAGGGTTGGAGTCGGGAGCAAGCGGTTTTAGAGACGGGAATGATTAGGTTAAGACCGATTTTAATGACCACTTGTTCGACAATTTTAGGCATGATTCCGATCGCTTTGGGATTGGGTACTGGTGCGGAATTGCGGCAACCCATGGCGATGGTAATTGTGGGAGGTTTAGTCACTTCTTCCCTGTTGAGTTTAATTGTTGTGCCTGTGTTATATCTAAGTTTAGAGGATGTTTGGAACCAGATTAAAGCCGGTCAAAAGTAGCTAGTTTTACCGTTTTAGCTTCTGATTACTATAGAGTCGTTTGAATTCTTTTTGTTGTTGATTATGATCGACAATTGGCTCAGGATAACCACAACGATGTCTTTCTAAATGGGAGATTTTCCCGGTTACTAAATATTCCGTATCTACGGAAGCTAATTCCGGCAACCATTGACGAATATATTCCCCTTCTGGATCGAATTTTTGTGTCTGACTAGCGGGATTAAAAATTCTTAAAGGTTTCGGATCCATGCCACTAGAGGCACTCCACTGCCAACCACCATTATTAGCGGCTAAATCGCCATCAAAAAGTTTCTGCATGAAGTATTTTTCGCCTTTTTGCCAGTTAATAATTAAGTCTTTGGTTAAAAAACTCGCCACGATCATGCGACAACGATTGTGCATCCATCCTGTTTCATTTAATTGTCGCATCGCCGCGTCAACGATCGGATAGCCGGTTTTTCCCTCACACCAAGCTTGAAAATGTTCTTCGTTATCCTGCCAAGGAAAATGACGAAATTCTGTTCTATAAGCACCGACCGCCAATTCTGGGAAAAAATAGAGACAATGCTGGTAAAATTCCCGCCAGGCTAACTCTTGCTGCCAAGTGATAATACCATCTTTTGCTTCCTGGGCGCGGCAATTTTCTAATAACTCTAGGGTTGCCGTCCAAATGGTGCGAATGCCAATCGCGCCAAATTTTAAAGCGGCACTCAAGCGCGAGGTGCCATCAACAGCGGGGAAGTTACGATCTTCTTGATAATTGTTAATAACCCCTTGACAAAATTCTTCTAATCTGCTATTAGCGGCCTTTTCTCCGGGGGTGAGGGGTAAGGGATTTTGCCAAGTAAAACCTAAATTTTCTAGGGTTGGTAAATTAATAGTTTCTGTGAGTTTCTCCCCCTCATTTTCGTCTAATCCTTGCAGGTTTTCTAGGGTTGTGGGGCTGGCTTTGGCTAATTGGCTCCAATTTTTCCAAAAAGGAGTATATACGGTGTAGGGGCTTTTTGAGAGGGTGAGGACTTGCCCTGGAGCGTGGAGAAGTTGATCCCAGAAGGTTTCTACCTCAATTCCTTTTGTTTGTAAAGCGGCAATTACCTGTTGATCCCGTTGACGCGCGTAGGGTTCAATATCGAGGTTAAAAAAAACTGCTTTTGCTGATAAATTGCTGGCTAAGTTGACGAGTGTTTGACTGGGGTTGCCGCGAATAATCAGTAATTGACTACCTTTTTGGCGATAATTTTTGGCTAATTCCTCTAGACAACCGAGGAGATAGGCAACTCTCGCAGAGGCGATATCATCCCCTTCTAAAATAGCAGGATCGAGGCAGAAAACCCCGATAATTTTCGGACTACGTTCCCTAGCTTTACTAAGTCCAATATTGTCCGAGAGACGTAAATCGCGACGATGCCAGAAAAGGATTAGATTTGACATAGAATGAGGTGATGAGAAGATTATCAGGAGCGAGATTATTGGGGTACAGTTAAGAACAAATTCAATTCAAAAATACTCTTTCTGTAATTATAAGACAGTGGATCAAGAATAACTGTCTAATTGGGTGCATCTCATTTTTGTAAATCTACTGAGTTGGGATTTTTAAAGGGAAACTATCTTCTAAAGTTGGTCATTACTTCCGATTTTATCACTCAATCCAAGCCTTTGGGGGGTTCTACCCCCCAAACCCCCCGTTGGGGGCGTGGCGCCGCCCCCAAACCCC
>MTBT01000080.1 GCA_002282935.1 Microcystis sp. LSC13-02 | reverse complement strand
AGGTGCAACCCTGGAAGTTCTTAAGTGCTATATTAAAGATCAAGAAAAGCCGTCGTAAAACGACGGGGTTTTAACCCAAATTTTCGATAATGTCGAGACAGCCACGCTCAAAAATCTAGAATCCTGACTGATAGCCTTTCTGAACGGAAACTTAGACGGTTTTCAGTCCGTCTGGGAGTACACTAGAAAATACCCATTTATTCCATCGAGCCGTTCATGATTATTTCCGTCGTAGCACTGAAGGGAGGGGTCGGGAAAACCACCACATCGATTCATTTGGCCGCCTATTTTCAGGAAAAAGCGCCCACCTTATTGATCGATGCGGATAAAAATCGTTCGGCTCTCCATTGGTCCCGGGAAGACACCCTTCCTTTTATGGTAGCGTCCCAAGCTGGAGCGACGGGACTGGTGAAACAATACACTCATATTATCGTCGATACCCAGGCCCGGCCAGAGCCAGACGAGCTAAAAGATTTAGCTCAGGGCAGCGATTTATTAATCCTACCCACCACTCCCAATCATCTCGATATCGATGTCACGATTAAAGCGGTAGAATTGCTGTCCACGATGACCGATAATTATCGAGTTCTTTTAACCCAAGTGGATTCACGGACAAAAACAGGACGAGAAGCGCGGAAAGCTCTAGAAGAAGCAAAATTACCCCTATTTAAGCGAGAAATTCCCCGTTTAGTTGCTTTTGAACGAGCGGCCGAAAAAGCAGTCATCGTCAAAGATTATCCCGACCCCCGGTCCAATTTCGGTTGGCTTTGTTACCAAGCGGTCGGTAAAGAAATTTTTGCCCTAATGACATAAATTGTTAAAAAAGTTAATATTAATATTTGTGTCATTTTTCCCCAAAAAGATACTTAATCTGTATGGGGACTTTTTGTAATCTTCCGTTAAGCGTTCACTCCTAAATCGGTAAAGTCTGAGACAATCAAAAAAGTCTGACTGTAGGAGAACCCTCTATGAAATTGGCCTATTGGATGTATGCGGGTCCCGCTCATATTGGCACTTTAAGGATCGCCAGTTCCTTTAAAAATGTTCATGCTATCATGCACGCTCCTCTGGGAGACGATTATTTTAACGTCATGCGCTCGATGTTGGAAAGGGAGCGTAATTTTACCCCCGTCACTACTAGTATTGTCGATCGTAATGTTTTAGCCCGGGGTTCCCAAGAAAAAGTCGTCGATAATATTGTTCGCAAAGATCGCGAAGAAAGTCCCGATTTAATCGTTTTAACTCCCACCTGTACCTCCAGCATTCTCCAAGAGGATTTACAAAACTTTGTCGAAAGAGCGCGACAGGATGCCGAGGGGGATGTGCTGCTGGCCGATGTCAACCACTATCGCTATAATGAACTACAAGCGGCCGATAAAACTCTCTATCAAATTATCAAATATTATCTCGATAAGGCCCAGAGAAAGGGGGAAATTATCTCGCAGAAAACCCCTAAACCTTCGGTTAATATTATCGGCATTACCACCCTCGGTTTCCATAACCAACATGATCGCACAGAATTAAAGCGGTTAATGGCAGATTTGGACATTGAAGTTAATGACATTATCCCCGAAGCTGCCTCCGTAGAAAACTTAAAAAATCTGCCCCGCGCTTGGTTTAATCTGGTTCCCTATCGAGAAGTGGGATTAATGACAGCCAAATATCTCGAAAGTGAATTCGCCATGCCTTACGTTGATATTACCCCCATGGGAGTGGTGGAAACAGCGCGCTGTATTCGCAAAATTCAAGAGGTAATTAATGCCCAAGGTGCGGCAGTAGATTACGAAGATTTTATCAATGAACAAACTCTGCATATCTCCCAAGCTGCTTGGTTTTCTCGTTCCATTGACTGTCAGAATTTAACGGGCAAAAAAGCGGTGGTTTTTGGTGATAATACCCACGCAGCCGCTATGACAAAAATTCTCGCCAGAGAGATGGGAATCCATGTGGTTTTAGCGGGGACTTATTGTAAGTATGATGCGGATTGGTTCCGGGAACAAGTGAGTGAATATTGCGATGAAGTGTTAATTAGCGATGATAATGGGGCGATAGGAGATGCTATTGCTCGGTTGGAACCGGCGGCGATATTTGGTACTCAAATGGAACGTCATGTGGGCAAACGTTTAGATATTCCCTGTGGAGTAATTGCCGCACCTATTCATATCCAAAATTTCCCCCTCGGTTATAAACCTTTCTTAGGTTACGAAGGCACTAATCAGATCGCCGATTTGGTCTATAATTCCTTTACTTTGGGTATGGAAGATCACCTATTAGAGATATTCGGTGGTCATGATACAAAAGAGGTAATTACTAAAGGTATCTCGGCAGATTCTGACCTAAATTGGAATAAGGAAGCGACGGCAGAATTACAGAAAATACCCGGTTTTGTGCGGGGGAAAGTCAAACGAAATACCGAAAAATTCGCCCGGGAGCGAGGTATTGGTGAAATAACTTTAGAGGTAATGTATGCGGCTAAAGAATCCGTAGGAGCTTAATTATTCTTGGGGCTGAAATTTAACAGCATTCAGCCCTTTTTTTTAGTTATTTACTTAATCCCTGAAGTATTCTTTCTTCTACTCCTTTCCCCTGAATTAACACTCCAAATCCTCCTAAACCGGTGGGATTGATTAATTGATGTAGGGCATCTCGACGCTGAAATATAGTTAATATATCGATTTTTCCTTGAGAAAGTTGATTTAATCTATCCCCTAATCCCAAAGCCATTAAAAATAATCCTTGCTGAGTAAAACCGAGATTTTTTAAGCCTAATTTCTCCCCTTGACGTTGTAAAGCGGTAAAATCCACATGAGTGGTAATATCTTGTTCTCCCACCCACAAATAAGGATGATCATGACGCTGATGTTGTCGATAACATTGTAGGGTTCCTTGACTTCTTTGGGGATGATAATATTTTTCGGCAGTGTAACCATAATCTATGGTTAAAATATAACCTCGATCGAGTTTCCGATTAACCGTTTCTAACCAGTCTAAAGCTAATAAGTTTACCTCGGTTTGATAACCCTCTGGATAAAGTGGGGAAGGAATATTTATCCCCACTAAATCAAAATAGTCTTTGATTCTGTCGCTGGATAAATCTCCGATAATCTCCTGAAAAGGTTCCCCCAATTCCAGATAAATTTCTCGCAATTCCCCTGACTCAATCACAACTCGATGGACAGGAAAAGCATCGATTAACTCATTACTAAACACACAACCCACAAGGGAATTATCGGCTAAATTCGGCCAACTTTGCCAAGATACTGGGGAATATCCCGCTAAAGTTGCCCGTTGTCTTTCCCTGAGTTTCTGAGATTGTTCGATAATTATATAACTGAGATTTTGATAAAAATCAGCATAGCTATCACTTAAATAATCAAGGATATCTTTCGCTAAAATTCCCGAACCTGCTCCCACTTCCACTAAAGTAAATCCCGGCGAATTACCTAAAAATGCCGCCATCTCGACAAATTGCTCTGCCAACAATTGACCAAAATCTGCCCCTAGGGACGAGGAAGTAAAAAAATCTCCTTTTGAGCCAATTTCTACTTTTCCAGAGGCGTAATAGCCATAATCGGGGTGATAGAGAGCTAAATCCATCCAGCGCTCGAAGCTAATTCGACCCGCTGCTGATTGTTTAATTTCCTCTAGGATGATTGCTTCTAAATTCATCTTAATCAGTAAACAGTAAACAGGTATAAAGATAAAGATAAAGATAAAGATAACTAATACTAAATCCGTTGAATATAGGCTACATAAGGGGAATAAATAATCAGTCTTTAATAACCAGATTTAGTATAACGGCTCTTCTAGGTTCTGTGTGATCAGTTTAACTTACATAGGATCGATCGATCTTTGTGTCCTTTGTGTCTGGTGTGGTTTCTTCCACCCCCTCGCTAGGAGAAATGTATCTTAGAATACATTTTACCCACCAAATCCAAGAGAGCCGTATAACTAACTATACTTTAGACGTTCATAATCTGAGATTTATTAAACTTCTGAAATCGTAGAGTCAGCAAGGAATCCAGTTCTTTTTTATGTTTCAGATG
>MTBT01000079.1 GCA_002282935.1 Microcystis sp. LSC13-02 | reverse complement strand
AACAATTGACAAAAATCGCTAAATGCCTTTCTATATAAGGGTTACATCCCTTATAACCCCCGTCCATTGCATAACACAAACCGAAGAGCCCCTTTTTTTAAGTTTCTTCTCTTTTTGTTAAGAAAGATCTGACTAATGGATAGCTCTTTAGGGTCGTTTCATTCTCTCAAATGTCATTATCTCAAATCCTTATCTGCCAACGTTTTTAGTCGATTTCTCGGAATAAATAGCTGAAAATTTTTAAAAACGTCGTGCTTTGCTTACCGCATAAGCGATTAAAGGTAGCAAAAAAAAGAATTAGATTCGGAGAATGAAACAGCCCTACTAGGGTTGGGGGGTGTTGCCCTTTGCCTCTTGCAAGAGTGCAAGAGTGCCTCGTCTGGCCCAAGCAATTTAAATTACGAACAGCTTATAAGACGTTTTTGAACCACCAAAAATTAATTATGCAAGAGGTTTAATAAATAAAAGGGCATCAGCAAATGATACCCTGTGGCTGAATATTTAAGTAGTTACAGATTTGATCATAAGGATGAAGTATGCTCTTATGTGCGCTCGTCTCCTGACTCGGAGAATTCTGACTCCCGAAAACGAAAACTTTATACTTCATCATTAAGATAAACCCCCTTCTTAGGCGGTGCGTTTTTTCATACTACCTAGTTCTCGAATGCCTAACCAACCGATCAAACTATAGCAAATCGATAGCAACATACTTTGAATACCAATTCTTAACCACTGTTTCAAAGCCTCCAAGTTAGCTTGGCTTTCTGCCTGTTTTCGCCGATCTTGCAGCTGAGTTTGTAGCTGATTTTTGATCTCATCTAATCGCTGTTTAAACTCCTTCGGTTTTTTGGATAAATCCCGTAAATTAGTTAATTGTTCTCTTTGTTGACGTAGGGTCTGTAACTGTTCCGTGTTGATCGGTTGTCCTTGGAAACGACCAGTTTCAATTACTTGATTTCTCTGAGAGATCTCCTGTTCTAATAGTTGGGGATTTTGCGATAGAGTATTTAACTGGGCTAAGAAAGCTTGAATTTGTCCCTCCCCTTGATCAACACCCTGTTCAATTTGAGTCAAAGCGTTGTTTTTAATCTGGTTGATATTATTGATATGAACAGGAATCATCAACAGAAAAACTAAACCCAACAGTGTGGAAAGAATAAAAATCGGCCAACGCAATTCAAAGCGGGATTTTCTAGGAATGACATCTTTATTGTTGGAGTCAATCCAGTAAGCGATTAAAACGAGAACGATACCCAGGAGAGGAACAATTCCTCGATCGACAAAGGTGGTGACGAACCCTACCTGCCATTGGGATTGACTGAATCGATAGGGCAGCGGCAGGATAAACCCATCCAAAAGGAAGGAAATAATGAAAACCAATCCCGTTAATTTCAGGGACAAAGAAGTAAAACTGTTCATCGCTGTTTCTGTAATGGTATGTCAATGAATAGATTCATTAGTCTGTTTAAAAGTTCTCGCTGGGGGTTCCCAGAAGGATTTTGCCGAGAGGCACTCCGACAAACTGCAATTTCTAATTAACTCTTGCTCGACCTCCTGCCCAACACTATGGTTAAATTGTTCTGCTTGTCAACCCCTTTCGAGAATCGACTCTAGAAATATTACCTCAATATGGTATCGGTAAACTTAATCCCTTTCAAAGAATAAAATTTTCCCAAGCTCTCAGATGAGTCCTGAATGGTTAGCCTATAGTAAAGACAGCCCCCTGAGTTGATAACAAAACCCATGCAGAAATTGGTGGAAGTTTTAGCTGATAAACAAGCTCTGATCGCAAAATCTCTGGCGCTGGTTCTGGAAAAAATCACAACCAGCCTCGACCAACAGGACTATTTTACGATCGCTCTGTCCGGCGGTAGCACCCCGAAACCTCTCTACGAGGCTTTATCCTCTCAACCCCTCGACTGGTCAAAAATTCACGTTTTCTGGGGAGATGAGCGCTACGTTAGTCCCAAGCATCCTGACAGTAATCAACGCATGGCCCGGTTAGCATGGCTCGATCGCATACCGATCCCGGCCGCTAATATTCATCCTATGCCCACGGATGACCCCGATCCCCAGCTGGCCGCCCAAAAATACGATGATCATCTCCGCCAATGGTTTGGGGTCAATTCTCCCGATTTTCCCGTTTTTGACCTGATTTTATTGGGAATGGGCGATGATGGTCACACCGCCTCTCTCTTTCCCCACACGGCAGCTTTAACGGTGAGCGATCGCTGTATCACCGTCGGCGAGAAAGACGGCAATCCCCGCTTAACTTTTACCGTTCCCCTGATCAATCAGGCCCGTTGTGTGATCTTTATCGCTGCCGGCGAAAGTAAACGCCCCGCTCTACATGAGATTTTCTCTGCCTATGGTGACTCTTTCTCCTATCCTTCTCGTCTCATCCACCCCCCGGCCGGGGAATTATATTGGTTGCTCGATGCGGCCGCTGGTTCCTCTTTTGTCTAGGGGATAGGGTCAACTAAAACCCAACCCCTAATCTGCTTTTTAACTTTTTCCTTTTTCCTTAAAAATGATCGTTTGTCCTAATTGCGAACATACTAACCCCGATGAGGCCAGTCAATGCGAGGCCTGTTACACTCCCCTGCCGCGGATGTCTTCCTGTCCTAGTTGTGGGGCAACCATCCAAACTGATGCCACCTTTTGCGGTCAGTGTGGCTACAATTTACAGCCTAATTCCCCTGCCATGGTGGCAGCCGAGGCCGAACCGGAACCGGAACCGGAACCGGAACCGGAACCGGAACCCGTCCCACCAGTCCCTACACCCACCGTCGCCTCGATCGCACCTCCTCCTGTTGCTCCTCCACCAGTTCCGGCTGCCACCCGCTTACAGACGGAAATAGCTAGTCTGCAGCACCTGCAAACCGATAGCAAAATTGAATTACCCCTACATCTATCGGTAATTCATATCGGCAAACCTAACGATCGCATTCCCCCCGATATCGATGTTTCCGGTTTTCCCGATTCTGATATCGTCTCCCGGGTTCATGCCGATATCCGCGTCGAAGCGGGCATCTATTACCTCGAAGACAGCGGCAGCGCTAACGGAACCTACGTTAATCACAACCCCCTACCCCCCGGCAATCGTCATCGTCTCCGGGCTGGCGATCGCATTTCCCTCGGTAAAGGGGACAAAATGACTTTTATTTTCCAAATGTCCTAAAAGGGGACAGGTGTTAGGGGTTAGGGGTTAGGGTTTTAGTTGAATTTCCCCATTTCCCCATTTCCCCATTTCCCCATTTCCCCACTTCCCCACTTCCCCACTTCCCCACTGAAAATTATGCGTACAAATTGGCGAATCGGCTCTTTATTGGGCATTCCTCTCTATATTGATTCCTCGTGGTTTTTGATTCTGGCTTTTGTCACCCTGATCAATGCCACCGATGCAGAAATTCAGTCTCTGGCCGCTCAGAGTTCTGTTTTAGCGTGGTTACTTGGTTTAATCATGGCTTTATTGCTGTTTATCTCGGTTTTACTCCACGAATTAGGTCATAGTTTCATGGCTCGTTCCCAAGGCATCCAGGTCAATTCCATTACCCTGTTTCTCTTTGGAGGTATGGCCTCGATCGATCGAGAATCTCGGACTCCTCCCCAGGCCCTGCAAGTAGCGATCGCTGGACCCCTCGTCAGTTTTCTCCTGTTTTGTCTCTTATCCCTAGCCAGTCACTTACCCTATTTAAACGCTAATTTAACCTATATATGCGGGCATTTAGCGATAATTAACCTGTTTTTGGCTCTATTTAATCTTATCCCCGGTTTACCCCTCGATGGGGGTCAAATTTTCAAAGCAATCGTCTGGCAAGCAACTGGCGATCGCTGGAAAGGTTTACATTGGGCTGCGATCAGTGGTCAATTAATCGGTTGGTTGGGGATTATTTTGGGGATTTTCTTGGTTCTCTTGACGGCAGCTGTGGGGGGTGCTTGGTTAGGATTAATAGGCTGGTTTATCCTCAGAAATGCCCGCGCCTACGATAATTTGACTAATTTACAGGAAAGTCTCCTCAATTTCACAGCGGGAGAGGTGATGAGCAGAAATTGGCGGGTTTTAAACGCCCATCAAACCCTAGAGGAATTCGCCCAAGAATACGTTTTAGACCAAGCAGCCGCCAATACTGCTTATTTTGCTGCGTCCGAGGGACGTTATCGGGGATTAATTCGGGTGGAAGATTTACAGGCGATCGAGCGGAGTTTCTGGTCAGAAAAACAACTGCTTGATATTGCCCATCCCCTCGCAGAAATTCCCAATGTTGAGGAAAAAACCCCCTTAGTGACGGTGGTGCAGAAATTGGAAACCATCCCGGACCCAATGATCACGGTGTTAACACCAGCCTCCGCCGTAGCGGGAGTGATCGATCGCGGCGATATCCTCAAGGCAATTGCGATTAAATACCAACTTCCCCTAGAGGAAACGGATATTAAACGCGCTCGCGAGGGAGTTTATCCCAGTTATTTGCCCTTAAATGTCATTGCTGCCGCTCTTGACAAGAGTGAACCGCCAAAAATCGGCGAACCGTCCTTAATGTCCTGACGTAGAGAGGATGGACGATAATAATCTTGAATATGGCTAATCCGAAAATTTCCTCCCTGGTTAACCTGCCACAATTTCCCCGTTTCCACATCTAAACAACTTAACCAGCCTTTACCGTAGGCCCAAGTATCGATACAAATGGCATGGCCGAGATTAATCGGTTTACCGCTTTTTTGGCTGGTATGACCACAAATCATGGTTTTTCCCGAACTATGGGCGGCTGGATCTTGAAATTTCTCCCAAAAGAGTTTGTATTCTGGTTGTCTGGCCAGGGGTAGATGGGGATCGAGACCAGCGTGAACAAATAAATGATTTGCAGTTTCGTAGCTATTTATACAGACTTTTCCTAAAAAATCCCAGTGAGATTCAGGAATTTTAATCAGGTGGCCTTCGCTATAGGATTTTAGCGTGGCTTTACCGCCTTTTTCTAACCAGAGACGCTGTTTGAGGGGGTTATGACGGGCTTGCAGCATGATAATCTCGTGATTACCTTTGAGGGGAATCAAATTTCCCTGTTTATGTAGGTAAATCAAGCGATCGATCACCCCTTTCGAGTCTCTGCCCTTATTAACGTAATCACCGAGGGTGATTAAAGTATCTTGCGGTTTGGGATTGACGATCTCTAGCAAGTGATCTAGAGCTTTCGAGCAACCATGAATATCGCCGATCGCTAAGGTTCGCATGAGGATTTGGTAGGGGACTAGGGCATAGGTAGGGTCTGCTGAAAAAGTTTTTCGTGGGTGCAGGGTGTGGGGTGTGGGGTGTAGGGTTTTACCGATTTTGAGGTAGTCAGTTACCTAATTTTCAGGGAAAAAGTCCCGGAATTTTACCCCCGATCACTCCAATGGTCCGGCACTTTTTGAGGGAAAAAAAGTCTAAAAGCCTTATCCAACAAAGTTTTTAGATTTATTCAGCCAGCCCTAGGTACAGGTAAAAGTATTAAAGAAATCTGTTCACGACAAACAGCGATTATCGGTGATCTTGCTTAGGGTAACAAAAAGGCTTACAGTAAAATGTACCATAAATTATCAAATCTACTAAATTAATTAAGCTGTGCCGAAAGTTGTTATTGCAGGTAACTGGAAAATGTACAAAACCCAAAGAGAAGCTTTGGAGTTTTTGCAAGATTTTAAATCCCATCTAGAGGAAACCCCCGACGACCGAGAAGTAGTTCTTTGCGCGCCTTTCACCGCTTTAGCTGTCCTCTCTAAAACCCTCCACGGTGGTCGTATCCGTCTGGGGGCGCAAAATGTCCACTGGGAAAAATCGGGGGCTTATACGGGCGAAATCTCGGCGGATATGTTAACCGAAATTGGGGTTCACTATGTGGTTATCGGTCACAGTGAACGCCGGCAATATTTTGGCGAAACCGATGAAACCGTCAATTTAAGGGTCATATCTGCCCAAAAACAAGGTTTAATCCCGATTATCTGCGTGGGAGAAAGTAAAGCCCAAAGAGATGCCGGAGAAACGGAAAAGGTAATTATCAAGCAAATTCAAGCAGGTTTAGTCAATGTTGACCAAAAAAACCTCGTTATCGCCTACGAACCCATCTGGGCGATTGGCACGGGGGAAACCTGCGAAAGCGAGGAAGCGAACCGCGTTATCGGTTTGATTCGGCAACAATTAGATAATCCCGAAGTAACCATTCAGTACGGTGGTTCGGTAAAACCCGATAATATCGATGAAATTATGGCTCAATCGCAGATAAACGGGGCTTTAGTCGGTGGGGCGAGTCTAGACCCCGCCGTATTCGCCCGCATTGTTAATTATCGCTAATTGATGCTGCTGCCATGACGCTATTTTCCAAAACCCCGATGCCTTCTATTTCCACCCGAACCTTATCCCCCACCTGCATCGCTCCGATTCCTTCGGGAGTTCCCGTTAAAATCACATCCCCCGGCAGCAGGGTCATCACTTGGGAGATATAAGCCACCAAGACATCGGGGGGAAAAACCATATCACTGAGATAACTGCTTTGTTTGGGTTCGCTGCCATCATTGAGAAAAGTGGTTAATTGGGCCCCGATACTCAATTCCCGGACAATCCAAGGGCCGAGGGGACAAAAACTGTCAAATCCTTTCGCCCGCGTCCATTGGCTATCTTTTTTCTGTAAATCCCTAGCGGTGACATCGTTAGCAATGGTATAACCCCAGATTTTGCTTCTGGCTTGGGCTGTGGTGCAGTTTTTGGCGGTTTCTCCGATAATTAATGCCAATTCTCCCTCATAATCCACTCTTTGGGATTGGGGCGGATAAAAAATCGTTTCACCATCGGCGATAATTGTTGTCGGTGGCTTGAGAAATAAAAGCGGTTCTTCTGGTACAGGTGTTCCCATCTCGGCGGCGTGGGCGCGGTAATTTTTGCCCACAGCAATAATTTTCGACGGGAAACAGGGGGCTAATAGTTGGTAGCTATCAGATTCTAATTCTAGCTTGGTTAGTTGCCCTCCTTGCCAGGGAGGGGCATCAAAGACAGCAACGCTACGGTTTAGCTGTAACAGTCCGTAGAAGATTTGTCCTTGACGATGTTTCACTCGTACATAGCGTTGCGCCATATTTTTCTGGGAATGACTAGCGATCGACTCTCGGATAGTAGTATGATCATATATCCTTGCTTCTTTATTAAAAGCTAGAGAGTTATGAAAATCAATTAACCTCCGGTCTTGACAAAGAAGCCTTCTAGTCCATAAGGATTCTGAGATGAGCAATAACTACGAAACTCTTTACATTCTCCGTCCCGATTTAGGGGAAGAAGTCGTTCAGCAACAAGTGGAACGTTATCGGACTCTGATTAGCGAACACAGCGCCACAGACATTCAAGTTAAGGTGTGGGGTAAAAAACGTCTGGCCTATCCCATCAAAAAACTCAATGATGGTGTCTATGTGCAGATGAATTATCAGGCAACCGGCAAACAAGTCGCCCCCATGGAACGCACCATGCGTTTAAGTGATGAGGTTATTCGTTATTTAACCCTAAAACTCGATCGCGTGGTGGCCCCTCCTGCCGATTTATCTCCCTTAACGGAAATTCCGCCCTCTCCTATCACCGAAGCGGTGGTGGAAGATGACAGTATCTCCGCTGAAGATTAATTATAGTCACAACTCGGTCGGGTCAATGCCCAATTCCCGTAATCGGGCAAAAGCGCGATCGCGTTCTTGTTGTGCTTGGTTGCGTTCTTGTTGTGCTTGGTTGCGTTCCTCAAAGAGGGTTTCAGGGTCTTTAAATCGTTCCCCATTGGGATAAAAGACCTCTAAACCCTCTTCAAACATCTCAAACCGAATCCCTAGGATTGGGGAAGTCCAGGGAAAATTCAAGGCCGTTACCGGGAAAAAATCCTCTTGCTGATTGGCCCGCACCAATCCCCAGAAATCATGGGAGTCTGGGTCATAGAAAAACATTTCTAATACCCCATGCTCTCGATAGAAAGACTGCTTTTTGAGCATTTCCCTGGCACTATTGCTCGGAGAGAGGATTTCAAACACCACCTGGG
>MTBT01000078.1:819-13728 GCA_002282935.1 Microcystis sp. LSC13-02 | reverse complement strand
TTTTAATGAGTGCTTTGCTTCTAATTATGACTCTTAAACTATATTATTATCCTTGAGTAAAAAATGCAAGTTGTAGCCGTGCAAAGTATAATTAACTTAAAACTTACATCTGATCACTGATAACTGATCACTGATCACTGATCACTGATTTACTCTCCGGCATGATAGGAACTGCGGACTAGGGGGCCGGATCTAACCTGGGAAAAACCCATTTTTTGGGCAATTTCTCCCAACTCGCTAAATTCTGCGGGAGTCCAATATTTCTGTACGACCAAATGTTCCAGAGAAGGACGCATATATTGACCAATAGTAACTCGATCGCAGTCTATCGCCCGTAAATCTGCCAAAGTCTCGATAATTTCCTCTTTTGTCTCACCGTGACCGACCATTAAGCCGGATTTCGTCGGAATTGACCGATCGATTTCCTTAACATAACGCAAAACCGCCAAAGAGCGATCGTATTTAGCCCCGCGTCTAACTGGCCCTTGCAAACGGCGCACCGTCTCGATATTGTGATTGTAACAGGCAGGTTTTGCCCCTACCACCGTCGCCACCCGTTCCTGTTGACTTCCCTTACCCCCAGCAAAATCCGGGGTTAACACCTCAATTAAAGTGTGGGGATTGAGTTCGCGAATGGCTGTCATCGTCCGCACAAACCAACTGGCTCCGCCGTCTTGCATATCATCTCTGGCTACAGAAGTCAAAACAACGTAACTTAAATTTAACAATTGCACCGCTTCCGCCACTTTTTGCGGTTCCTCGACATCGAGAGGCATGGGTGCATGACCCTTATCCACTTGACAAAAAGCACAGGAGCGGGTACAGGTGGGACCCATCAACAAAAAAGTCGCCGTACCTTGGGCATAACATTCGCCGCGATTGGGACAGCGACCCTCCTCGCAGATAGTATGAATGTTCCTTTGTTTGATAATGCGCTGAACCGTGGAAATTTCGCTAGATTTACCGAGCGAACGCCGTAACCAAGGGGGTAAAGAGGTAATTTCCTCGCGCCACTGTGGGGAAATATTGGACATGAGAAGTTAAGTAATGTTGGGGATTTCAGTTATCAGTAATCAGTTATCAGTGAGGGGTTGGGGTTGGGGAGAAGGGAGAAGGGAGAGGGACGACCGACTCCCCAAAACGAAAACTTCGCATCTCACCATTAAGATAACTGCTATAAGCTGAGAAAGCGAGTCAAGATCATTGTTAATGAAAAAGGAAATTTGGGTAATGGGACGACGGCAACGGGGAAAATTTTTAAATCTGGTCATTCAAGGATTGGCGGGTTGCCTCTTAGTTAGTATATTTGTTCTTAATTCCCTGCCATCCCTAGCCCAAAATTTTCTGGTTCCATTTGCATCTCCCACGGGGACAAGGATTTTTGTAGCCGGGGATATAGAATATGCTTCCGTGTATTTAGATGGATTTGCCTTATTTCAGATTGCCTCCCAAGATTTTACCGCTTCTAGGGTGGAAGCGGCCCAGGAAATCTCCCCAGTACAAAGACGGGCTAGGCGCATTGAAAGAGGCTTAAATAATATTATCAATGGGGGTTTCGATCCGACAACCTTGCAAGTAAGTCCGGCGACCCTCAATAATTTAACTGTGATTGTGGCCAGGGATAACCAGAATTTACCGCAACAGGTAATTCTGACAGTAACAGAAATTGATGCCCTGATCGATTCTTCTTCGGTTGCCGATTTAGCGGACAGATGGGTTAAAATCATCCAAACAGCTTTGCTCCAAGCTTGGCAAGAACGTCAGCCCGCCGCTCGCCGGCAACAGGTAATGACTGCCACTATAATTATTTTCGGGATGGTTTGCTTAAGCTGTTTATTAATTTGGTGGCAGAAACGTTTAAGAAATCGCTTCAATCTCCTCAAAAGACAAGCTAAAAGTCAATCTGATCGGAATTTACCCATAAATTCCCCCTCCACCAAAGATCGCTCCCAAGAACCGATTTTAGCCTCTGTGGAAGATTCCTCTAATTTCCGTCAACAGGCTGATATTCAGCGACAACTGACGTTAAATATTCTCTGGAAAAGACTGGCTCTCATTGGACTGATACTGCTTTGGTTTGGCGGAATAGCGGCGATTTTGTATGTATTTCCTGAAACTAGGCTAGAAGGACGCGGGATAATTCGTATTCCTTTACGGATTTTTATTATCTGGTTGCTGCTGACATCAGTGAGCAATATGATTAATCTCTACGTTAATTCTCGGCTACGGGAGTGGGTAGAGGAAGGAGCGGTTTTTTCCGAAAATTTGGAAAGGAGGATTCTGCGCGCTCCAACTTTATTAAAAGTTTGGCGAGAAATTATCACATTTATTGCTATTTTTCTGGGAATTTTGATTTTTTTTGCCTGGATGGGTCTTTCTTTCGCCTTTTTACTCACAGGAGCCGGTTTAGTGGGAGCATTGCTCACCTTTGCCTTTCAGGATCTTTTAAAAGATTGGATTAACGGTTTTCTGATTGTCTTTGAAGACCAATACACTGTTGGTGATATGATCCAGTTTCAGGAGTTTATTGGTTTGGTGGAAAATCTGAGTTTGCGAGCGACTCAATTGCGGGCTGCCGATGGACGTTTAATCACTATTGCCCATAACCAAATTATTAGCGCACACAACCTCAGTAAAGATTGGGCGCGGGTCAATTTTACCATCGAAGTCGCCTATGACACCGAGGCAGATCTGGCGATCGCTTTAATGGCAGCCATCGCTGAAAATATGGCTGTAGATCCACAATGGCAAGAAGATATCATCAATCCCGTGCAGGTTGCTGGTGTTAGTCGGGTTTCTCACACAGGAATGGAAATTATGCTCAGAATTGTCGTCAAAAGATTACGGCAATGGGACATAGAAAGAGAGTATCGTCGTCGTCTAAAAATTGCTTTTGAGGAGAAGGGAATTCACATCGGTATCCCCCAACAAAGTTTCCTGATAGCACAAGATAAAGAACAATTCAAAGGACAGTTTTAAAGGGGAGCATTTTCTATCGGTGGAGTTATAGGCCGTTGAAAGCAGATTTTCCATCACTACCCTTGAATAATATCAAAGCTGCCTTGGTTTTGAATCCGATAAAACAGGAAATCTGCATCGAGGGTGAGAATTTGCCGATACCCAGTCTTTTCAGCTACTAAAACTAGGGTTGCATCTGCCAAGTCCATCGGTCGATCACAGTATTGTTCCATTAAAGCCAACAAGCGACTAAAATCACTTTCCTGAATATTGTAAACCACCAGCAGTTTGTCTAAAAGAAGTTGTCCCAGTTGTTTTTGCATTTGCCAACCACCCCGATGCAGCGCAAGGTACATGGCTTCGGTCAGGCATGACCAAGTTGTGACGAGAGGCTTTGCTAAACGCATTACCGTATTTCTGTAGGCTTTATGTTGGGGTTGGGTGCGATCAACCAAACAAAGCAGGACTCCTGCATCACACAGGATCATAGCTCTAGTCCTTGTTGCCGATATTTTTCGAGCAGGAGTTGTTGGTAGTCGTTTATTGGTTCCGGTGAATTGACAGTTAAGCCATCTACGCCTTCAAACCATTGTAACCACATTTCTATCAGTTTTCCATCAGGCTGAGTGTCAAAGGTTTTGACTCGATATTTATGGTCGAGAAGATCAATAAAGTCGCTTACTTCCTGAACAAGGACTTCGGGGAGTTGCTGTAGCTTAGAAATTGCAGTTTCTCGAATTGTCACAATCATCACCTCTACCAAAATCTCTGGTTCGACCAACGCCAGAATATTATAATCCAGAGGTCGCAGCTGCCCAGTTTGACCAAAATTGCGAGGACTAGGTTAGGATAGCTAACCTAACCTAGAAAATTTTTAGGAAGCTAAGGCTACCTCGACTATTTGTTGTAGTTCCCCATTTTGATAGAGTTCGAGCATAATGTCGGAACCGCCAATAAACTCACCGTTGATATAGACTTGGGGAATAGTCGGCCAATCGGAATACTCCTTAACTCCTTGTCTTAACTCCTGATCTTGCAGAATATCGACAGTTTCGTAGTCAACCCTCAGAATATTGAGAATTTGTACGACGTTATTCGAGAAACCACACTGAGGCATTAATTTATTGCCCTTCATGAACACAATAACTTTGTTATTCTGGACTAATTGATCGATTCTGGCCTTAGTTTCGGGTGTCATAGGTCTAGTAGCTAGAATTTGAGCAAGAATAGCCAATCCTGAGACGTGGCATATCCTATCAGTTTAGCACAAGCCGTTGAGATAGCTTTAAAAAGGAAGGTCTTCGTCCTCCTCCAAACTCTCTAAAATTTCGTTAACATCAGGTCTCCCGCGCACGATAGTCATATTTTCCAGAGACTTATTAACTTTAGTTTCTGCGGCCGAATTTTCTGGCAGTGAATAACCCATATTGACCACTTCACCATCAAAAGATTTCGCTAACTTTTGAGCGGCTGCCAAAATTTCACTAACATCGACATCTTGATCTAATGTCTCTAAAGATGAATCAAAATTTAAGATTTTTTGGGGCAGTTCTGTGCTAATAGTTTTGTCATTTTTCTCAATAATTGCTTCTTTGACCGGGGGAATATCCACCACGGTCATAACTTTATTTTCGGGAGTTATTGGTGGAGTTGGTGCGGTTTCCGGTGGTGGTGGCATCCTGGCCGCCGGGGATTGAGAAACTTCCGCAGCCATGGCATCAGTAGCGGAACCTACCTGTAAATGGACTTTAATCCGGCGCTGAAAAACTACCTCGAAAGCTGACTCAATATTAGTCAATCGTAGCCGGGCCATTTTTAATAATTGTTCCGAAGATATGCTCAAATAAGCGCTCGATTCTGACCTACTAAAAAGACTACCGTGCTGACGTAGGAGAGTGCGAGTAGTGGGAGGTTCCATTACTTCTAAAACCTGCTGCCAAATTTGTTCATGATTGTCATCACCGGCAACAGTTTTAACCTCAGTTTTCGGCACTTCGACCCTAGTTGTCGGGGTGATAACCGCCGGTTTTATCGGTTCATTAACCGGTGCCGGTGCTGTGATTACTTCAGTCGGCCTCTCGGTGCTGGTTTGGGGACGGGAAGGCGCTACCGTGGCAACTAGAGGAATCACCTGTGCTTGCGGTAAAAGTCCTAATAGAGTGACTTCTAACCAGAGACGGGGTTGAGTCGTGTTTTTTAGTTGCGTTTCGCTGTCTTTAAGAAGTTGTTGACCGAGGAGAATTTCCTCTAAAGACCAATTACGCGCCTCCGTACACAATTCCTGCCAAGTGGGAGCGGTGACAGCGACCATTTCTGGACGATTAGGGGCAGTTTTGGCTAAAAGTAGGTTTAAATAGAATCCCGCTAGATTTTGCAAGACGATTAAAGGTTCCTTACCGCGATTCATCAGATGGCGACATTGTTCGATAACTTGATCGGGAATATTGCCATGAATGAGTTTAAGTAGGGTTAAGAGGTCTCTTTCGGGGACTGCACCGACTAAATCCCAGACTCGCTCGGCCGTAATCGTTCCTGCGAGTAAACTTAATTGATCGAGGAGACTTTCCGCATCCCGTAAACCACCGTTAGCGATCTGAGCCACAAGGGTTAATGCTTCTAGGTTAATATCGATCGCTTCTATTTGGGCGATTTTTTGCAGGTGTGTCACCATCGCATCGAGAGGAATACGGCGATAATCAAAGCGTTGACAACGGGAGATGATGGTAGGCAAGACACGCTGAGGATCGGTGGTAGCAAGCACAAAAATCACTCGATCCGGCGGTTCTTCCAGAGTTTTCAGCAGCGCATTAAAGGCCGCCGTACTGAGCATATGGCAGTTATGAACTAATAACCCATTGGCAACAAAATTATGATTGTCCTCCACTTCTAGGTCATAGACGCTTTCTGTGTCACCTTCTTGAATCCCTATCACTTCCTCGAAATTTGTAAGCCATTGAGGGGATTGCATAGGGTTGTAAATCGGCAATCCATCGGGCTGTGGCCGATGCTCCCATTTTGAGGTAATGATAGATCTTCCCCGTACTGTGTCGAGTATAGGATAGGCTTTTTGTAGCGTAACCTCTTTGAGTGAGCCAATCGGCAATAAGTTGATTTTCGGCGGGGGAATATCCTTCCGTGTGTAATTGGATAAAACGGCTTCCGTGAGGGGTGATACTGAGTGATCCGTCATCCATATACCACCAAGCCAGTCCTTCGGGTGTGATGTTTTCCAGCCAATTGAGGGAAACAAATTTTCGTTCTCCTTGAGGTCTGACCATCTGGAAAACTTCTCCAAGGCTGGGATGACAAACGCTGCGGGCATAGATTGAAAGTTCTCCATATCCACCGTTGGCAACGATTTGTGACTGAATTTGTAACTCTGGAAGACGACTGGCTTTGTATTCAAGCCATTCTTGTTGTTTACTGCCATGATTCCAGCGTATTCTCGGCCATCGACTGTTTTGGTTGGGGTAATCGATAGTTCCATCTCCGAGTAAAGTCCCGTATATAAGTCCGAGGCTGTTTGAGGACAAAGATTCTCGATGGAACAGTAATTTTTTGGTTCGCTTTTCCCATAAACCGTGTCCTTGTTTGTAAGGATGTCTTTGCCAATAGGATTCAATACTTTTGATCCCTCTGCCTTTTTGTTGGAGAAACAAGGGAATTTCCAGTTTTTCCCCACAGCCACACTGACAAAAGGGCTTGATGGATTCAGCCTGTTGCAAAATAGAGGCCAAGTCATAGACTCTTGTTCCGTTACTATTGCCGTAGTTTTGATGCCCTGAAACGAAACGTCGGTTATGTCCATCCCTTCCATACTTAGAGATGAGTTGCCCGCAGCCACATTCACAGGGGATAGGATCTGATCGCCGATTTTGAGATTTTTTGCTTGTATCCATGCTTTTTCTGTTCTAATCAAATGATTACCAGTGCAATTAATCGTCCGATTTCTGGTTTGAATGGTTAAAGTTGCTTTTACGCCTCGGTTTAGCCATCGCAGGACTTTTTTATATTCCCACTCTCCGCTGCTCTCGTTGTAACTGAGAACTCGTTTTCCGAGAATCTCAGGATGATTAATGGGGATTAATCCCGTTTCGGTGAAAACAAGGCTATCCCCAGTCAGGCATTCATCGATGACATAGACTTTATAACGACATTGGACGGGGGCAAATTGCGATCGCTCGATAATTTCCCGAATGTTATCCACACCAGTATTACTAGCGGCATCAATTTCGATCACGTCTAAAGCGGAACCATTGGCGATCGCATGACAGACGGAACACTTACCGCAGGGAATCGGTGTCGGATGGTCACTAGACAGACAGTTGAGGGATTTGGCTAAAATTCGCGCCGAGGAGGTTTTCCCCGTGCCTCTGGGTCCTGTAAATAGGTATGCAGGAGCGATTCGCTCACTGATTAAGGCATTACTCAGGGTCGTGGCGATCGCTGATTGTCCCACCAAATCGGCAAAGGTTTGGGGACGATACTTATGATGTAGAGGTTCGTAGGTCATGACTGGCTGAAAACTTTTTCCCCACCCTAGAGACTACTATTATCCTATCCCGATTCTTTTTCAACACGAGAACAAGTGTATGCTTTTTATCTAGCCAGTTGTAATGCGGGATTTGCATCTCGAAAATGGCAGTTTAGCTAAGGCTTGTAATAAATTGTATTAATAACTACAATTTTGCCGAGAAAATCTGCCGACTATCTTAGTATGCCCAAAGACAGCGCCACTAATCAGACCCACTGCTTATGACTGAATCTACAAAAACCCAATGTCCTTACTGTGGAGTAGGTTGTGGTTTGACAGTCACCCCCGGCGCGTCGGCCGGACAAGCATGGAAAGTCTTCGGGGACAAGTCCCACCCCTCCAGTCAAGGTATGATCTGTGTTAAAGGGGCCACCGTAGCGGAATCGATCGATAAAAATCGCCTCAAAACCCCGATGATCCGCGATTCTCTCCAAGATCAATTTCGTCCTTGCACTTGGGAAGAAGCTCTCGATCGCATCGTTAACCAGATGCAAACTCTAATCGCTCAGGGGGAAAAGGAAAGTATCTGTCTATACGGTTCGGGACAATTTCACACCGAAGATTACTACATCGCCCAAAAACTGGTCAAGGGCTGTCTGGGAGTCAATAACTTTGATGCTAATTCCCGTCTCTGTATGTCTTCGGCCGTGGCCGCTTACCTTGACAGTTTCGGTTCCGACGGTCCCCCCTGCTGTTACGATGACCTAGAATTAACCGATTGTGCCTTTCTGGTGGGGACAAATACGGCCGAATGTCACCCCATCATCTTTAACCGTCTGCACAAGTATCTCAAAGGCAACAAAGAAGCGAAATTAATCGTCGTCGATCCCCGCAGCACTAAAACCGCCGAGGCCGCTAATCTCCACCTAGCCATTAACCCGGGGACCGATATTGACCTATTTAACGGTATTGCCCACCTGTTACTGGATTGGGGTGCGATCGATACCTATTTTATCGATAAATGTACCCGGGATTTCGGCAAATACGCCGAAATTATCCGCCATTATCCCCCCGAAATAGTCGCCCCTAAATGCGGTATCCCCATCGACCATTTAGAACAGGCTGCCCGCTACTGGGCCGAATCGGAAAGAGTGCTTTCCCTCTGGTCGATGGGTATCAATCAATCTAGCGAAGGCACGGCCAAAGCCCGCACTTTAATCAATTTACACCTAATGACGGCTAATATCGGTAAACCGGGGGCTGGTCCTTTTTCCCTAACCGGACAACCCAACGCCATGGGAGGACGGGAAGCCGGCGGACTCTGCCATCTTCTGCCCGGTTATCGTTTCGTCAAAAATCCCCAACACCGGGCCGAAGTGGAACAAGCTTGGGGTTTACCCGCCGGTCGGATTTCTCCGGTCCCCGGTCGCGATGCTTGGAGTATGATTACTGGTTTGGAGACCGGAGATGTCAAACTTCTCTGGATTGCCGCCACTAATCCGGCTGTTAGTATGCCTGATCTAGAACGCACCAAGGCCGCCCTGTTGAAATCACCTTTTACTATCTATCAGGATGCCTACTATCCCACAGAAACCAGCGCCTACGCCCATTTATTACTGCCAGCGGCCCAATGGGGCGAAAAAACGGGAACAATGACCAATTCTGAGCGCATGGTGACGTTAAATAAAGCTTTTCGCCCTCCCGTCGGTCAAGCTCAGGCCGATTGGCAAATTTTCGCCGAAGTTGGTCGCCGTTTGGGTTTTCAGGCACAATTTAATTTTAAGGATTCCGCCGAGGTACATTCCGAGTTTATCCGGTTGACATATAAACGTCCTTGTGATATGACAGCGATTAATTATGATCGCCTGGCCGAGACTCCCCGACCGTGGCCCGATTCCATCGATGAAATTTCCGCTCCTAAAACCGCTAATTCCGGGGAATTACAAGGTAATTTAGTTAAAGATGAAGATAAAAGCGAAAAAACAGCCGCAAAACGCCTTTATACCGATGGTAAATTTAATACTGCCGATGGTCGTGCTGTTTTCGCCGCTTACCACAGTAAAGGTCTAGCGGAACCCCCCGACGATGATTATCCCCTAGTGTTGACCGTGGGGCGTTTGTACGGTCACTGGCACACCCAAACCCGCACCGGCCGCATCGAGAAAATTGTCAAAATGCACCCCGCACCTTTTCTGGAAATTCACCCCAAAGATGCGGCAAAATTGGGCATAGAAGCGGGGGAATGGGTGGAGGTGCGTTCTCGTCGCGGTTTTGCCCGTTTTCCCGCTTTAATCACCAAAGCAATTGCTCCTAATTGTGTCTTTGTGCCGATGCACTGGGGAGCTTTATGGGCAGAAAATGCTGAGGCTAATAGTCTCACCCATCCGGCCGCTTGTCCGATTTCCCTGCAACCGGAATTAAAAGCTTGTGCCGTCAAATTAATCCCGATCAAGTCTTTAGTTAATGCCGAATTATCTCCCGGTCAATTCTTTGCCAACGTTTTTTCCAGTGGCTAGTCGGTTCTAAGTCACAGAGAGCCTGTTCAGTGCGACGACGTTGTATAATCACTTCGGCTGGGTCGGTTAAAGTCGCGTCTCGATAGGGAATAGCGGCCTTAGTTTGCAGATGTTCCCGTTCCTGTGCCGATAGAGATGGGGGTAAGGACAAAAAACTGGCTATTGTCCCCGGCGATCGCCGCCCGACGCTATCGGTGGCCCCAATCTGCAATCCTGCTAATTGTAAAGCCCTTCGCACCGAGGCAGCACAGGAATAGGTGACTAAATAACCCGTCGGACTCAGGCATTTCGCCACTAAAGCTAAAAACTCCACTGTCCACAGTTGCGGACATTTACCCGGGGAAAAGGGATCGAGAAAAATTGCCTCCGCTTGAAAACCCGCGTCAATCACCTTGGTTATCGTCTGTCGCGCATCCCCGATTAACAGTTTAGCGGTGAGATTAGGCAAGTCTAGCCGGTGATTATGGGCAAAATCACTTAAATATTCGGGAATTGGTTGACTCCAACTATTTAAGAGATTTTCTCTAATAGCCGCTAGGGGAACCACTCGATCGCTTTCCAAAGCTAATAATTCTACCCGACAATCCCCCCTAACTTGCCAAATGGCCGCTAAGGATGCGGCGGTATTATACCCTAAGCCGTAACAAATGTCAAGAATTTTTAGATTATTGCTCTGGTCTGCTTTTGCTGCCAGACGACTAGAGAGGATAAATTTTTTCTCGGCTTCTTCCCTTGCCCCAGAGGTAGAATGATAACATTCGCCGAATTCGCTCGAAAAAAAGGTATAAGAACCATCCTCAGTGACTTTTTGCGGGTAGGTTTCGGGGGAGACAAGCATGGTGATGGAGAATGTCTTTGAGGTGAATATCGGTTTCCAGCAGGCAAGCGTGACCACTATTAGGCAAAATCGTTAATTTTGCCGCGGGTAACTGCTGAATTAGGCGTTTAGCCTCCGCTACCGATGGTAACAGTCGGTCGCCTTGACTGGCTATCACTAACACCCCCAATTGCAGACGTTTTAACTCGCTGGCACTAACCTGAAACCGTTGTAACTGGGATAAACGCCAGCTAATCGTCTTCAGTGGGACGTATTGCATGGCTTTGAGGAGAGAGCGGCGATCTTCCCGGGATATTCGACCGAGAGCGGCGAGAAAAGGTAAAATAGTTAGTGCCGAGCTGCCTTGGATGAAATCGGGCATCATCTGGGTGATACCGATTCCCAAGCTTAAAAGAGGTCTTTGATTAAAAGAAGAAGCAGGGTTAATTAAAATCAGTTTTTTAATTAATTTTGGTGATTTTGTCGCTATTTTCAAGGCTAAACAGCCGCCAAAAGACTCACCGCAGAGATAGACTTTTCTCGATTGTCGCTTTAATTCCTGTTCCAATAAAGCGATCACGAGGCTGCTTAATTCCTCCCAATCACCGAGATATTGCGGGGAAATCACCAAACAACGCAGATCGAAGTAAGGAGCAAGGTTTTTAATCTGACGATGGTATAGTTGGCCGCTGCCATCCATTCCGGGTAAAAATACAAACAGGGGATAATCGGGACGGGGATGACGGGGAATAATCCAACTGACAGGTTGTTCCATGGTGCGAGAAGCGCGATCGATGTTAAAAAAGTTTTTTCTGGTTATCTATTTTAAGGATAATTAATATTAGAAAGATTTGCCAATTTTAATAGTATGATTGACTCCCAACTTATGGATGGTTTCTCTCTGCTCGCCAACCCCTGATAACTGATAACTGATAACTGATAACTGATAACTGATAACTGATTAACTGAGCCAAATTTTTAGGCCGCCGCTAAATTAGCAGCCACGAAATCCCAATTAACCAACTTGGTTAAAAAGTCACGGATGTAATCGGGACGACGATTTTGGTAATCGAGATAATAAGCGTGTTCCCACACATCCATAGTTAAGAGGGGAACCTGTCCGGCGGTTAAAGGATTGTCAGCGTTGCCGGTTTTGGTAGCTTTGAGAGTACCGTTATCGAGAACCAACCAAGCCCAACCACTACCGAATTGAGTAGCGCCCGCAGTTTTGAAAGCTTCGACAAATTTCTCGAAACTGCCGAAATCTGCGTTAATTTTATCGGCTAAAGCACCAGTAGGCGCACCGCCACCACCCGGTTTCATGCAGTCCCAATAAAAACTATGATTCCATGCTTGGGCGGCATTGTTGAAAACCCCAGCTTTAGAGGCATCACCGGCAACCTTAACGATAACTTCTTCTAAAGAGAGAGCATCGAGTTCCGTATCTTTGACCAAACCGTTATAGTTATTGACATAAGCGGCGTGGTGCTTGTCGTGGTGGAATTCTAGGGTACTTTTGGTGATACAAGGCTCTAAGGCAGTGTAATCGTAGGGTAAAGGGGGAAGTGTGTAAGCCATGTGTTCTCTGTATCCTCTCTTGAGAGCTTGTTTAAGGTAGTGTTGTTAACCTTTTGTCAGTATTCAGCTTAACCAAGACGAATACCTTTGCAATAAAACTTTACATCCTCAATCATAGCACCGAAGGAGACTTGATCAGTGATCAGTGATCGATCAGCTTTTTTCTCCCATCTCCCTTCTCCCCCATCACCCCAACTCCCAGACCCCACACCCCAACCCCATCGACCATCTCCTAAATCCTGAGAAAATCACCAAACAATGTTAGAATAATTCCCGTACTGTAGGCGCTTGCAGATTCTTGTGGGCGTGGCAGGGCAGGCGAAAAACGATTCCGTTAGGAATTAAACCAAAAAAGCTCCACTGGAAACAGCAGTAGATTTTATCTCACTGGGTTGACCGGTTGGCACTTCGTCAAATTACCAAAATTTTGGGTTAAAGCCCCGTCCTTTTAGGACGGCTTTATGTTAAAATGAAGTTGGTTTGAATCCCCTGAGTGGGCGGTAGTGAATGGCTCGATTGAGTTGAACCCTGGAACTCGAAAGTCTGCATAAGAGACAAAAAGGGAG
>MTBT01000078.1:0-799 GCA_002282935.1 Microcystis sp. LSC13-02 | reverse complement strand
TAGGTTCGGTTCAGACATAATCGTGTAAGACCTAAGTAAGGGAAACCAGAAAGGGCTGTGATTAGCTCAAGAATCCTCACGCCTTTAGGCCTAGGAGTGTCAAGGATCAATACAAAATTATCATTTACAAATCTTTCTTGGTAACTTATGGCACAGCGTACACGCTTAGGTGAAATCCTTCGTCCCCTCAACTCAGAATATGGTAAAGTTTCTCCCGGTTGGGGAACTACCTTGCTGATGGGAGTGTTTATGGCTCTGTTTTTAGTCTTTTTGCTGATTATTTTACAGATCTACAACTCCTCCCTAATTTTAGAAGGATTTAATGTAGATTGGGGTCAGTAAGCAGATTCCAACAATCTCGTCGGCATTTTTGGCGGCAGAATTATCCCTCGGACTTTGGCAGGTGGGTTATTGCCCACCGCAAGTTTTTTATTAGGAGCAAAAAGATGAATATTTTTGGGATTGGATTGCCGGAAATGGGGTTAATTCTCTTGATTGCCCTGCTAGTTTTCGGACCGAAAAAATTACCAGAAATCGGTCGCAGTTTAGGCAAAACGATTCGAGGATTTCAAGAAGCATCAAAGGAATTTGAAAGTGAATTTAAGCGAGAGGCCGAGCAGATTGAAGACTCGGTAAAAATCAAAGCTGAATTAGAAGAAAGTCAATCTCCTAGCGATCGAACTCGTTCCAGTTAAGAACCGTGTAGAGTTGACATCCTCGCCGCCGTAAAACGGACGGCGATTCCTCACCACGCCACTTTTTTAGGGTGGTCGCGTCAACGGGGTTGACGCTTCACCGA
>MTBT01000077.1:7058-14540 GCA_002282935.1 Microcystis sp. LSC13-02 | reverse complement strand
TAATGCAAGGTTTTTGAAAGTCCCAATCCTATTTTCTTGCACTAACATCGGACTTTAACAGGTCAAAAGCTTTATTTTAAAAGGGTTTTACGATTATTCAGCAAGCCCTAAATATCTTCAGAGCAACCGAATCAAATAGAATTAAATCAGTCAATTTTGATGGTGTTTTGAATGATTAATCTAAACCCAGTTTCTTGGCGAAATTTTTCCATCCTCTCCATTTGTGAAGTCTGAAAGTTAGGCTTTTTGTTATTAGCAATGTAGGCTTTTCTGGACGAATAATCCTCTATACCATGATTTTCAATAAATACCCGAATTGTGTTTCTTAGTTGCTCTTCTCCGTCTCCTACCCACACCGAATTTTTCCCCTTTCGTTCTTTTAATTCTACAAAAATCAAACAATTAGCATAGGTCAGCATTCCCTCACAGCGTTTATCCATACGACTACCATCGAGTTTTCTAATTTCAATACATTTATCAATAGCGGTAAATGTCACTTCAATTTCTTGAGAGTTTTCCACAATAGCAATCCAATCACTGGGATTTTCTGTATCTAAATAAGCGGGATTTTCTCGAGGAGATGGCGGATCACAAATTCCAAATTCATGCCGATGGGTTTGACTCTGACATTTTTTATCAAAGAAATTAATCTTCATAACTGTTCTTCGATTTCCAGTAAATCATCAAAAAGCTGATTTATCTCTCCTAGGGAAAGATTGAGATAATTTTCATCAGAAGGTAAACCCTCATAGGTAGCAAGTTCTCGGATTTCTCCTTGCTCTGTTAATTCATATACAATAGCATCTTCTGCCGCTATACAAGAGGCTTTCGGGACAATTTGGTTGAGCTTTTCTTGGAGATAATCGGCGTTAGAAATCGCTGATGATAGGATTTTTTTGATAACTTTATCCGCTTTGATAGCTAGGGTTAGATCGTTGATAATATAAGGACTATGAGTAGTTAAAATTAGTTTATTTCCCTGGGTTAAATTGGCAAATTCAAATAATTTATATAAAATCTTTTTCTGAGATTGGGGAAATAGATTCTGCTCGATTTCTTCCACAATATTTACAAAACACTCATTGCGGTATTTAGAAGATAACACTTCTAGTGCTGCCTTTTTTAGGTCATCGGAAAGATTATCATTAGAGAGAATTTTCTCGATTTCCATTTTTAATCTTTTTTGCTCCTCTCCACTGAGTTCATTGCGGGAAGTTTCTTGAGTTCGATTAATCGATAAAGCAATATTTCGAGAAACTAGAAATAAAGGAACAAAAGACTGAAAACCACTGGAAGCTTCTGATAGATTTAGTTGATAATCACTACCCACAATCTTGACCAGTCTATTAAGTTTATCAAATTCCAATTTAACCTCACCTACTGGCAAAGTCAAACTGCCAGATAATTCCTGTTGTGAGCGATCCAATTCTTCCCAGAAAGTATATAATGATTCTGGCAGTCCTTTGAGTTTTTCTGGCCATCTTACTGCACTCAAAAAGTTTCGCTCTGCCGGTACATACATAATTTTTGGTACTCGATACTTTGGATTATCAGTACGCTCGATCGATAATTTAGCATTTTCAAAACTAATTCTATAAACATCTCCATTGTATTCAATTTGGGTTTCGGGTAAAAAGTAATTGGTTAAATTTTGGTACTGACAAAAAGATTTAACAAAACGATTATATTTAATAACATATTTTTCCTCTAAATCCCCACGATATAGAGCTTTTTCCAACCAGCTTAATGTTGATATTAATTTAGCAATGCTACTTTTTCCAGTTCCTTGATTACCGATAAAAATCGTTACTTTACGAACGTCGATAAAACCATCATTTTCTACTAAACCCGCCTTAATTGGACCGAAGTTTTTAACTTTAATTTGGCTCATTGTTATCCCCTTGATTGACGATAATAAATTTTGGGCAGTAATTTGTCCTGAAAAAAGCTCGTGTTGAACACGAGCTAAATTAATTAACTTCAAGGACTAATTAGCCACCAACCTTAACTACTGGTTTAAAACTAGGAACAACCAGTTCACTATCCTGTTTAGTCAGCTTATTGTATAACCGTTCCGTATTGGGGAAATTAGCGGCTGGTAGAGTCGGGAAACGACGATAGGGAACCGTATCTTCACCAAATAATTGTAGGTATTCCATGCTATTAACCATAGCACCGATAAAGGCTTTTAATCCCTTAGTTGCCAGAATTTGGTTATATTTCTGGATTTCCTTTTGATTCAAGGGAGCGCGACCTAAGAAGTGCTTGGTTCCCAATTCAATTACTTTCGTATTCGGATAGGGAGCATAGAATTCTTTCAGGTAAAGATCCGAACAACCTAAACCCTCAATAAACTCTTTCACCGTGATCTCAGCATTGCTTAATTTACTCTCTAAAGCAGTAAATTCGGCATTGATGATATAGGGTTCGAGATCTCGTTCAAAAATCTGACGATAGGCGGCGCGAACAGTATTTTGTACGGCAACTTTATCCAGATTAGTTAACAGTTTAAAGACCTTAGTTTGTTCCCGTTGAACCGTGACACCTTGACCGACACGAGATTGAATATCGGGTTCAGTGCGAATCGAGACCAAAGGTGTACCCAATTCAATAAAGCGCGGGGTTTCCTCTTTATCAACTCTTTGGCCGATATCTTCGCGGAGATTGCCCAAACGCACCATCCGTAACTGCATCCCTTGGGGAGTTAGATAGCGCTCGTAGGGAACCGTATCTTCACCAAAAGCTTCCGTATATTCAGGACTGTCGATAAGGGCATCGATTAAAGCATAGAAGCCTTTTTTCGAGCAAAGATCGAAATATTGATTCATTTCCTGACGACCGTAGGTGGGACGACCGAGCAGACGACGGTGAATATATTCGATCGCTTTGACCACATAGAGAGGAGTCCAGTAGATTTTCCGGAAAGCCTCGGATTTAGCTAGGGTTTTGATAAACTCGCGCAGAGTAATATCGCCATTTTCTAACTTAATCTCGGCCACGGACAAACGCTGACCTTCGTAGGGCATTCGACCGAAAACCTGACGATAAGCCGCTAAAATCACTCTTTGGGTGGAAATTTCGCCAAATTTAACGCTTACCCCATTGCTAGAACCGGGTAACTCGTTATTGAGACGGAAAACTTTCGGTCCCAAAGTACCGGGGAATTCACCTCGGGCGCCGGGGTTGCTATTTTGATTATTAGTGGCAGGTCCGCGGTGGATGAGGATACGTTTGGTATCTTTACCAAAGGGAGCGGGACTAGAACTAGGTTCGCGGGTTTCTTTCGGGAAAATTGCCCCAAATTGGATTTCTAGGGGATCATTTCCGGAACCGTAAACGTGCTGATCCGGTAAGGGGCGATCGTATTTAGCAAAGGTGGTGATAAATTGGGGAACTTTGCGGAAAGGTGCGCTGTAGTTAAACAGGTCGATCTGCATCCCCCAGTTACGACATTCCTGCGCTTCTGCACCCAAACCCCGGAGATAGGGAACGGTTTCTTCGCCGAAATAGTCGGAATACTCCTGAGAATCGACTAAAGCATCGATTAACGCCGCTAAACCGCCGCTAGAGACGATCGAGAAGTATTTCTGCACTTCTTCCCGGGAGGAAGGACCGCGACCGAGGAAATGACGGAAAGCCAATTCTAAGGCGCGACTATTGATAAAAGGTTCAAAGAACTGTTTACGGTAGAGAGGCGATTTACCGAGACGACGGACGAATTCTTTCATCGAGATGTCGCCGTTTTTCACCTTCGATTCTAGGTCAGAAATGGACTGACTGTAGGCGCGAGTGATGTCCCGTTCAAAAATTTGTCTGTAGGTGGCCTTGATAATCGAAGATTTTTCCGACTCCGATAAACCAGTTTTCATGACAAACTTTTGCCGTTTTTCGGCGGCGTTGTAGTAGCTTTGGGGAAGACTTAAACCCTGTTGGTCACTACTGGGACGCTGACGCAGTTTATTAGAGGGGGTGGGGGCTTTTAATTCACCCAGTAGGATATTGAAATAGTCACTGATTAAAGTGGCCGCATCCTTGTCTCTTTGGAAATACTCGATCGAAGCGGCCCGCATTTCTTGTAGGGCCACGATGGTGGCATCAATGGAACAGGCATTTTCGAGAACTTCCCTTAAACCGCGGGTGTTAACGATCAGGATACTGGTATCACCGGCCACGATCGCATAGGTAACGTAACGCAGGAACCAGGATAAATCCCGGAGGGACTTCTGCATATTGCTCGGACCGTAACGAGAGACGTTAATCGGTCGGAATCCGGGGGGAATCGGGCCGCTAGAGGTGAAAATCCCTTTTAAGCCACCGAGTATGCCACTGCCGCCACCGGCCCCGCTTTCAGCGTAGGTAACGGTTCCTAATTTCATCCCTTCCTGGACGTTGGTAACTTTACCCGCACCCACCAGGGCCAATTCTTCCACGGGGGGTTTTTCTAGGTAGGCCATGGGTGAACCACCGGTAAAAATCCGGTTAGCTGCCCGCGAGACGATCAGATCGGAGTTCCGGGTGAGCGTTTGGGCAATATCTAAGCGCTTGCTCCCCGATTGGAAGTAGGCGATCAGTTCATTGAGTTCGGGTTTATCGAGAAAGCGGTCTTGTTGTTCTGCTTGGGTAATGGCAGATACTGGGACGGTTTGATAGAGTTGGGGACGCGCTAAGGAGCTGCCACCGCTTGCCTTAAGACTCATTGGATTTTAACTATCTCCCTTGACGATGTGCTGAGTTCTCCAATCGTGGAGGCGATCGGTCTTAAAACCAGATGTTTAAAAATTTAATCAGCATCTAGATTAAAACTTTTTGCGCTTCCTGAGATAGTTTATTAAGAATTATATAGATTTTTTTCGCTAAACTTACCGATTGGTCTATTCTGACACCCCACCCGTATGGGAGGCTAACCAGTCTAAATAGGTCTGAGAACCCGCTACAATCGGTAAAGCGATGATTTCTGGGACTGCATAGGTATGAAGTTCCTGTATCTTCGCCGATAACTGCTCAAACTGCTTTAAATCAGTTTTAATCGCTAATTGCCATTCGCGCTCGTTTTCAATCTGTCCCTGCCAACGATAAATGGAACGAATCGGGTAAATACTGACACAAGCTGCCAATCGCTCGTTAAGTAAGGCGATCGCTAAGTTTTCCGCTTCCGTTTCGCTGGTTGTTGTCACCAGCACCACTCCAAAACTGGTTAATCTTTCGGTCATACTAAATCCGTTGAGTATAGGCTACATATCAGGATAGGCAAGAGGCAATAGGCAATAGGCAAAAGGAGGAATAGATAATCAGTCTTTAATAACCGGATTTAGTATGATCACTGATCACTGATCACTGAATTTAGGTGATCGCTTTTTCTAGAGCGGCCAGATCGGGAATACACAGAGATTCCTGCTGTCTTTGAATCAGGCCTTTTTTCTCCAATTTGGTCAGGGATCGGGTCACGGTTTCCCGGCTACTCAATTCCCGGTGAGGTAAATTAGGAATTATCGTACCCTGGCCGCTTTTTTGTCCTTGACCTTCGGCCAAAAAGAGTAAAGTATCGACGACTCTGGAGAGACTATCGGCCTCGCGCAAACGTAAACGCCGGTTAAGTTGACGTAAACGCTTGGCCAGTAACTGAGAAAGACGAATTCCCGCTAAAGGCTCCGATATGAGCAGATTAATAAAATCTTGGGCGGGAATACTGCTAATTGTGGCCGTGGTTAAGGTGATAGCATCGGTGGAGCGGGTAGATTCTTCTAAAGCGGCCATTTCTCCGACTATTTCCCCTTTACCGACGATATTTAAGGTGACTTCTCTACCCTCTACATCGTAAGTACGAATTTTCACCCAACCATCCAGAATAAAGTAAACCGAACCACCCCAATCATTTTCTAATAAAATCGCCCGATTAGCAGGATGAGTGCGGGTGACAGCATGAGAAGTAACTTGAGCGAGGGTTTCAGGGGGCAAACCGACAAATAAAGTGGCTGTATCTAATAATTTTTGAATTTCTGCTGATTTTTCGGCAGGATAGCGTTTTTCTTCCATAGTTTAATATTTAAATTTTGTTCGTTTTAGGTGGGTGATTCTACAATGGAAAGTTGTGGGTATTTTTAGTTATCCAGTGACCGATAAACCAGATTTTTCCTCCCTACTGACCGAGATCGATCGGATTCTTGCCAAGGTGATTTCTTCTCTAGTTAACCCGCAAGAAGTTACTTCCGAGACAATTATCGCCACTCGTCAACAATTAGAATCGGCCAGAGCGCTGCTTTCTCCCTTATTGTTGCCCGATCCAACCCCTGAAGTTGCCCGTTGGTCGCTGGGAATGGAGGTGCAACCAGAGGGGGTAAAAGTTGTCTTTTTTCGGGAAAGCCAAGGACTGATCGATTTTTATCCTCTTTCTTGGAGTCTGGCAACGGGAACAAGCGATCGCTTACCCTGCCCTCAGGTGGACGAATATCTAATTAGCTGGCTATCTAATCGGGATTTTAGCACCGATTCTTGGCTCTGGGAAGCCCTAGAGCGATTAGAAGCTATTATTATCACCGATGACGGGGAAACCCCCACGGATGACCTGAAAAAAGCCCTTCTCACAGCGCAACTAATACCCCCCGATCGCCTATCTAGTCTAGAAACAGCGATCGCTACTGCTCTGGCCCATATTCCCACTAGCGACCAACCCCAACCCCAAACCCTACTGGTTATCGAAGGGAAGCGGGAGACTACCACTTTAGCAATAGTGGAAGTCCCACCGCAAACTCGCTCTTTATCCCGTCAAGCGATCGCTCTGAGCCATTTTAACTACGGGGAAAACACCTATGAACGGGCCATACTCTCTCACTTAATTTATCCTCTCTGGCGTTCTTTTTTGCCTCTTTCCCGCTCCGCTCTCACCGATACTAATCCCTTAAAAAAATCTTTACTGGCAGCCGCTAGATTAACTAAATTAATCCTTCAAGAAGAAAGCGAATTTACCTCCTCTCTAGCCGGTCATACTTGGACGGTCAGTCGCACCGATTTAAATAAGAAGGTCATTATACCATATATAGATAATTTAAGACAAAAAGTTAATGATTTGTTAGAAAAACAGCAAAAAAGTCTTGAAGATATCGATCGAATAATTTTTAGCGGTAATTTTTTCTTAACCATTTGGCCCTATTTTCTAACAGAAATACAGCAAGAATTTGCCGGTTGCCATCTAGAGGCCCCCAGTCAGGAAAACTTCTCACCAACAATCTTGGGTTTGGGTCGTCTCTGTTTATTTTTGGCTCTTAGAGGTGAGAAGGTCAATAATGCTTAAAAACATCAACCTCAGTGGTAAAACTTAGGGTGCGTTAGACGGCCGAAATTGCTGCTTTGACTTGAAGGTAACAATCCGTCGTAACGCACCACCTATCATCAACTAAGTAGGGTCTGCTGAAAAAGTTTTTCGGTGGGGGTAGGAGTCAGGAGTCAGGAGTCAGGAGTCAGGAGTTTCAGGCTTTGTTGCCCTTG
>MTBT01000077.1:0-6938 GCA_002282935.1 Microcystis sp. LSC13-02 | reverse complement strand
CCCGATCACTCCCATGTCCAGTACTTTTTGATTTCCCAAAAGTCTAAAAGTCTTACCCAACAAGGTTTTTAGATTTATTCAGCAGACCCTACTTACAGGTAAAGCTTATAATGACAAAATAAAAAGCTCTGATGGTCAAGAAAGTTCTTCCGAATGGTTAGCTAATAATAGTGCTTATTATATCCATGGAGTTCAGAGAATAGATTCAGTTAATAATTTTACAGCCTCTGGCGATCAAGCTACAGTTGATGTGGTGGTTACTGAAGAAAGAACCCTCTATAACAGTCAGGGTAAAATTGATCAAAAAAATAGTGCTTTTACTATCTTATAGTTCGCTATAATCTTGAAAATGACGAGGGAAGATGGAAAATAGCTCAATATAGAACCATTAAAAATTTAGTTCGTCGATAAGTTGAATTAATCACAAAGTAGAAACCCAAAAATGAAAAATAGTTCAGATAAAACACATAGATACAATCATTGCTGTTAAATTTTCATCTTTAGACAGTATTTATAAAGTAACCATTAGGATAAACGAAACCCAACCGATTCTATTCAGAATCGTCATTATAAATATCTTGGAGAGTTTTATTTTCGTAGCGTTCCTGATCTTGATTTTTGCCGCGACGGGAAGGACGACGATATTTTTTATTGGCTAATTTGGGTTCGTAGGTTTCTTGACCTGCTTCTTTAATTTTTAACTTTAAACTTGACTCTTTTGTGCTAGTTTTCTGTAATGACTGTTCTCGTGCGATCGCTTCTTCTAAAAACTCTAAATAATGTTGGTAACGTTCCCAATCTCCCCTCACCACACAGTTAGGTTCCCGACGGTGAGTACAATCATTAAATTGACAATTTCCTAAAGCTAAAAGCTGTCTCACTTCCGGAAAATAAAAAGTTAATTGTTCCGGTAAACAGTTAATATCCGGTTGGTTAAATCCCGGACTATCGGCCAATAAACCCCGATTTGGTAAAGCAAATAACTGCACATGACGGGTAGTGTGACGACCTTTTTGCAGCTTTCCCGACACATCCCCCACCCGTTGATTAATCTCAGGAATTAGACAATTAATTAAACTCGATTTTCCCACTCCCGAAGGACCGGCCAAGAGAGTGATTTTATGGTTTAATTGTGCCAATAAAGCCTCAAATCCCCGATTTTTCTCCACACTGACAAAAAAAGGCCGGTATCCCCAACTAGCTAGGCGATCGCCCCAGACCTCTATTTGTTCCAGTTCCCCCAGATCAATTTTATTGACACAGACCGCAATTTCTAAGCCTGTGGACTCGGCTTTCACCAAAAAACGACTGATCAGCCAAGGATCGAGGACGGGTTCAGCAAGGGCAAAAACTAGCAAAATCTGCTCGATATTAGCAACGGCCGGCCGATCAATCTCGGTACTGCGGGGGAGGACTTCTGCGATCGCACCCTGCCGATCATCAAAATTGGCTTCCTCCACACGCACCCAATCACCAACCATCACCGATTGACCGATTTTTTGCAAGCGAGCGCGACGGGTACAGAGGAGATTCTCGCCCATAACGGGAGAATCCAAGCGTACCTGATAGAAATTCGCCTGTACGGCCACCACTGTACCGTATAAATCGGTTAATTGTGCATCTACCATTTAGGAATCGGGGCGATAGACTTTGAGAACAAAAAAGCTATCTCGGTCTTCGATCGATTCTATCTGATAACCCTCCACTGTCAGGCTAGTGGGAACCTGTTCGATTGGTTCCCCAGCATCTAACCAGACTTCCAACCGTTCCCCGGCGGTCATTTTCTCTAATTGCAATTTTGTCCGGACAAAATTAATTGGGCAGGGAGTGCCGCGCAGGTCTAAAGTCATAATTATTTATGGAAGATATTACCTAAAAATCCCTCGATGCCGCCTTTCCCCACGGTTTCCCCGCGAACTTTTGCTAATTTTTCCAGCAATTCCCGTTCTTCTCCGGTGACACGGGTAGGAATCGAGATTTTAACGGTAATGCGATGATCACCGCGGCTGACGGGATTGCCTAATTTGGGAACCCCTTTATTTTCTAAAATCAGTACGGTGTTCGGTTGAGTACCGGCGGGGATAGTCAGGTCTTCTTGGCCATCTACAGTATTAACTTTGATGGTACATCCTAAAATCGCTTGGATATAGCTAATCGTGATATCCGATTTAATATCATTACCTTCCCGTTGAAATTCCCCATCGTTTTCCACGGTTAGATAAACGAATAAATCTCCCGGCAGCCCGCCTTTAAGTCCTGCGTCACCTTCCCGGGCAACGCGCAATTTCATGCCGTTGTCAACCCCTGCGGGGATGGTAATTTTCAGTTTTTTGGTTTCCTGTCTGCGTCCGGAACCGCCGCAAACGTCGCATTTTTCCTCGATCACTTCGCCAGCACCGTCACAGGTGGGACAGACCGAAACCTGAGCAAAAGTACCGAAGGGAGTACGGGTGGCGCGACGTACCTGGCCAGCACCATTGCAAGTAGTACAAGTACGGGAACTGGTCCCCGGTCTGGCCCCACTGCCTTTACAGGTTTGACAGGTTTCCAGATGACGGATGCGGATTTCCTTTTCGCCGCCAAAGACAGCCTCGCGGAATTTTAGTCTAAAATCGAGACGTAGATCCTCGCCCCGGGTAGGGCCTGTGCGTCGGCGGGCGGTTGCTTGGCCGCCCATGCCCCCGAAACCACTAAAGATTGTCTCAAAGATCTCGGCGAAACCGCCCATATTGTCGGGATCAAAACCAGCAGCGCCCCCAGAAACCCCAGCTTCACCAAAGCGGTCATAACGATTGCGGGTTTCTGGTTCCGAGAGAATTTCGTAGGCGCGGTTAATTTCTTTGAAGTGTTCCTCGGCTCCTGGTTCTTTGTTAACATCGGGATGGTATTTTCGGGCGAGACGACGATAGGCGCGTTTGATGTCTTCTTTGCCGGCATCTCGCGAGACACCTAGAATTTCGTAGTAATCAGTGGGCATAGGGGACTATGGTTCTGCTGGCAATTTATAAATAAAGTTTAAGTCTAGTTGTTACTTTAACAAACTATACATAATAGTTTAGTTGGGTTATCCCTACTATTTTTGCTGGGGGTTAGGGGTTGGGAAGTGGGGTAGTGGGGAAGGGAGCAGAGAGAAGGGGAGAAAAAAGCTGAAAACTCACATCTGATTACTGATTACTGATCACTGATCACTTTTTAATCTACGGCCTCGTAGTCACTGGCACTCATTTCTTCGCCATCGTAGGGCTGATCATCACTGCCCGATTCCCCGGATTTAGTTTCCAGATCACTATAGGTTCTGGTTCTAGTGTGGGAGAGGGTTAGCCCCTTGGCGAAGGTATTGGAGGAAGTGGCTTGGGTGCGGGTGGGTCGGGTCAGTTTTTCGGTGACATCGATCGATTGAAACCCAGTACCGTTGAGGGGTTGGGTTTCCTCTTGTTTACCCGTGTAGATGCGGGTACCGATTTCGAGGACAATCTGACGAAATTCTTCCAGGGTGGTTTTTAGCTTTTCTGAGGATATGGAAGGGTTGCGCAGGGCGATTTCCAACTGTTGCCGCTTCTGGTCGGCCAGTTGCCGGATATCGGGGGCGACTAACTCACTGTTTTCCCTGAGGGTGACTTCGTAGCTATAGAAAAGACTATCGGATTGGTGGCGAATATCGATCATTTGCAGACGACTGCGATCAAATTCGGCGTATTTTTCGGCTTCTAGGCGCATTTTTTCAATTTCGTTCGGTTTCAGCCCTCCAGTATGGCTAATGACAATACTTTGTTCCTTGCCGGTGCCTTGGTCGCTGGCGGCCACTTTCAAGATGCCGTTAACATCGATCTCGAAGGCCACTTCGATTTGTGGCATACCCCTAGGGGCGGGAGGAATTCCCGTCAGGAGAAATTTACCGAGGGTTTTATTATCCCGGGCCATGGCCCTTTCCCCTTGCAGAACATGAATTTCCACCGAAGTTTGACCATCGGCAGCGGTGGAAAAAACCTGAGATCTACTGGTGGGGATAGTGGTATTGCGATCGATAATTTTGGTAAAGACTTCGCCGAGGGTTTCAATGCCGAGGGAAAGGGGGGTGACATCAAGAAGGAGGACATCTGCCACTTCTCCACCTAAAACTCCAGCTTGAATCGCCGCCCCCAAAGCAACGGCCTCATCGGGGTTAACAGAGCGATCGATCTGGCCCGCAGAAAAGAAACGGGAGATTAATTGCTGTACGGCGGGCATTCTGGTGGAACCACCGACGAGAATGACACGGTTGATATTGCTAGGCTGCAGTTCGCTATCTTTGAGGGACTGTTGTACGGGTTCGAGGGTTTTTTCCACTAATTCTCTGGTTAATTCCTCGAATTTAGCGCGAGTTATTTCCAATTCTAGGTGTTTAGGACCGGTTTCGTCGGCGGCGATAAAGGGGAGATTGATCGAGGTGGTAATCAGGCTAGAAAGCTCGATTTTGGCTTTTTCGGCGGCTTCTCGCAGTCTTTGGATCGCCATGCGATCGCTGGCTAGATCGATGTTTTCTTGGCTTTGAAAGTTCTCCACCAGCCACCGCACTAAGAGGTTATCAAAATCGTCCCCCCCAAGATGGTTATTGCCGGCGGTGGCTTTCACTTCAAAGACTCCCTTCCCTAGTTGCAGGATGGAAACGTCGAAGGTTCCTCCCCCTAGGTCAAAAACGAGGATATGTTGATCTTCGTTTTGTTTATCTAAACCGTAGGCCAGGGCAGCGGCGGTGGGTTCGTTAATAATTCTTAATACTTCTAGTCCTGCGATTATCCCCGCGTCTTTAGTGGCCTGACGTTGGGCATCGGTAAAATAGGCGGGAACTGTAATCACGGCCTCGTTAATCGGTTCTCCCAGATAGGCCTCAGCATCGGCCTTTAATTTTTGCAGGATCATGGACGAGATTTCTTGGGGGGTAAATTCCCGATCGCGAATTTTGATATTGACGGTATCATCGCGACCGCGTTGGCAATGATAGGCAACTCGTCCCCTTTCTACCTCGGTGTCTGGCCAACGCCTACCGATAAAGCGTTTGATGCTATAGACGGTATTTTCGGCATTAGTGACCGCTTGACGTTTGGCCAGTTGTCCCACTAGGCGCTGGCCCTTGCCGAATCCCACGATACTAGGAGTTGTCCTTCCCCCTTCCGAGTTGGCAACTATAATCGGCTGACCTCCTTCGAGTACCGCAACACAACTGTTGGTTGTCCCTAAGTCGATGCCGATGACTTTTCCCATGACGCTCTGATAATAACTATAGTTAATAGGATACAATCGCTGACAAAAATTATCCGCAAATTAGAAACGGGCTTTTTACCTCGTCTAATCTTGCCGAGGATGAAACAGGACAATTTTTATCCGATCCTAACAAAACTTGTCGGTAAAGTCCGCAAGCTGCCAGCGACCAGTCTATATACAAGAGTAACCCACAACCAGTAATTTTGCTGATGCTGCCAGTTAGCGATCGCCTCTGGCTATTCTTAAAATTCTGGTTTTTAAGATTTTTTTAATCATCCCGAGCGGACTTCCTTGATGTTGATGTCCCTAGCAGTGGAATTATCGCCCAATCTTCTTAACCCGAATTTTCGATAAATTTGGGTTAAGATAACCAATAAACCGATCCTAGAGGACTTAATCATGATTAGAGCCTATGCTGCCCGAGAGAAAGGGGGAAAAATAGAGCCTTTTGACTACGATCCGGGTATATTAGGGGATGAAGATGTGGAAATCGAGGTGGAATATTGCGGCATCTGCCACAGTGACCTAAGTATGCTCGATAACGATTGGGGACTGACCACCTATCCCTTTGTCCCCGGTCATGAAGTGGTCGGCACGATCGCCGCTCTTGGTGCTAAAGTCAAAGAATTAAAGATAGGGCAAAGAGTCGGTCTTGGTTGGTTTTCCCGTTCCTGTTCGACCTGTGAAACTTGTATGTCAGGGGATCAAAACCTTTGTGCTACTGCCGAAGGAACTATCGTCGGTCGCCATGGTGGTTTTGCTGAAAAAGTCCGGGCCCATCATAGTTGGTTAGTTCCCTTGGGGAACCAGTTGGATGCTGCCAAAGCTGGCCCGCTTTTTTGTGGTGGTATTACCGTCTTTAATCCGATTGTGCAATTTGATATTAAACCCACGGCCCGAGTTGGTGTCATTGGTATTGGTGGATTGGGACATATAGCCTTAAAATTCCTCAAAGCTTGGGGCTGTGAAGTAACCGCTTTTTCCAGTAGTCCCGATAAGGAAGCGGAGGCCAAAGAATTAGGCGCGACTCATTTTATCAATTCCAGAGACCCCGAAGCTTTGCAATCGGTACAAAATTACTTTGATTTCATCATCTCTACCGTTAACGTTAATCTCGATTGGGGTCTTTATATCGCCTGTTTACGTCCCAAAGGTCGTCTGCATATTGTTGGGGCTGTTCTTGAACCCATGGCTACCTACGCTTTTCCCTTGATTATGGGTCAAAAATCGATTTCTGGCAGTCCTTTGGGTAGTCCCAGTACCATCAATAAAATGATCGAATTTGCCTCTCGCCATGGCATTGAACCCGTTACAGAAACCTATCCTATCTCGCAGGTGAATGAAGCCATGGAAAAATTGAGAACTGGACAACCTAAATATCGCCTCGTCTTGCAAATAAAATAAAACCATCTCTATCCCGGACGTAACCCCGATGACTCAACCCCTCACTCCTCCAGTTATCGATTGGGAAGAACCCCCCATTCCCCCAGAAGACCTGATTTTTGACGATGGAGAACCTTTGGAAACACACCGTCACCGCAAGGCCATGAATGTCTTAATAACTTTACCAAATTGTCCGTCAAAAGCTGATACAAAAGTCTAGATTCTTGACACTCCCCGCTCTAAAGAGACGGGGATTCTTGGTTCACAGAGATTACTTGCTTAGACAGAATTGCTTCTGAAAAAGTAGAGGTATT
>MTBT01000076.1 GCA_002282935.1 Microcystis sp. LSC13-02 | reverse complement strand
GGTGCGGAACCCCGCAAGGGAAAGAAGCAGAAACCTAAATCGTGAGGTTTGGGAATCACCGTCCGTTTACGGCGGTGAGGATGTCAAAGACGATTTTAGCTTTGGGAAATAATTCCTTTGTTTGATAATTTACCACTGTTACATTTGGTAAATCGAGGATTTGCTCAAAATTTATCCACATAACCCACCTCCTGTTCTGTATTACCATTATACCATCCTCATACAGAACCTAGAAGAGCCTAATTTTTAGTATATATAAGGATTGTACTTTAGCAATTTAAAGAGGTTACTTGTTGCTTTAGTAAGGATTTTAAGTCTTCTACTGACTCAGCAATATTAAGATTGGGGACTCCACTCATTGCCTTTTTACTGCATAAATTGTCCGGTTACTGAGTATAACATACTTTTTAAAAAATGGTATTACCCCTTAAATATTTCTACTTATGACCTAAGATAGATGCTCCCGTATTTTCTTAAATGTATGGTAGGAGTGTCTGGGAGCAAGTCACTTTTGCGAGTGCATAAATCTGACACTCGTGGGACAAGTCACTGAGCACCTAAGACAAGATTGTTGACTTCAAACAAAGGGAAAAAAGATGTTAAAAATTACTGCGGATCTATATTCTGGACGAGCGAATCCGGAGTGGATTATCAGCGATGAACAGGAAATTCGCGCTACCCTGCGGGAAATCGCTAATAATGCTAGTGTCATCGCTAAATCGGCACCAGCCAACGCTGGTCTAGGATTACGGGGATTTTTAGTAGAACCCCTCAACGATGAGGTGGGCCGCAATTACAATCTGCCAGAGAGTATTTATTTAGCGGCTGGACAATATGCTATCAGTTCTAAAGCTAATGCTATTGCGGAAAGACTGGTCGGTTTAATCAATAGTGCCGAAATAACCACCAGAATGACCCCTGAAGAAGAAGCTCTATCTTTAGATGCAGATCTACAGGGGTTTTTGCAGGAACAATTATATGTAGGTGAGCGCTTGACGCTCCTCGATACGGAAGGATTAGAATTATCCCCCGAAGCTGTCGAAATCCCCCTCGAAACCCCCAAGGCCGCCTGCCAATACGAATTGGGAGCTTATAATCCCAGTTTCTGGAACAACAACGCAACTATCCTGCGGAACAATAACTGCTACAATTACGCCAGTAACAAACGCACCGATACCTTTGCCCAACCCGGACGCGGTTGTGGTAATATCTACCGCTCGCTCACCTGTGCGGAAGTGACCCGAGCTTCCCTGTGTGATGGCTTACACGTGCGTTATAATTGTTTCCCCACCTCCGAAGCCCCTCGCTATCTGGTCGCCCTAGTTATAGCTCCAGGACGAGATTTCCACTGGTATCGACTGAATAAAGAGGGTTTCTGGAGTCATAAACCTGGTTCCACGCTGGTCAGAAATGTTGATAATAGTAACCGGGTGATTACAAATCCCGAAACCTGTAATCGCGGAATTTATACGCAATTTTGTGGCTATTTCTATACTTGTAAGAGCCAAAAAATTCGTTAAACGTTTCAACTCAGGTCAGTTAGATGGCTAAGATAGAACCTGAGGGAAGGAGGGGAAAGGTGGCAGCAATTGTGGTGATCGCCATACCCCTCTTTTGCCTGCTCGGCCTAATAGTTTACACTCAGACAGTGGAGGCCATTGTGCAAGTAGAACTCGATATATTTAGTGGTCGTCCCAATCCCCATTGGACTCTTAACGAGCGCGATAGTCAGGAACTACTCCAACGACTGCAGCGTTTGTCCCCTACCAACGCCGGTGAACCTAGTGGCAATTTGGGTTATCGAGGGGTGATCCTCAGTAATCCCGAAGGTGCGATCGCTGGATTCGAGTGGATCGTTTGTTCGGATGGATTAGTGGTCGGATACAAGGGAGACTCATCCCAGAAGTTTATCGATGCCAATCGTAACTTGGAACGTTGGTTAGTACAAACTGGTGAGACAACTTTGGGGCCGGATATACTGCGCTCGCTGCCTCAAGAGTTCGGGGGTGATTTCTAGGCATATTTTTAGCTTTTCAAGAGTTGGTTGCCAGTATTTGATAAAAACTAGGACTTGTGCGCTACATTCTGGTAAATTCCCCCGCTATCTCTAACCCCGTGTGCAACTATAAAACTTCTTTCTTTCTACCCTAACTGTCCTTTGCCCGATTTGCTATAGTTTAATGCTTGAAATATCGATCATCGTCAAAAAAATTGGGTATCAAAGCTAATTCATACCCGAAAACTTTTCATCTCGATCGCTATCTTAGGCTTTCTGTTCCTGTTTAGATTTATGTAGGGGATCCATATAAATCTCTAAGCGCTTAAATACCACAGAGGAAAGGGTAGTTAAAACCAAATAAACTACAGCAACAGCGATATAAATCTCGAAAGCTTTATAGGTAGTGGCTACCATTAATTGACCTTGCCGGAATAATTCTTCAAAACCGATTACTGCCGCTAAACTGGTATCTTTAATTAGGGTGATAAATTCATTCCCCAACGGTGGCAACATCCGGCGAAACGCTTGGGGAAAAATCACCTCGCGCATGGTTTGCATCGGGGACATTCCTAAACTAGAACAAGCTTCCCATTGACCATTATCGATCGATTGAATACCGCCGCGCATAATTTCAGCTAAATAGGCCGCCACATTTAAACTTAGGGCAAATAAGGCCGCCGGTAAACGATCTAAGTCGATATTTAAGCCAATTTCTCGGAACAACCCGGGCAAACCAAAATAGATCAAGAATAATTGCACCAGCATGGGTGTTCCCCGAAAGAAATCCACATAGATGCGGCAAATTATTTTTAACCATTTGTAGGGAGAAATCAGGGCAATAGCCACTAAAGTTCCGCCGATTAACCCGAACAGAAAAGACAGAACCGTTAACAAAATTGTCCAAGGAACCCCTTTAAAAATCAGGTTATAGAATAATTCTCCCCAGTTAAAACTCGATTCCTGTAAATTCTTTAAAGCTGGGGCAACTAAAGGTAATTCGGGCGGTTTTTCTCCAAACCATTGCCGAAAAATCGCATCGTACTGACCACTTTCTATGACTCGACCGAGAGCATCATTAATTAATTGGAGATAGGGGGAATTTTTGGGTAAAGCAATGCCATAGAATTCTTCCGTTAATAATTCTCCGACCACTTTTACTCCCCGTAAACCCGCTTGTTTAATTGCATACAAAGTCACGGGTTTATCGTTAACTACCGCCTCGACTCGACCATTAATTAATTCCTGCAAAGCTAAAGCCGCCGAGTCAAATTGACTAACTGTTGCTCCCGGTATTTTTGTCGCTTCTAAGGCTCCCGTAGTGCCAATTTGAACGGCAATTCTTTTGCCTTTTAAGTCTTCAAAATTTTTAATCGTCCGATTATCTTCCCGAACAGCGATCGCTAAACCAGCCCTAAAATAAGGTCGAGAAAAAGAAATCGCTTGGGCGCGTTCGGCGGTGATGGTCATGCCACTAATAGCGGCTTCCACTGTTCTTGCTTGTAGAGCCGGAATAATGCCATCAAAGGGTAAATTTCTAAAGTCAATGTTGAGATCGGCTTCCTTGCCAATCGCCCGCATTAAATCGATATCAAACCCGGTTAATTGTCCCCCTTGTTGAAATTCAAAGGGCGGAAAAGTCGCTTCTGTGGCGACTCGAAAAGGATTAGGAGGAGTCTGAGAAAAAGCGGGAATAACACTTAATCCGATCGCCAAGACTAATCCTAACAAGGCAAAGAGCCCTCTCAGCACCGCCCGCCCTCGCCAAAATTTAATCATTTTTTAAGTTTTACTCCTTGATTTTTTTGCTCAATTAAGCTAGAAACTCTGACCTACTTCTCACTTAAGGCAGATGTAGAGAGACTATTTGAGTATTATGATTATTACCTTTGATAAAATGTCGTCAAGGATACAATCTGGCAGAAACTAATCTCGATACCTTTATACAGAATGTAAAATTTTTTACGAGAGGATATCATGACCACTACTACCCCTGTGATTGTCAGTGAAGGTTTACGCAAAAGTTACGGCCCTTTAGAGGTACTTAAAGGAGTTACAGGCACTCTTTATCAAGGGGATGTGGTATCGGTAATCGGTCCCTCTGGCTGCGGCAAAAGTACCTTTTTACGCTGTCTCAATCGTTTGGAAACAATTAACGGCGGCCGCTTGGAGGTGATGGGAATTGACATCTCTTCCCCGAAGTTAAATCAATCGGTTCTCCGCAAGTTACGCAGCCGGGTAAGCATGGTGTTTCAACACTTTAATCTTTTTCCCCATCTCACCGTTTTACAAAACTTGATGTTGGCCCCCAAGCAAGTGTTACACCACTCGGAAAATGAGGCTAAAGATACGGCAATTCATTATCTGGAAAAGGTGGGATTGGCCCCAAAAGCCGATGTTTATCCTGACCAGTTATCGGGAGGACAAAAACAACGGGTGGCGATCGCACGCAGTCTCTGCATGAAACCAGAGGTGATTTTATTTGATGAACCCACTTCGGCCCTGGATCCGGAATTGGTCGGGGAAGTGTTAAACGTTATGCGTCAATTGGCCGATGAGGGTATGACTATGGTGGTCGTCACCCACGAAATGCAGTTCGCTAAGGAAGTCTCTAACAAGGTTTTGTTCTTCAATCAAGGTGTCATCGAAGAAGCAGCTGATCCCGACACCTTCTTTAATCATCCCCACAGCGAGCGCCTACAAGCTTTTTTAAGTCGCATCAATAGTAATTAGGGTTTGCTGAAAAAGTTTGTCGGTGGGGTCATAGAATAACCGATTACACCACTTTTTAGCGAAATCTCCTTGGTCAGCTGTGAACGTGAATGTCGCTTGCAAGTGATGAACCAATGCCGCCAGACGCAAATACCCCGAGGATTTTCGCTGATTGTCGATGACTGAGGACATCGAAAAAGCCGCAATCTGAGGGCTGGAGTTGGGAGGCAGTACTTGGGAGAAATTGGCAAAACAGACAGTAGAGTTGGCTGTATAGTGATCGCTAACCTGATGATCACCGATGATGTCATTAGTCTCTATAGTCAGCGATTCCCTCTGTAGCGATGTTTTTGATGGTTTTCTGCTGCGAAACAAGCTATAATGGTCGAAAAGTCAAATTTGAAAAATTTTGCTTCCAACCCTATCGGCGTAAGGATTTCAGGAGTTGGCACCCAGTAGTACATTAGCTTTGAATTGCTTTAACTGAGTCTCTGTAAGACTTTCGGCTATAGCTAGTACATTCATAGGGGGAAAGTTTAGTTATGTTCTACTTGGAACACAATCAAATTAAATCAACCCTTGCAATTTCATATTGAAGCGACAATGAAAGCAATAACCTCAATTCTTGACACCAGAGCCGAGCAAACCCCCAATCAGTTAGCCTACATCTTTCTTAAGGATGGCCAAAATCAAGAATCATCCATTGACTACAAAACCTTAGAACAAGAATCAAAGGCGATCGCTGATAGCTTACTTTCTCTTTGCCGCCAAGGTGATCGCGCTTTATTACTTTATCCCCAAGGTTTAGAATTTATTACAGCTTTTTTGGGGTGTCTATATGCTGGGATTGTTGCGGTTCCCGCTTACCCACCAAAGCGTAATCAAAAAATGTCTCGATTACTAGCAATTATTGAAGATTCTCGCCCTCAAATTATTCTGACAACCAGTTCACTTTTAGAGAAAATTAAGTCAACACTTGAATCTTTTTTAGACTTATCAGTAACCAGACTTTTGGTGACAGACAATGTGAATAATAACCAAGACTTTAAATTGCATCTTCCCAGGATTAGCGGTGATACCCTAGCATTTCTTCAATACACATCAGGTTCAACTGGTGCGCCGAAAGGAGTCATGATTTCCCATGACAACGTTGCCCATAATTCTGCTTACATTCAAAAAGCATTTCAACTGACAGGAAAAAGTGTTTCTATGACCTGGTTGCCCAGTTTCCATGACATGGGTTTAATTGATGGTATTATTCAACCGCTTTATACAGGTTTTTTAGGTGTTGTTATGTCGCCTGAATCTTTTTTAAAAAATCCAATGCTTTGGTTGGAAGCAATTACTAAATATCAAGCTACTCATAGCGGCGGTCCAAATTTAGGCTATGAATTATGTGTGCAGAGAATTACGTCTGAACAACAAGAAATGCTTGATCTCAGTAGTTGGATCAGTGCCTACAATGGAGCCGAGCCAATACGACGAAAAACGATGGAAAACTTTATTAACAAGTTTCAATCTTCTGGGTTTCAATCTCGATATTTTTATCCCTGTTACGGCATGGCAGAAGCCACACTAATGATTTCTGGAGGTAATATCGAAGATGAGCCAGTTTACTTAAATGTTCAATCAGAATCCTTAGAGAATAATCAGGTAGTAGAAGCGGAGAAAGACAGTAAAAATTATCAGGAACTTGTCGGTTGCGGCCATGTCTGGGAAAATATGGCAGTAAAAATTGTCGATCCTGAAAGTTGTTTAGAATGTGATGAAAATCAAGTGGGAGAAATTTGGGTTTCGGGTTCTAGTGTTGCCCAAGGATATTGGCAACAAGAAGAAAAAACGATCGCAACTTTTCAGGCTAAATTAGCTGATGGGGATCAAGGAAATTTTCTCCGAACAGGCGATTTAGGTTTTAGGCGAGAAGGAGAACTATTTATCACGGGAAGAATCAAAGATGTCATCATTATTTGGGGACGAAATCATTACCCCCAAGACATTGAATATTCTGTACAACAAAGTCATCAGGCTCTGCGTTTAGATTCTGGGGCAGCTTTTACAATAGAAGTAGATAATCAAGACAAATTGGTGATTGTTCAGGAAGTAGAGCGTACCTATTTAAGCAAGTTAAATGTCAATGAAGTTTTCTCGGCTATTCGTGAAGCCGTTGCTCTCCATCATGCCTTACAGGTTTATGCGATCGCATTAATTAAACCCGCGAGTATTCTCAAAACCTCCAGCGGTAAAATTCAACGCCAGGCTTGTCGTCATGCTTTTCTGACAAACAGGCTGGCGATTGTTGCACAATGGCAACAAAATAAGTTATCATGACAGGTATTTGTTTTTCTTTGCAAATGTTTTGGTGGTAACTTGTTGTTATGAGTCGAGAAAAAATTGAACAGTGGCTAACAGATAGGCTGGCAAGTCTTCTAGGTGTAGATAGGGAAGACATTGATTTAGAAAAATCTATTTTCACCTATGGACTAGATTCTTCCGTTGCATTGAGTCTTACTGGCGAGTTAGAAGCTATGCTTGGTTTAGAGCTAGACCCAATTTTATTTTGGGAATATCCCAAAATTAGTGAATTATCTGAATATTTAGTAGCTGAACTAGCTCAAAAATAGGGGTGACTTTAATCATGAATGGGAACAAAGTTTTATTTAATCCTTTTGATGCAGAATTTCAGGCTAATCCCTATCCTGTGTTTGCGCAGCTTCGTCAAGAAGATCCTATCCACAAAAGTATTTTTGGAACATGGATTATTACTCGTTATGCCGATGCCCTTACTATTTTAAATGATAAGCGATTCCAAGTAGATAATTTTCCTGAACGCCTTCAGCTAAAAAGTGCCTATCTCAAAGAAGATAATCTAGACATTCTTGCACAAACTACTGATAAATGGTTGTTTTTTTTGGAACCACCCGATCATACTCGAATTAAAAACGCACTAATTTCATCCTTTTCTAGAGCCTCGCTCAATGCTATGCGTCCTAAAATTCAGGCAATTGTTGACGATTTACTGGATAGATTTGCCCCAAGGGGAGAGATGGAAATCATAGCAGATTTTGCGACCCCTCTTCCTGCTTTTGCGATTACTAAAATATTAGGTTTACCGATTGAAGATTATCAACAATTAATTCGATGGTCTGCTAAGACCGTTTTCATTTTTGATCAACCAGTATCTTTGGAAGAATATAAAGAGCAAAATCAAATTCTCATTGAACATAGAGCCTATTTTGCTCAAAAAGTAGCTGAATATAAAAGACAACCAAACGACGGTTTGATCAGCCAGTTAGCTAATTATAAAGATAATATCAATGCCCTAACAGAAGATGAAATAATTAGCACTTCTATTCTGTTAATTGCGACATCCCAGGAATCAATGAAAGGACTACTGAGTAATGGTCTTTTAGCCCTTTTAAAACACCCACAAAGTTTAGAATATGTAAGACAAAATCCTGGTAATATTGAAAATATTGTCGAAGAATTGCTACGTTATGATAGTCCTATTCAGTATGTCTCTCGTCGAGCAATAGAAGACGTTGAGGTTTCAGGAAAAATTATTCATCGTGGGGAGTATGTCGTTATCTATCTCGGTGCAGTAAACCATGACCCTGAATACTTTTCTAATCCCCAACAACTGGATTTCAGTCGTCGCAAACCTAATTTGGGTTTTGGCGGTGGCCTTCACTATTGCATAGGAATGTTTTTAGCCAGGCTTCAAGTGCATACAGATAAATTAGACTGGTGCGAAAGCAAGATTTCAAGAAGATTAAAAACTCTTCCTGTCAAATTTACTCCTCTTGCTTAATCTCAAGGTTAATTTTAAAAAAGCGATCGCTATTTTCAGTTAAATAACGATCAACTCTCCCTCAATTTAGCTTGATTGTCTTGATTGTGTTAGATAGAAGCAGAAAAAAGCTGCATTGAAACACAAACACACATCAAGATGCGATAATTGCCGTTCAAGATATGATACAAGCGTATATCGCTCTTATAACTTTAATTCGTCCCATGACAATACAGTCGTAAGGTTTGCTTGTCCGGTAAGGGTAATAGTTTTCCCCTCGGCATCTACAGTGATGCTGGTAAGATAACGAGCACCAGGTTTTTCCCACTGTTTAACAATCTGACCTTTGGCATCATAAGCAACGATAGCCATAGCCATCCTGTTGTCGGTATAACTATACGCCCAATAAGTGTAGCCATTCCACTGAATTACGGGAGCGCCAGATGGAGTAAAACTAAAGGGGGAATGAAAACCTTGAGGAATTGTAGGTGCATTGGCTGGGGGTACTGTAACAACAATCGGAGCCGTTAAAGAAGTCGCGGTAGTATCGTAAAACAACAAATCAGTGTAATCATTGCCGCCAAAGTTACCCGGAACAATTAACTTCCAGGTCTTACGCCAGTCTGTGTGCTTTTTCAGGAATGCGATATTGCCACTACCATCC
>MTBT01000075.1 GCA_002282935.1 Microcystis sp. LSC13-02 | reverse complement strand
TTTCTTGGCCTGTTTCTACATTCCAGAGTTTGATAGTGTAGTCCCAACTACCGCTCACCAATGTCTTGCCGTCGGGACTAAAATTAACGCTTGTGACAACGCTATCATGCCCCTTGAGGGTGCGGATTTCTTGGCCTGTCTTTACATTCCAGAGTTTGATAGTGGTGTCATAACTACCGCTCACCAATGTCTTGCCGTCGGAACTAAAATTAACGCTATAGACAGAGTCATCATGCCCTTTGAGGGTGCGGATTTCTTGGCCTGTTTCTACATTCCAGAGTTTGATAGTGCTGTCACCACTACCGCTCACCAATGTCTTGCCGTCGGGACTAAAATTAACGCTCCAGACAGAGTTTTCTTGGCCTGTTTCTACATTCCAGAGTTTGATAGTGTTGTCATCACTACCGCTCACCAAAGTCTTGCCGTCGGGACTAAAATTAACGCTATTGACATAGCTATCATGCCCCTTGAGGGTGCGGATTTCTTGGCCTGTTTCTACATTCCAGAGTTTGATAGTGTTGTCACCACTACCGCTCACCAAAGTCTTGCCGTCGGGACTAAAATTAACGCTCCAGACATTGCTATCATGCCCTTTGAGGGTGAGGATTTCTTGGCCTGTTTCTACATCCCAGAGTTTGATAGTGTTGTCCCTACTACCGCTCACCAATGTCTTGCCGTCGGGACTAAAATTAACGCTTGTGACAACGCTATCATGCCCCTCTAAGCGATTGCGTTCACTTTTGCGGTTGAGAAGTTCCTGTAAGGCATTCGTCACCTCCTTGTTGTACGTCTGCTGCTTTTGTAGAATTTTTCCCGCTTTAATCGCTTCGACGAAAGCCTCCAAGTTTTTATGTTCATTCAATAGAGATAAGGAATATCTACCAAGAGACTCAGCTTGATTAAATTCTGCCTGTCTCGTCTTTTGCCAAGCCATGAAACCCAATCCCGTACTAACCACCACCGCCACCAACGAACCCGCCGCAATCCTTCGCGCTGTTCTAATTTTTTCATTTTTTTGTCGTTCAGCTTGACTAATACTCGCCTTAATAAACTCAATCGCCAAAGCCTCTAAATTAGGCAGAGAATTATTCTTTTGAAACTCAACAATTTTAGCTAACTTAGAACCTCCCCAAAGCTCACTACTCGCTTTTAATGCATCTTGCTTCTGTAAATCATCCCACTGTTTAGCATCAGCATATAAACGACTTCTCAGAACAATTATCTCCTCTTTTTCTCGAATTAAATCCTGTAACACTTTCCAAGAACGTAATAACGCCTCATGTGCTACCTCAACCGTTGCTGTCCCGTCTTCTCCCTTACTCACCAAAAGACGATTATCTATCAATTGATAGAGAACCTCCTTTTGCATTTCCTCCTGTTCAAAACTCGATTTATCCGCCCTTCTGCTAACCGCTTTTTCCCCTTCTAAACTAATTAACTCTAGAAAAATTTCCTCTGCTGCTTTCCTTTGCTGTTCATTAAATTGACTATAAATTTTATCCGCTTGTTTTTCTAGCGCACCCGTTACCCCACCAATCTCTTGATAAGTCTTAATATTTAAAACCCGCTCTTGAATATGATCTTTTTGCCACAATAAATCTAATGTATATTGTAACAGAGGTAAAGAGCCAGCCTGTTCATAAAAATCGGCAATAATTTGATTAATTAATCCCTGTTCAAAAATTACCCCATTTCTCGCCGCCGGTTCAGCAATCGCTAATCTTAACTCACTTTCATCCATATCCGTTAACATCTTGCTATACTGATCATGGATTTTTCCTAAACTGGGATAAGGACTTAATTTATCTAAAAAATCCGCCCTCATCGTCATCACAATTTTAACCAAACTATTATTCTTTTCAATCAATTTAATCAAACTTTTAATAAAAATATCCCTTTCTGTCTTCGGTGTACGAGTAAATAACTCCTCAAATTGGTCAATAAAAATAAACCATAAATCAGAATTATTTTTTAATCCTTCAACCACCTTAATTAAAGTATCTTCCTGAACAGATTGTGCTATTTCTGCTTTTGATTGTCTATATTTAGGCGCAAGACAACCAGAAAAAGATTTAAAAGGATGGACATCAGGAACAAAAGTTAAATTAACCAATTTACTCGCGCCAAAATCATCCTTTAACTTAGGAATTAAACCCGCTTGCACGAGAGAAGATTTACCGCTTCCTGACGCACCCAAAAGCAGCAAAACATTCTTTTCTTCTAAATAATTTGTTAACTCAATAATCCAATTATCTCGCCCAAAAAACCTATCCTTATCATCTACTTCAAACTTCCTTAAACCCAAATAAGGTGAACCCGTAATTAAGGGTTGATTGGTAATTTCAATCTCAGATTTCTGGATGCTAATATACTGATTGACTGTCCCTAGATTTTCACCAGCGACAGCTTGAACCCCACCTTCAATATTAAGATTTTTACCGGCTTGATTCTCATTCATCAGGTTTGGGTGCTAAAGCGCAACTACGAACTTTTAGGATTGTAAGTAACTGTTTGGCTTGCAGTCCCTCGATTTGAACCAACAACATTTTGAACCCCACCAGAAATATTTATATTATATTTACCTTCTTTTGCCCCTTCTGGATCTTCTTTTTTCATTACTTCTTGGGCTGCTTTAATAATTTCGTCATCCTCCTTCAGTTCTTTAAGTCCCGCTTCTTCTAACTCATCTTCCAAAAGAGCTTTCGTTTTTTCAGGTTTCTGTTCGTATTTATCTAAAATTGTTGATGAATCTGTTTTCCCTTTTTCTGCAAACTTCTTCTTAATCAACGCTTTTAAACTCTCATAAGCATCCTTAACGGCTGTTCCTGCCGTATCCTTAGCAGCAGCAGCCGCACCAGCAGTCAAGGCGGTGACAATCAGAGAAATTGGTTCCATTGTTTGATACTCCCAATAAAATATTGCTGATTCAATCTTAGATCAAATCAGTTTTTAATAGTAAGCCAAACTGCAATCAGCTAGAGAACTGGAATTTCACAGCCAAGGCACTAAGTCTTAAAAGTATTGCTATGCAAGGCTCGTAGCTGAAAAAGCCAAACAAGGGTTTTCCCTGTGGATGGGGTTTATCAGTTATCAGATTTGAGTTTTCAATTCACTGTTTACTGTTTACTGTTTACTGAACACTGAAAAAAGCTCCCTGATTATCGCCGATGATACCAACGGGTAAATAATTTTTCTAACTCCACCCAAACGAATAACAAGGTACTAAACCCCAAACAGATTAATAATTCTTCTTTAGTTAAAAATTGAGTACCAAAAAAATCCCGCAGAGCAGGAACATAGATTAACATCAGTTGAAAAATTGTCGTCAGGGTTACTGCTACCCAGAGATAGGGATTAGTCAAAGGATTCATTTCTATGGTAAGATGATCGCTCGATCGCACAGAAATGGCATGACCCATCTGAGCTAAACAGAGAGTAGTAAAAACCATAGTTTTCCATGAACCAGTATTACCAAAAAGCGGATCCAAGCGCACAGCGATCAACATTTGAGTGATATTAATAATCGAAAAAATAATCCCAATTCTAACGATATAACTGCCCAAACCGCGAGCAAAAATACTTTCTTGGGGACTAAAAGGAGGGCGACGCATAATATTAGGAGAAGCGGGTTCCACAGCTAAAGCTAAAGCGGGTACACCATCAGTAACTAAATTCATCCAGAGAATTTGTAGGGGAGTTAGGGGAGTAGCTAAACCCAAAAGAGGCGAAGCAGCGATAGTAATCACCTCCCCGATATTACTGCCGAGAATATATTTAATAAAACTGCGAATATTGTGATAAACCACTCGCCCTTCTTCCGTAGCAGCGACAATGGTGGCAAAATTATCATCGAGGAGAATCATATCACTAGCCTCTTTGGTGACATCGGTGCCGGAGATTCCCATAGCAATACCGATATCTGCTTGTTTCAGGGCCGGAGCATCATTAACCCCATCTCCGGTCATAGCGACAAATTTACCCTTTTTTTGCAAAGCGCGGACAATAGTTAATTTATGTTCGGGGGAGACACGGGCATAGATGTTAGTTTTGTCAATGAGGTTTTCTAGCTGAATTGGTGATAATTTATCTAATTCTTGTCCTGAGATGACTAAAGCTCCCGCTTGGGCAATACCAAGACTTTTAGCCACCGCTAGAGCGGTTAATTGATGATCGCCGGTGATCATGATCGGACGGATTCCCGCTTCTCGACACCTAGCCACGGCGATTTGTACCTCCGGTCGTGGTGCGTCGATCATACCGACCATTCCTAGCCAAATTAGCTCATCTTCGCTGATTTCAGTTGATTCTGGTGGATAAATCAGGTTTTTATATGCCAATCCTAAGACTCGCAAACCCCTGTTCGCCATAGCATTGTTAGCGACTAAGACTTTTTCTTTTTCCCTATCCCCAAAAGGAAGACTTTCTAATCCCGATTGATAGGAGAGACATTGTTCAAGGATTAATTCCGGGGAACCTTTGGTAAATAGTACGGGATTGACTCCTTGACAAATGACCGACATTCGCTTTCTTTGAGAAGAAAAGGGGATTTCAGCGATTCTAGGGAACTCTTGCTTGGTTAGGGATAAATTTAAGCCCGCTTTCGCCCCTAAAACTAATAAGGCTCCTTCCGTGGGATCGCCTAAAATGCTATCGTGACCGTTATCGAGGTCTAAACTGGCATCGTTGCAGAGGACACTGGCAATTAAAAGATGATGTAATTCTAGATCGGTTTTGGGATCGATCGCCTGTTGCTCGGAGTCTAAAAATTGTCCTTTTGGGCTATATCCTTCCCCAGTCACCGAAAAATTGCGATTAATTGTCTCTATCTCCCGCACGGTCATTTTATTTTCCGTTAGCGTCCCAGTTTTGTCGGAACAGATCACATTAACGGAACCAAGGGTTTCTACTGCCGGCAGTTTGCGAATCAAGGCCTGACGTTTGACCATGCGTTGGGTACCTAGGGCGAGAGTTAGGGTGATAACTGCGGGTAATCCTTCGGGAACGACAGCTACTGCCATACTAAGGGAAACTTCGACTAATTCCTCTAGGGCCGACCAACCGGCATTGATCAGGCCGATGGTAATAGTCAGGGCAACTAGAATCAGAGAACCAGCGACAAGGACATTACCCAAGTGAGTCATTCTTTTTTGGAGAGGAGTGGGTTCATTGCCGACTGTTGCTAACATTTGAGCGATTTTGCCTAATTCCGTCGTCATTCCCGTATTGGTAACGATGACCTTGGCCCGGCCTTGCAGTACTTCTGTTCCAGTAAAGACAAAATTTAAGCGATCGCCAAGGGGAGTATCCCGGTCTAAGGGGTCAATGGAGGCGGATTTGTTAACACTATTTGCCTCTCCTGTCAAGGCCGATTCGCGAATTTGCAGGTTAAAAGCTTCGATAATTTGGCCGTCGGCGCTGATTTGGGTTCCCGCTTCAATCAGCATGATGTCACCGGGGACGAGATTAACCGCATCTATTTCCGTGCGTTGGCCCTCGCGGATAACATTAACTTGGGGAGAGGAAAGTTTTTTTAAAGCGGCCAGAGCTTTTTCGGCGCGACTTTCTTGCAGATAGCCGAGGATGCCATTGAGGATGACAATTGTTAAAATAGCGATCGTATCTTTGAAGGGAACGCCAATTTTAGCCAGATGACCGCGCTGTAATGCCAGTAAATCTAGTCCCCCGGAAATTATGGCCACGGCAATTAAGAGGAGGAGCATAATATTGGTAAACTGATCCAGGAGAATTTGCCAATTACTGCGCCCTGGACGTTCTTGTAGTTCATTTTTGCCATAATATTTAATTCTTTCGGCGATTTGCTCTCTATTGAGGCCATTAACAGCCGAACTACCGAGGATAGATAGGGTGGTTTCCACCGGATAGGTATGCCAAGGTTGTTGCAAGTTAACGCTGGAATGGGCAGAATAGTCGGCATTAGCGGCCATGGCAAGTGAAGATAGTTGATCTAGATAGATCTTAGCCCTTTCTTTCCCCGGTCACAGGAAAAAACAAATGTTTAAACTGGCTCTTCCTGCTCATAGACAGTCTTAACGAGTAATGTAGATAAGTAGCTGTTTATAATTAAATTGAAGATAAATCCCCCCTTGATAAGGGGGGTGTCTGAAAGTTTTTAACATCTACCTATTTAGTCAACAGCTTAGTAGAGCAAAGTAAACCAAAATTGTGAACCTTTTTCGTCATTATTCATAATGCCAATTTCACCTCCGTGAGCATGGATAATTTGACGACATAGATATAAACCTAGTCCTAAACTAATCTGATTATTATTATTGCCTCGTTGATAGCGATCGAATAATTTTTTTCTCTGGGTTTCGCTAATTCCCACGCCATTATCGGCAATACTACACCGGAGATAATTGCCCTCTAGTCTAGCGGATAAAGTGATAATTATCCCCTGGGGATTGTGTTTAAGGGCATTGGCTAATAAATTCTCAAAAACTCGCCAGAGATGGTGAGCATCGGCATTAACTAAAGGTAAATCGGGGGAAAAATTATTAATTAAAATTGCTTGATTTTCCCTTAATCTTAACTCCCATTCCTGACTAATTTGTTGACCGATTTCGTAGAGAGATAAAGGCCTTAGTTCTAGGGAAACTCCCCAAAGATCATTTTGTCGGGTTTCGACGAGAGAATCAATTAAAGTTAATTGTCGATCGCAACTGTTGGCCATCTGTTGTAAAATATTCAGGGATACTTCTTTAGTTTTTCCCTGAGAATTTTTAATTAAATTATTTAAGAGCATTGACATCCCGATCACAGGATTGCGGAGATCGTGAGAGACAGCATGAAGATAAATTTCTAAAGTTTCCTCAGTTTTTTGACGTTCTTTAATTTCGTTTTGGAGTTGTTTTTTTTGACGAGAAATAGTTAATTGATTTTCGATGCGTGCCATCACTTCTTCCCCTTGAAAAGGTTTAGAAATATAATCGACACCTCCCACTTGAAAAGCTTTGACTTTATCTAAGACATCATCAAGAGCGCTAATAAAAATCACGGGAATTTCTCTGGTTTTTTCATCAGCTTTTAACTGTTCACAAACTTGATAACCATTGAGATCGGGCATATTAATATCAAGGAGGATCAGATCGGGAATTAGCGATCGCACTGTATTCAGTGCCATCTGTCCATTAATCGCTTTCCGTACCTGATATCCCTTCTCGGTGAGCATAATCGACAATAGCCGCACATTATTGGGCAAATCATCGACAATTAAGACACTAGGGCGCGATGTGAGTTGAGTCATGCCGGTTATCTTATAACTCAAACTGTTTAATTGACATCCTCGCCGCCGTAAAACGGACGGCGATTCCTCACCACGCCACCTTTTTAGAATGGTCGCTGAATGGGGTTGACGCTTCACGGG
>MTBT01000074.1 GCA_002282935.1 Microcystis sp. LSC13-02 | reverse complement strand
GAGTTGAATTCATATATCCACCTGAAAAACCCACAGACCACCAATTATCAGGTGTTCCTTGAACATTAATTCCTGTGCTGAACTCGTGAATGTCAATAATACTCATGGTTTTAATCCTCATCTAATGCTTTATGACGTTGACCTGTACAGAGCCAATAAATCGGTGAAACTAAACCAAACGGTCGCCACTTTCTCGGTTCTTTAATAACTGAAGTTGTTCCTCCTCTATCTCGTTGTTTTAAAATGGTATTCGGTTGAGGATATTCTTTTCCTAGTGTACCAAAAGATGAAAGGGCAAAATAGTCAACAAAACCTAATTTTCGACTTTGCCACGTTTCTAATTTTCCCATCATTTTCGGAAAAAGACTATCCATTAACACCCTAGAATTATGTCGTCCTGTCCATAATTGAGACAATTCGCATTTACTGATAGATAAAGCGATTCTTCTCTGTTTATGCTGTAAATCGGCTTGATCCAAAGCTGCAAAAAAAAGTTCTAAACTGTTAGCATATTCCTGATCTTTGGCATAAGCTGTCCCATCTACTAAGAATAAAATACCCGTTGATCTAATACAATCATCTAAATAATCCATTAGTAAAGAATTATTAGATTTCCTGATTAAATCTTTAAAAAATTCTCCGCCATAATCTTTACAATTTACGGTTAACTTTACCGATGGAGAGCCAAGTTTTGAGAGTTTAAACTGATCTTTTAGCAATATCTGTAAACCGTAGTCTTTAACTTCCACAACATTAGGCTTTAATGGCGTTCCTTTTAATTCTAATCCTTGCTCTAAAACATCTTGAGCATATTTGATTAATTCTTGACTGGCTAGTAAATCCCCAATGGGAGTAACGGTTTGAACTGGACTATTAGGATTTGCATTTGGCCAATAAGCGAGAGAGGCCATATAAACCGTTTTTCCTGAACGGCGGTCGCCAATAACCCGAATATCCGCACTTTCAACAGTCAGATCCGAAGTCTGAGAATTAACTTTTTGTTTTAGCCATGTTAAGGGGTTCATTTTGTTGTTGATTTAGAAGTTTGAGCAATCCATAAAAGCGGTTCAATTAAATTATAGGGTTTCCAGACTTCAGGTTGCCTTAAGACAGAAGCTGGTTCTCCTTTGACAATTCGGTCTAATCGATTAGGACGAGGATCGGTCTGTGATAAAATTCCAAAAGTAGATAGAGCAAAAAACTTAAGGGTATTAGGCTTTAATTTTTGTCTTAACAAATCTTTGGTTTTTTTGAGATGTACGTCGAATAAATCTCGTTCAGGTTCAAATCTTCCTGTCCAAATTTCTCCCGTTTCACATTTAGTCATTACTACCGCTATTTTATAATTACTATCGACATTATTTCTATCCATAATTTCTAAAAAATTCTTTAACATATTATGATATTTGTTATCCGCTCCTAACTCCCAACTTGTTAACAACACGATACACCCAATTTTATTAGTAAAAAAATCCTTAACAAATTCTTCGTCTTCATTACTTAAAAAACTAGATTTTTCCAAATCATCAAAAAGCTCTCCTGAGTAATCTCTGGTGGTAATTGTGATTCTTTGACTAGCTTTAAAGCGACTAGGCTTATAATCAATAAAAAAACTAAAATAAGGAAGCTGAAATACTGTCTTATCTCTTTTTTTTGTTCCTTTAAAATCTTTTTGCGGTAACAGAATTCGTTCAGCGTCTTCTTTTAAATTTCTGGTGTCTTCATTTTGGATGGTTATAGTATATTTAATGCCTTGTTGATCCTCGTGATGACTATGATAAGCCAGACCTGCTAAATAGGTTGTTTTCCCCGATTTTCTTGGGCCGACAATCGCAATATTACCGCCATTCATAATAGATTCTCCTAAAAATTAATAGTGTTATTTAGCTAAATAACTTCCTAAGTAAATCCAAGGAAGCTCTAGTAATTCTCGATTGTCAATGGTGGTGATAAAACACCTGATAGATAAGTCATCTATATTCCTATTTAACTCATTGATATAAGAATGAATCGGGTTAAAATAGCGATGATAAACATACCTATCTTTTTGTTCCCAAGTCATCCGTTGATAATGGGGATTATAGGCGAGTTTTTGGGACTCTTCTTTCAGGTTGCCACAGAATAAGTCTGCTTTATTTAAACATAGTAGTAAATGTTCAATCCGTGAGCAATATTGTTTAAAAAATTTAACCCATCGGTCAAAACGATTGATCCACTGTTTTCGGGTGACAAATTCATGGTATTCAGGAAGATGAGGATCAAGAATTTCTCGATAAGGTGCAAGAATTAATAAAATTCCTTCCGCATCTTGAAGATGGTCAATAAAATTTTGCCATTCACTGGGATTTTGAGACTGCCAACTGGGTCGCCAAATTTCTCCCGGGGTATCTAACCAATTGGTCATAATGGTTTTTTCTCCATTGGGAAGATGAACTTTAACCTCAAAATAGCGATCGTGAATGCTTTTTTCATCACGAGTTGCTATTGATTTATCCCCTTTAGCAATTTTTTGATACGCTACAGAGTCCACCATGACAAATTGATGATTAGGATTAACTAGCTCCAGCGCTAAATGGGTTTTTCCCGCCGCGCGATCGCCAATATAGATCACTCCTCCCAAAATTAACCACCTCCTTGTCTTAACTGAGTCATAGCTAGGGTTCCTCCTTATATAGTGATAGCGTATATTTCTCTATCGATCCACCCCTGACCTCTTATGCCATCTTGACCTAAATTGTTACAAAACTTTACAAAACTCGTTTTCCCTCCAGGGTGATTATATAGTAATTACTGACGGCGGCCGAAGTGTACGTCGAAAATGGTGCAATTATACTAAATCCGTTGAGTATAGGCTACTTATGGGGACAGGCACTCATGCAAAAGGCAACAGGAGAGATAAATAATCAGTCTTTAATAACCAGATGTAGTATTAAAGCTTATTTTCGAGTATTGTAAAGTTTTGTAAAAAATATATGCAAATAACTGCAAACAACTGCTAATATGGTTAGTACAAGGCCTACATTGCAGTTCACATGAAACTATCAGATTATGCTAAGAAAAAAGGGATCAGTTATGACACTGCTTGGAGAATGTGGAATCGAGGGCAGTTACAAGGAGAACGTCTTCCTACAGGAACAATTATTATTTTTGAAGATGACCGTTCTTGCGGTGAAAATAAAGTAGCTATTTATGCGCGAGTTTCTAGTTCAGAAAATAAATCTAACTTAGAGACTCAGGCAAAAAGATTGGAAGCTTATTGTATGGCGAAAGGCTATCAAATTGTTCGAGTAGTTAAAGAAGTAGGAAGTGGAGTCAATGATCATCGAAAGCTATTATTAAAACTTCTAGAACAAACTGATTATAATTTGATTGTCGTAGAACATAAAGATCGTTTAAGCAGAGTAGGGTTTAATTATCTGAAAGTTCTTTTAACTCAAACAAATAGAGATATAGAGGTCGTTAATCTAGCAGAAGAAAGAAAAGACGATTTAATGCAAGACTTCGTGAGCATAATTACCTCATTTTGCGCTCGATTATACTCATTAAGAGGACGAAATAGAAAGACAGAATGTTTAATTAAATGCCTTGAGGAGAATGATGAAATTAGTTCAAAAACATCTAATTAAATTTAATCACAAAAATTATTCAGTAATTGATAAATTAGGATTTTTATCGAAGAATCTGTATAATTGTGCTGTTTATTTAAACCGTCAAGTTTTCTTTTCACATCAACCATTTTTAACAATGACTGAGTTACATCATGCCTTAAAAATGAGTCCAGATTATCAAGCCTTACCCGCCAAAGTAAGTCAGTTAGTATTAAAGCAAGTAGAAAAAACCTTTAAATCCTACCAAAAAGCGAAAGAACAATACAAAAAATCGCCAGATAAATTTACAGGAGAGCCTAAGTTGCCAAGATACAAAGACAAGGAAAAAGGTAGAAACGTTTTAACTTATAACTATCAAGCCATTTCTAAAAAAGCGTTGAAGCAAGGTTTAATCAAGCTATCAGGGACTAATTTAGAATTTAAAACTAATTTAAAGGAAGTCTTAGAGGTCAGGATTATTCCTAAATTGGGTGCTTATTGTTTAGAGATTGTCTATGAACAACCATCCTCATCAAGTCAAGAGGGAGAAAGATATGCTTTTATCGATTTAGGCTTAAATAACCTAGCTGCTGTTACCTCTAATATTCCCGAATTTCAGCCAACTTTAGTATGTGGAAAAGCCTTAAAATCCTGCAATCAAAAGTACAACAAGACACTAGCTAAACTCAAATCGGAATTACCCAGTCTACAGAAGACCAGTAAAAGAATACAAGGTTTAACTTTAAAGCGTAATTGCCAGGTGGATTATTACCTCCACACCGCTAGTAAATATATTATTGATAAATTACTAGCTCATCAAATTAACCTTTTAGTTATTGGTCATAATCAAGGCTGGAAACAAAACATTAATATTGGAGATAGAAATAACCAGTCATTCGTAAATATTCCTCATTCAAGGTTTATCGAACAACTTACCTATAAAGCAAATTTAGTAGGAATAGAGGTCAAAACAACTAATGAAAGCTATACCTCTAAATGTAGTTTCTTGGACTTAGAGTCTATTCAAAAGCAAAAAAGCTATTTAGGCAAGAGAATTAAAAGAGGACTATTCAGAAGCTCGTCGGGTTATTTCTATGGAGCAGATATTAATGGTTCCTTAAATATTGGAAGAAAGGTAGTCGGAGAGGCCGCCTTTAGCGGGAATCCGATAGAGAGGTTCGTAGTTAACCCAGTACGGGTCAAAGCGTACAAAGCTAATTCTAGATGCAATATTTGCGTACAGAATTAGTAACTATAACCAAGAATTATCATGAAATTAATCCTAATTTTGCTCAATGTCAAAAAACTCTGCATAAATCTATCCCCTCGCTACGATATACCTTATAGAAGAATCCTGACCATCCCTTGAGGAGTTACCCATCCTACCCCTATGTTAATCATCCTAAGACTCATCCTTTACTTTTGCGCTGGTATGATTTCTGCCCTGTTAGGCTGGTTTTTGAGCCAATTGGCCTTTATCCTCTTAGAAGGGATCAGTGATCTTCCAGTGGTTGGAGTCATCAGTCAAGTGAGACAGTGGGAAGAAATTATCGTTTTTCCGTTGGTTTCGGTTTGTTTAGCGGTGGGAATGGTTTTCAATGAGCTTTTTATCACAAATCCGACTCGTTTCTCTCGTAATCTCAAACGCTCTAAGAAAGCTCTTCTTTTTCGAGCGATTCCCATTGGTTTTGGGGTAGGATTAGCGATCGCTATCCTCTTACAACTATTTTATCTGCCTCAATTCAAGTTAGATGAAAAACCGATTAGAGTTTTAGGATGGTTATTTTTAGGGGGAATAGTGGGATTAATTGAAGGGTTAGTATGGCCTTTTTTTAGTAACTCCGCAGGGAATAAAAAACGTTACCGAAAACGACTCCGGATGAGTCTCTTTTTTGCTATTATAGCTAGTTTTGCTGCAGCTATAATATTTGAAGTAGTAAGAGGCTCATCTAATCAGGTGACAGACTTATTTCAGCAAATAGAAGATCCCTTAGGCTTTTGCATTTTAGGTGGTCTTTTAGGAGGGGCTTTAACTTTCACCACTTCTCCTAGTTTTCACACCGCTTTAAGGGCTGGAAAAGGCTTTGAATATAGGGATTATCAACAAGATCCTAATGATCCTCCTGAACCAATTGATAATTACGTTCCAGATAAAATTCTGAAAAAAGGGTTTAATATTTTATGGGTTAAGCCAGATAATCAGTCTATGTTAATTCCTTTTCCTAAAAATAGAATTAAAGAGGGTAAAACCATTAAATTAGGAGGGAGTGAACCGAGAAAACAAAATGGTCAACAAATTGGTTCAGATATTTATATTGAGGGATTACCTCTCTATATTGGTCATTTTTTAGTTACTAATGAAGGAACAGAATTCTTCCCAAAAAAAGATATGTTTCATCAATTTGAGATTAAAGGTATTTCCTTAACCAGTGCTGCTTCCGTATCTGTTAAACACAATGATTTAATTGTTTTTGAAAACAATAATCAAAAATATCGCTTTGTGTATTATGATTATGAGGGATCGATTCCCGTTATTTCAGGGAAAGCCCAAGAGAATCTTGACCTTCGTTTTGTCTCAGATGAATATGGTAATAGAATCGAAGAAGGGTTATCTATTGAGTTACCAGAAAAATCGTCTATCAAGATCACCATTGGAGGAATTGATTTTAAAAAAATCTCAAATGATGAGATAATTGGCTCTGATATTTATCTTCCTGATACAGAACCTTATCTGGGGGAAATTGTTGTTACTAAACAAGATGCAACACTGATTCCCAATCCTAAAAGTTCTGGGAATATTCAAATTCAACGTATTCAACGTAATGGTAATCCTATTCCTGTCAAAAGAGAAATTAGCCTAAAACATAATACCCTAATCACTTTTATCACCAATGAAACAGATGATTATCAACCTAAAATGTACCGATTTGTTTATTATAACCGATTCCTAGATCCCGATGCTTAACCTACTGTTATAGTTAACCTGATTGAGTCTTCAGACATCAATAAAAAGCCTCGGTAACTAATGGTTATAATTGTTTTAAATCAGTTGAGGCACTTCGATAAGTAGATGGGTGGAATTAAATCTAAGATGAACGTAGGTTGGGTTGAAGTATGAAACCCAACACCCGCATGGGTTACGAAGTGCGCTAACCCATCCTACAAATGATTGTACCTCCCTACTTAGAAGTTAATTTCGTGATAGCATAACCCCCCATGAACAGAGCATCGACTTACTATCTACTAACTAAGGATTGAGACAACAATGTTTAAAATTACTACCCTGTCCCGAAAGTTGATTGATTTTACCAGTTTAATGATTGTTACGTCTGGAATTTTATTAATTTCTGATATGGTTCAAGCAAAAACAACAGACATTATTAGCTATCGAGAAGAACAAAATAAAGTCACTTTACGCCTTAAAGTAACCGATAGTGAAAAGAAACCAATAATCACGCTAAAAAAGGAAGATTTTAAATTACAAGTAACAGATATGACTAACAATAAGTTAGTTGCACCCTCTGATACTGATAAAGGTTATTCTGATATACCTTTTAAATTTAAAAACCCCCTAGAAGCTGAACCCCCTCCTGCTTATATCTTAGTTCTTTTAGATATGAGTGGAAGCATGAACTGTTCAACCGATTTAGACAGTAAGGGAGTTTGTAATAAAGCAGTTCCCAAAGGGAAAAGAAAATTAGATGCTGCGCTTTCTGCTTTAACTACCTTTATTGAAGAAGCGAAAAAAAGAGGAGGAAACACTAATGTTGCGATTATTCCTTTTGGTTATGGCTGTACTTATAAACCCATTAAAAACCTAGAAGATTTTAACAAGTTATATAGTGTTAGTGATAGCAAGACAACGGCTGCTATTACAAATCTTCAGAAACAAACTCCTTGTGCTGCAACTAATATTTATGATACATTAGGAAAAGCCGTTGAATTTTTCACAAATCCTCCAACGGATGAATTAAAGAATAAATTTTATCCTTTTGATGAGAAAAAAGCTGAACCCATTGAACCGAAACCTCGTTTAGCGGTTATTCTTTTAAGCGATGGGTTTGATACTCAATATGATAGTCGGGATGAGAAAAAAGCTAGACAACTACAAAAAACAAAATTAGAGGAAATTAAAGGAAAGTTAGGGGATAATCCTCAAATCACTATTCATACATTAGGTTATGGTTTAAATGCTGAACAATTACAAAAAAAGTTTGGAACTTCGCAATGGAGTGAAATCAACCGTCAACCCTCAAAAGATAACGGTAAAATAAAATCAGGTAAAATACCATCAAATGAATATCTTGATGTTTATGGATTAGAACAAATTAGTAAAATCACCCCTAATGGACTGTTTGCTATTTCTGGAAACTCAGAAGAAATCGCTAGTAGTTTACGCCTCTTTTTAGACGCTATTTTAGGAGAATATGAAGTTACCTATACTCATCCTAACCCTCAAAGAGGAAGACTCTATAAAACAAGCGTAACGGCAGATAATATTAGCTCAGAAGCAACTGAATGTAAACAATCGGATATTGAAAAGAAAAACCAATGCGAGAAATCTCGTTTCATCGAATATCGTGGAGTTAATTTCGGACGCACTGCTTCTTCTTCAATATGGGGAATAAGTGCAGGATTACTCCTGATTTCTGGAATAGTTTGGTTTTCTTTTTATTGGGGGTGGAGAAAGAAAATCGAAGATGAAGAAAGGGGGACAAGTGGTCAAAGTTCCCCTTAATCAAGAGGATTTAATTTTCCTAAAATTAAATCGGGTAAAATCTGTCTTATACCTGAAAAAACCCCAGCAAAAAGGAGAGTTAAGTAGTTGGTTATAATTAAATTGAAGATAGACTTTGAGTTCTATTCTTCCTTAATCCCCCCTTAATCCCCCCTTAATAAGGGGGGTGTCGATCCCCCCTTAATCCCCCCTTAATAAGGGGGGTGTCGATCCCCCCTTAATCCCCCCTTAATAAGGGGGGTGTCTGACAGTTTTTAACACCTAACTACTTAACTAATGAAAATACAAACATTCTTAGAACATTTTTGTCTTCATGATAGTGGGATAGATAACTGTCAATATTTCCCCATTGAACAACAATTAATTCTCACCCTTGAATTACCTGAACCTGAAAATACAATAGGTTACTTATACTTTTTTGGGGTAAAAAACCTCATCAGTGACCCAAATATTAATCAAATTCAATGGGGAGAACAATGTAACGGAGTCATTTTAAATATTGCGGTTTCTGCTTCACCTGATTCCCTTAACGAACAAATAGAAATACTGTTAGAAGTTGTGGATTATCCCAAGAAAATTAAAACCATTTTTGTTCTCAATTTTTTAGCGTTTGATATTAAATGGATTCCCCTTAAGTAGCTGGTTATAATTAAATTGAAGATAGATTTTGGGTTCGATCCCTCCTCAATCTCCCCTTATTAAGGGGATGCCGATAGGTGGGGAGATATGATAGATTTTAACACCTAACTAATCAACAGTTATTCTAGGAACAATTATGGCTATTTTAATAGGTAGAATATTCGGACGAATTATCTCTAAATCACCCCAAAAAACATCTTCTCCTAAACCACAAAATTCTCAACAAACTCCTTCGTCTAAACCTGCTCAAAGTCAACTCAATCCGAATCAATTACCCAAAGATACTCAGGAATTAGTTCAACAAGGTTGGAAAGATGTAACCCATCCAAAACAAGCGCAGTTAGGACAAAGAGAACTCGAACATCCCGATGGAAACTTAAAGGTTTCTTTTCACCCGGCCAGAGAAGGACAACCGGGATGGAAAGGAAAAGATCACTATCATATTCATAACCCTAATGCGACTGGAAAACAAAATTATTACTTAGATGCTCAAGGAAATCCAGTTGCTAGAGGAGCAGATGCGTCTCATATTTCTCCTTCTTCCTCTCAAACCCCATCTACTCGCTTTGAAAATTTACAAGACCTTAAAACAAATACTCCCACTTCTCAACCGAATAATACCCCTAACTCTAGTCCAACTTCTCAGACTTCTTCCTCTCCTTCTCCTCATCATTAATTAATATTTACTGTTGTATTTAATCAATTCTGGGATTAAATGTCTTATAATAAGATAAGGTTTTTAATCCAAGTAAAAATATGAATCAAAAAGAAGCTCGTGCTTACGCTGAACAACTCAATCAAGACCCCGGATGGCGCGAGGTTTTAGATAAATGTCCCTGTACTAAAACAGAAGCAGAACAATCACCCAAGTTTGAACAATCACAGCTTTTCGTAGAAACTTATCATCCCGGTGCTGAATCTGCTTTTCGTTCTACTGAAGCAACGACTTATCAACATTCAGTCTTAGAAAAAATGCACGTCGGACAACAATGTACTTATGATAAATCAGGTCATTTAATCACCCAAGGACCTGGCGCAGGAACACCGGATTCTGTTTCTCCAGAATATGGAACTTATAGTCATTATACCAAAGATGTTTTAACTCATAAAGCACTAGGCCATCAAGAGTATAATCAAACATGGACACCCAATCAAGGCGATAATTGTGGGACTCGTTTTCAGAATCTCAATGAGCTTAAAAATGCCACAATTAACCCATCAGAACAAAGTTTAAATCCTTCTTCTCCTAATGTTAACTCAACTCAATCCCATAGTCCATCTCCTAATTTTTAATATTTTTAACTTTCCCCTATTAATCTAACAAAATTCCTAGTGGAGGCGCAGGGGTTGCGCCCTATAATATTGAGTTTGCGTCCTAGGTTTTAATTAGGGTCTGCTGAAAAAGTTTTTCGGTGGGGGTAGGAGTCAGGAGTCAGGAGTCAGGAGTCAGGAGTTTATCCTATTTTCTTGCACTAACATCGGACTTTAACAGGTCAAAAGCTTTATTTTAAAAGGGTTTTACCATTATTCAGCAAGCCCTAATTAACCTCAGATTATTTCTCTGGATTCTCAAGGATAGCACGCTTTAAGTTAACCAGTTTGACATAACTATCGGTGATAGTCTTTTGTTTAGTTAACTCCTCAATAATTAAACCATCAAGATTAATATTTCGTGCAATTTTTTTGGTTATTTCATCTTGATAGTTGTCAAATAATTCTAGTAACTCTTTCTCTAAATCTTTTGTATGATTTTCGAGAGTTCGACGAATATTTTGATTCAAGGGTATGACAATAGTTTCGATGAATTCTTCTAGTTCTGTTTGATACATTTGCAGAACTTTCTCTATTTCTTTAAGCTTATCCGATCTTGTTTTAGTCCTTAAAAGTTTATCAGATTCGGATAATTCCTGCTCTTGACAATCTTTGAGATTTAGTCCAATCCTTTGTAATTCACTCCCATATTGATAGAACAAAGCATCAGCTAAACCGCTTAATCTCATAGAAATATCTCGCTCACATAATTTATCTTCTAATTTCTCCATCATTTCTTCAGGTAAATATTCAGGATTAATGATTTCTAACGCAGTTAATAACTTACTGAGTCGTTGAATAAAAAAACTATCAATGACTGAGATTAACCGTTTTCTCATTAACAATGTTAACTCAACTTTCTTATCCAAAATATAGGGTAATTCGGCTAAGTTATAATCCATATCTACTCCTGTTGAGATTTCATTTAGCAAATCCAACCGATTAATGTCTTGAATTTTTTTCGACAATTCTTGATTAATTGCTTGAGTATCAGATTCTTGCCAAAAAGAGGATTGTTGTGTAGTCCGAATCTCTTGAGAAAACTCTGTGGCTTTTTGCTTAAGTTGTTCAATTAATGAGCGCAGCTTTTTATTAATCTCAACAGATTTTGTTTCCTCTTCAGGATTCGTGCTTTCACTATAAGAATCGTCAAGGGGTTTAAGACATCCATCTAAAATGCGAATAATTTGCAATAATTCCTTTTTCGCATCATCGATAAACTCGTCTTTTGCACCTTGATTTAAATAGTTAAACAAGGAATCAATAAATTGAGAAAAAGTGATGATGTCTGGATGGGTTAGAAGCGAGTTTGCCGTGGTTTGATTTAACTCTTTTTCCTCCTTAATTATTCCAGATTTGATTAAATTTCCTAATCCTTCTTTTAGGTTTGGACTCTCATCAATAGTTCCTTCAGATACCAACTTTAAGAGTAGGTAATTAAAAGCAGACGTTTGAAACTGACGCTCTGCATTAATACTAAAACTATAAGTTTTAGCCTGTGCTTTAAAAGAGTCTAAAGATTGAGTTTGTTCTAGTTTACTATTAGCAGCATCCCACTTATTAATTACCCAGAAAGCTCGTTCAATAATAGTAGGATTCTGTTGATTAATCTTCGAGAGAAACTCAATTTCTTTACCTTGAAGAACCTTATCATGAGGACTACAAACCACAAAAGCTTTGGCTTTTTCTTTGATATAAGATTTAGTAAATTCCTCGTGACGTTTATTATCCACACTCAGTCCGGGTAAATCTACTAAAACAATATCATCTCCTAGATTTAGATTCTCTAAAAATACTTCAATTTTATCAACATAAATCGCTCCTACATATCCTTCAACATAATTTCTGAGTTCTGATAAAGTCACTTCTTTAATGCCTTTATAAGCGTCATTTCCCCAATTACTTAAAAGTGCTTGAAGCTTGATTAAAGCTTGTTGATCAATAGCTACTTCTGTGTCTTGTTGGTAGGTTTGAACGGCTTCTTTAATCCGCATGAAATGTTTACCGATTGCCTCTTGTCTTTGTAAATTTTGATCAATTTTTTTCTCAATATCACTAACAAAACTATCCCAAAGCTCTAGTCTTGCTTGCTCATCCATAAAGTAAATCACTGCTTTTTCAGCTTGACCTTTTTTAATCAGGGTGGGAAAAGCAGTGGTCGGTTGATTGGTTGCAGGTAAAATTTCCCGTCCTAAAATAGCGTTAATCATCGTTGATTTTCCCGCAGAATAAGAACCTAAAAAAGCAACAGGAAATTCTGTTTGTCTTAATTTACGTATCCAATCTCTTTTTTGCTCTATGATTAATTTTTTATTAGTTTCACTCCCCAAATAAGGTAAAACAGCTTCATAAATCGTGAAATATTCTTGGAAGTATTGAATCATTTTTTGAGCATTAGTAGGAGTAACCATTTGAATTATTCTTTGTCTTGATAGGTACGAGGTTGAGAGTTAATCAGAAATCGGACAGATTGATTTCCTTATTTCTTTATCGTCATTGTGTCGGGAGTTTATGCAAGGAATTTTTTTCAACTCGTGATTAAGCCACAAAAATTAAGATATTTAAGTTTTATTTAGCTAATTTTACTCTCAGGATGTAAAAACCCCTCATTAACTCAAGATTTAAGCCAATGTCCCCGTCATTCATCGATTCTCTTAAAATAGGAAAATGTTATACCATTTTTCAAAAGTAATGGCAGAGATGGTTAATTGCCCTCACCCCCAACCCCTCTCCCTTTCTGGAAGAGGGGAGTAAGATGCCTGCTACGAATAAAGAAAAATGGTATTAGTTCACTTGTCCTCAATAGTAGTCCTCAAGTCTTATCGGGATTTGTTTCCGAAAAAAACAGGGTAGGATATGAGTTTAAGGCTAAAAAAGGGGATAAACTCGACTATATCAACAAATTTTAGATGAGACAACCCCTTCTGAAGACGATCGCTATCTTTTGCCACTCACCACACCCAAAGGTTCTCAAACCTAGGAAATTACCCTAAGTTTAACTCAAGAGAGGGTAATCCCTCCAGAGAGCGGCATAAAATCTCCCGTCGATGACGATAAAGAAAAGTAGTCTCTAGCATCTTCCCCTTCCACTGAACAAAAAAACGATGAAAATCCCCCAGAAAACCACCCCAAAACGGTCATTTACCCTCAAAAAACGATTGGGAATTTTCAATTCTATCAATCAATGTTTTCTAATAGTCAAAAAAGTGATACAAAATTACAGGCCAATCGTTATCAGTATTGTTATAATTGGTGTGGTTCAGTTTAAACAACAACAATTAAAATTAATAATTATGAAGAATCTTCTTAGAAATCGATGGTTGATATTAAATTAAAGCTATGAATGAAATCTGGTTCAAGTAGTGAACAAAGCTTAGGTTTATTTTAAATTAGACAAGGAGGAAAATGGAAATTAGTAAAGTTAAATTACTCTAAAACAATAGGGTAACATATTTTCTAAAAACCTGTCTTTTATCATCCATAAAGCTTGTTCTAATACCCCAACGTCTAGATATAAAAATAATCAAGGAACAAAAAAAATGACAAAATATCAAAAACAATTCTTTTATTTTATTACTTCAATTATTTTAGGAGGATGTAACTTTAATTTTAATGCTCCTAAATCTCCACCTGTTAACAATTTTACTGAACTTTCAAAAGATTGTCCAACTCAACCCCCAAGTGAATTGATTTTAAGAGATACTAAAGACATTGACTTAGATAATTCTCTTAAAGAAATAGATAAGGGAGAAATGAGTTCTCAACAAACAGTTGGTTATCGTTTTACAGGAAAAAAAGGACAAAATTTAAAGTTTAAATTAGAAACTAATGAAGTTTGTTTATGGATTATTAATCCTAGTAATCGTATTTTTACCGAGAAAACTTTAACTGAAAATGGAACTTATTTAGTTCAATTAGCGACGACTAATGGAAAAAAAATTAACTATCATTTAAGCATGGGATTAGAGATTAATTCACCCTCTCCCTCTCCAAAATCTTCTCCTAAACCAACTCCATCTCCTCTGGGCAAATTCTCTCAAGATGATGCAGTTGAACTGGTAAAAAACTGGTATAATGCAAAACCAAGAATCTTTGGGAGAAACTATCAAACGAGTGAAGTTGAGCAATATACAACAGGTATATTAAAACACGAAACCCTTGAAAAATGTAATGATGGAGTATGTGGAGGATCGGTGGGTTGGTTAAAAAAATATGGTTGTTATTATACTTATGATTCTTCAGAAATTAAGAGGGTTGTTGATTTTAATTCATCAGAATCAGACCCGACTTTAACCATTAATGTAAGAGAAACTTTACAGCTTCATGGATCATCAGTCTATGGATGTGGAAAACCACGACAAACCTATCAAAAAAATGTCAGATATTCCTTCAAACAAGAAGGAAATCAGTGGAAAATCATAGCGTATCAAGTAAGAGGTTAAACTATGAATAATCAAAAATACAACCCAAGAAAACGGCAAAAGCGTCAAAATCGCCAAAGACAAAAACGTCAGTTTAAAAGACTAATATCGTCATTAAAATCCTATTTATCCATTATAATTGCCTTAATAGTGACTGTCAGCATTGCTATTTTTATGCAAGTAAATTCTATCCACAAACTGAGTAATGTTAATGATGCTCCTCAACAAAACTCTGCTTTAGAAAAAGTAGAAAAAGACAATTCTAGTCAACCCAATAAATTACCTAATATTTTACCTCCTTCTCCTTCTCAAATACCAAATCCTCATCCTGAATTTTCTCGAAGTCAACCTCAACTACCTTCATTACTAACCTATAATGTCAAGGAAAGTCACCCTTTTTATTTTAATTCAAAACTTCAATTAATTGTCGATAAAATTGTTAGTTTAGCGAAATCTAGAAAGCTTCCGATTGATAAACTATCTATTAGTTTAATTAACTTAAATTCCCCGACTTGTTGTGATTATGCAGGTTATCAAGACCAAGAGTTACGCTATCCCGCCAGTATAGTAAAATTATTCTGGTTAGTCATGCTTTATCAACAATATTATGATCGGGGATTAACCCCGAAAGAAATCCCTTTAGAAAAACAAAAAATTATTGCCAAAGCAATTGAAGATTCTGATAATGAAGCTGCCAGTCAAATATTAGATCAAATTACTAAGACTGAATCCAGTCTTAAACCCCTACCCTCTGAGCAACTTTATCAATGGATTAATCAACGTTATTTAGTTAATGAATTTTATCAGAGAGCCGGTTATCCCTATTTGAATATTAGTCAAAAAACCTTTCCTATTTCCAATGATATAACTGAACCGATTGGACCGGATCAACAAATTCGACAAATTCAAGGAAAAGATTTACCACCTATTCGTAATTTTTTATCAACTTATGCCGTCGCTCGATTATTAGGGGAAATTGCTCAAGAGCAAACGATTTCCCCTGAGTATAGCCAAGAAATTAAACAATTATTAAAACGAGACTTAAATCCCTCAAAATGGCAACGAAAACCATTTAATCCCATTGCAGGATTTTTAGGAGAATCCTTACCACGAAAGACCGAGTTTTGGGCAAAAATGGGGTGGACTTTTAATAATCGAAATGATGCGGCTATTATCTCATCTCCTAATCGGGAAATTAACTATATCTTAGTAATTTTCGGAGACGATGCTGCTTATTATCAAGATAAACGATTTTTTCCTCTCTTATCCAAACAAGTCTTTGAAACAAGTTCCCTTCGGACTGACTCTCTTTAGGGTTTGCTGAAAAAGTCGTTCACGGAGTAAAGGGAATAGGGAATGGTTCGACTCAACCCTCCTATTAACTTATTTCAAAGGATAAAAGTATGGACGCAAAATACCAAGATAAAATTTGGTACGGCAGCAAGTTAAACCTATTAGAACGGAGTAATTATCTGACAAAGGGGAGAATCGAAGCAATGTTTTAATAAATTTACTATCCTTACTTTAGTTCCGTTTCTGTAAACCTACTAAACTATTTATACAAGAAAAGTTGGACTAAAATAGGGGTTGCTGAATAAATGTGAAATATAGACTAGGTAAGGGTTTTAGGGTCTTGTTTCGCAAAATAGGTGCAAGATTTTGAGAGAATCGTGCTTCAAAACCCTGGGTCTTCATCGGCCTGCTTCCTATAAGGATGAAGCATTCGGGCAATAACCTAGCGGTGAAACCGGAGATTTTCTATCCGAATGCTTCGCCCCTGCTTTTTCAGCAAACCCTAGATAAAGTCATTAATTACCATAAAATCAACTCATTTTGATGATTTTAAAAAAGGTAAATATTTATGATAATTTTTCGCTAAATGGGGAAGAGATGTAATTTTTTGATTCATCTTAAAGCATTGATAGTTTTCATCAGTGGAGAAAGAAAAAAAGATGTATTGTTTATCAGAACTATAGTCTAAATTGAATCCTCGTGATACATTGGAAGTTTCTGGTAGTTGAGTCAATTCATTCTTATTCTTAAATTGCTCATTTTCAAAAGTATGAATTTCTATCTGAATAAGGTTGTCTTGTAGCAACTTAACTAAACCAGAGTTTTTAGCATATCCATAATAAAGAAACTTTTTATCCTTATTGGTTGATCTATCTTCTGGTTCTTCTTTGGCTATTAAAACTCCCAATTCTGGTTGAAATAAACTAGGAGAATTGGGTTCTTTTCTATAGATAATTATACGGGTTTCTTCAACTAAAGGAAGATAAGTATTTGAAGATGATAAAAATTCCTTTAATACCTGAGTTTCAATTTCAGGAAAACTATATTCTTCATCACTTTGAAATGATACCATCAAAAACTTGTCATATCCTTCAGGAAAGGCATCTTGATCATATTCAATAGTAATATCATCACCTTGAACAGTTTCTTTATTGGTTTTAATGGTCAGCTTTTGATTATCTTCAATATCCTTAGGTAAAATAACTTTATAGGTATATTTTTTATGAGATGTTGAAATTGAATCATTTTCGGATTTATCGACAAAAGTTCCTGTAAAACGCTGTTTTTTTGAATTATAAACATCTACAGTGTATTCTAGAGAATCTTTTATTCTGCCCTCAATTACACGAAAACCTGAAGAATAACCAACTGACCATATTATCAGCATTATCAGCAATCCCGAAACACTGACACCGACAACCACCCATCCAGGTAATTCTTTAATTTTTTTTATCAGTGTTGATGAAGTAGTAGGAGGAGGAAGTATTGGGGGAGATGAAGTAGTAGGAGGAGGAAGTATTGGGGGAACTGTTCTAGCTTGATGGAATAAAGCCGTGATAGAACAAGAACCATAAAAGGAGTCAGCATTGTTTGCTAGAGATAAATATAGTTGGGTCTGATGATGAGCAATATGTGTATCACCAGCTTCAAGCAATTTACTAAGAAATTTTTCGAGAAACTTCTTAGAGTCTTCTAATTCAATTTTTTCTCTAATACACAAAACTTGTAATACTCCTTTTTCAAGCAAATTTTTTGCTACTGTTAATCCCTCACAGCAATTTAAGATAACTAACTGTTGATTAGCATTATGAGATGGGGAGAGTAAATTATAAAATTGATCTACTGTGATTGTATGCTCACATAACTTAATCGTTGCTCCATCTTCAGACCACTCAACGGATGGAGAAGTCCCATGACCAGTAAAATAAACGATATGATAATCATTTTGAGTAACCATACTAAGCAAGCTGTGGTACTCTTGGGGAGATTCTTCAATTTTGATAGCAAGCTTTTTAGAAGAAGGACCTGGATTATATTGTTTCTCAACTTCTGTTTTCCATTGCTCCCATTTACCAGAATGTTCTCGTGGATTATGTTCTGGATTAACCCCGAAGATAATAAGAATTTTCAATGTGCTTTGATTGTTTGTATTTGTAGGTGAAATAGTTTTAGGATGCAAATCAGGAATTGTAAAAACAACTCCTACTTTCTGTTTATGTTCATTTTTGAGAATCTCTAGTTGATGCCAAAATAATTTCTGTAGTTCTTCTTGTTTCGTTTCAATTATTAGCCTAAGTTTCGATGTTTTTTCTAATTCGTTTTCAATTATTTGTTGCAAGGTTTGACTCTCAATTTTAATCCTACTAAACCATTCATTTAGTTTTGTATTACTATTCCCAAATAGAGATCTGACTTTCTTTTTTTTATCTTTAATGCCATTTCGATCTGTTGTACCTAATAAAGCATTATATTCCTCGATCCAATCATCATAAGCCTCAACAGCGTCTGATGGATATTCAACAGAGAATTTGCTGGAATTATAATAACGGGGATTGTGGTTATCATCATCCCCAATTTTATAATAAAAATCTAACTCTGACGATTCTTCAGATTCCTTCTTGAAGATTAAAACTATATATCGCATTTAATTAGAGCCTCCTCAAATCTTTAAACAACTCTTAAAAACCCGATCCTGAACTTTTAAGACAATTGCGAATACTTGACTAGCCGCCTGTTTTAAAAAAGTCTCGTTGAAATAAGTTTTCTCAGAAAGATTAAATGTTTGTGTTTGCTGATCTGTATCATAAAAAGTCAGTTCTGATATAATTGGAAGTTGATGATCTTGTAATTCAATGAGTTCTATTTGCAATCTTCTAAGATTTTTCTTTTCAAAACTTACAGTTATTATCATTAGTATTTCATAAATTATATTATCGATTTCAAAATCAATTTTTTTTGTAATACGGACTCTGGAATCATCCATAAACGTTTGTAGTTTTAGTTTTGATTCGTAATCTTTTACTAACTTTAAAAATTCGTCATCAAGCAAATATCCTGCTTGTTTTACTTGTACATCAGTCATATTTCCTTTCCGATACTCTGAAACATTAATAGGAGTAGGAACAAGATAATAAAAAATATCCTCAAAAGGTTGAAAATCTCTAACATCAAAAGTCCTAGTATTGTCCTGTTGAGATTTGAAGGCTTTATCAAAATGCTTAAATCCTAACATTTCAACATAATTAAAATGTTCATGAAATTTGACACCAACACAGCCGACTCTGGTTTCTAATAAATGCTTTTCAATTTCAATTGATTCCTGTTTAGGTAAAATGGGAAGACATTCAATTCTACCAAAATCCTGAATTAATAAATCAGCGTCATTAGATGACAACAACCTTTTAAACTTATTCCAACAATCTCCACTTTCTAAATAGGATTCAAACTCGAACATTTGAAGACATTCGTGAACAGCAATAACCGATAAAGTATTCAAAAAAACTTGTTTGCCTTTCTTAACATTTCTTTGTTCAGATGCAAAAACAAGACCAATTTGTTGAGCTTCTTTGCTAATGGGAATTCCTAGCAAAGCTAATCCTTCGGGTTCTTGCCAAGATAATTGTCCGGATGCGGTTGAGTCATTCATAGGATTGTGAGTGGTCATAATAAATTAAGTTTACTCTTGCAGTCTTTGCTCAATTTCTTGAGCGATTTGGCTTAATAAAGGTTTACACTTTTTATGCCAGTGTGCTGTGATCGTACCATAGGGAATCCCTAAATCATCAGCGATCGCCTGCCAAGGGACAGGGGGATCACTGAGTTCGCGTTTCTGTAACAGCCAATGACAGTTACACTCAGAACATTTGGTTGAATAGCAGTTTTTAAGTCGATTTTTCGGGTCTTGTTGAAGATACTGCCAAACTTCCAGTCCCAAACGTTGTCGTCGTTGCTGTTGTGCTTGTTCGATAAGACTATCGATGGTGTTAAGAGTTGCCTCAGAGTGATTATACTCCAGTAAATCAAGAAAGGTTGTATTCTCCTTATCACTAATATATCGGTCTAGGGAGAAGATGTTATGCCGACGGGCTTCTCTTAATCTATCTTTCGGTTTATAATACAGCCTTAGTTGATAGTTGATCCAATTGGTTAAGCTGTTGATATAGTTGTTGAGGTCAGGCTGAAATGTCTCACAAATTCGATGGCAAGTCTCTAAGAGAGTATCATTAAGAATTTCCTCAAAGTCTTGAGACACTGAACTTTGTTCCGAGGTGTGATTACGAGTTAAATTAGGTAGGTTTTGAATCGCTCGTAATAGTTGATAAGTAGCGATCTTGTGAGCAGGGGTATTCGGTTGTTGAGAACAAAGGTTTTCAACTAAAAATTGTAACTGTCGATCACTTATGGGTTTTTGTCTAGTCATCGTTTCTGAAAAAACATAAACATCAAAAAGTTGAATAGATTCAAAAAAGGGGATTTTGAAGATTAAAAAATCATTGATTGTGACGCTGTTTTTGCAAGTTCTCAATCATTGGATCAAGATTACTTAAAGTCAACCCATCTTCTAGATTTTTTATTAAAGATAAAAAGTGAGTATCTTCATTATCATCAATTCCTGTATAGTTTTCTAGAAAAATAGCTTTGCTTACTTTTTTGATCAGCATTTCTACTTTTTCTTCAGGATTATAATTCCATCTCAGGTTTTGGTTAATCCAATCAGTGAGAGACTGAACATAATCAGTTTCGTCAGCATCAAAAAATTGGCAAATTGTTTGTATGATTGCCATCAGTTCATTATTTAACGCTGTCTTAAACTTGGACACAAAATCATAAAATCGTCGATCTGATAGTTGATAACTATGGTTTAAATTAGGGAGACGACGAATTTCACGCAATAGCTGACAAGCAAGAATATTTCTTTGGGGAGTGTCGGGGTATTGCTGACAAAAAGCTTCTACTAACGATTTTAATTCCTCGTTAGAAAGGTGAGTATAATTTCTGTAAGGGTAATCAACTTGACTCGGATTTCTTTCTTCTAGACATTGCTTTATTTCTGAAGATGAGGTAACAACATTAGCTAACTCTACTGCTTGAAGTGTCTCTTTAGTTAAGATAGTATCGGTTAAGTTACTATTCGTTAAATCAGAACCTCTTAAATCGACTCCTGTTAAATTAGCACCTGTTAAGTCACTATTGGTTGAATTTACCTGTCGTAAATTACTATTGCTTAAATTGGCATTTTTAAGATTAGCTTGATCTAACCGACAAAGATGAAGATCGGCTCCACTTAAATCAGCATTTTCTAGGTTAAATTGACTTAAATTTCCCCCAGTAAAATATGTCTTAGGATCAAGTCCTAATATTTCAGTTAGTTCGTTAAAATCATCGGTATCTTCGGCGATCGCTTTTTCAATACGCGCAACAAGTTCCCTTCCTTCATCCTCATGAGGAACAGAGTTTGACATAGCTTAAATAGTCTCCTGTCAGTGTTTTTAGTTTTTCCTGGATAAGATCAGGGAACAAAAACCGTTGTATGATCAAAGGTAAATTTTGTGGTGGAATCGGTTGATTATTTTTATGGGTAATAACTAATCCATCCGAATCAACTCTAAATTTACCATGAATTTCACTCTGAGAAGCAGTTATCTCAACAATTCCTAACATTGTGTCAAATTTGCCATTAAAAACTAATTTACCGTCTGGGTTTGGCTTTTGTGCTGTAAATGTAATACGAGGATTAGTTTCACTCCCGTTCATGTCTGCTTGGGTGAGTTCATCAATATCTTCTTCTTCACCCCCCTGTGTTCCTCCCCAATTAATGGTTAGTCCCGCTTTAGTTTCTTTATCCGATGCGGAGACATTAAAATTTGCTTCAGCTTTTTTTGACCAATTTTTCTTGCGTTTTCTTGTTACATATTCATGAATCTTCGGCACTAAAATCCAAGTTTTTCTGGGCAAATTACAACCGACAAAGTACAATTCTAAATAACCTTCTTTAATGCCAAATTTCCAATTCGCTCCATTACATGAGATTTCATCAAGTCTGAGGTGAATTAATAGATATAGTTCATACTTTCTTGATGAAGAATCCTTGAAAGAAAGTAACTGCTTCAGCTGCTTTAATATATCTTTATCTTCTGATTGAATTAAGTCGGGGGATAATTCAAACCAAATTAAGTTTTCTCGTCTATGTGGTTGAGATTCAGATTCTACTGGTCTAAAAGTCATATAACGGTGTGCAGTCGTATGAGGTACAGTGTCACGAGCTATAAACCATGCTAGGCAAAGCTTGGTTTGTATCTCACTCAAGCGCTTACCGCTATAAAAGGTAAGAGATGCTTTAGGAGTATTCCCAAATATGTAAATGATTTAAGCTGAATAAGTCAAGATCAATTTACATTTTGTAACCTAGTTAGCCAATATTGACATAAGTACCTATTCGGATCCTCTCGACTTTGTGTGATAATTTTTGCTTATGGAATCGTAAAATGTTTACTGAGCGAGACTTTTAGGACTATTTGACGTTCGGACGTTCGGCGATGCTCAGTAGAGCCATCGAGCTGCGGAAGAAACTATCAGTATAGATATCGTTGGCACACAGAAACCAGAAGAGCCATACTGTCACTTAAAGCTCAAATCTGATAACTGATAGCTGTCTCCCGTCCCCTGTCTCGAGTAAGAAATTAATTTTGCACACCACTTATTACCCCAAGTCCTAATTAAAAAGGAATTCCCGCATCTTTAAACAAATTTTCCAATGATTGAGCCAAATCTGAACGATTTTGTTGTCTATAACAATAGAACGCCTTTTTATATGCACCTAATACCCCTTGAACATCTTGAATTTCTCCGTCAGGTTTTCTCCGATGAAACAAAACCCAACCTAAATTATGATAGGCTTCTGCGTAGTCGATATTTAAAGCAATTGCTTGTTCTAATTGTTTTTTTGCTTGTTCCCACTGCTGATTTCTCCCTAATATTGTCCCTAGTCGATAATGAAGAAAGGGGAATTGAGCAATTTTCTGAATACAAATTTCATACATTTGCGCCGCCTCTGTGATATTATTTGCGTACTCATGAGCGATCGCCGTATTAATTAAAACCCATGCTTGGGGGTTGGAATCTTGACTTGCTTGCTGAAAATAGGTGATTGCTTCTACTAATTGCCCTAAGTTAACTTTTTGCCATCCTTTATACCCTAAAACAAAGGAATGATCAGGATTTTGCTGTAAACATTTCTCAATGTGGTTATTAAGACTACTTCCTGTAATTTTATGGGTAACTCTTGATAAAGCAGTAATCAAATAAGGGTAAACCCATCGCTGAATTTCTTGATTTTGGTTTAAACTTGCTTGATAAATGGCTTTAGTAGCACTGGGGATCACCGCAGGTTCATTAACTCGTTGTGGCTTATATTTTTTTTGTTGAAAGAGAATCCATGCTTGAATTCCTAAAGCAAAAGAGCAATTTTCATCAATTTCTAAGGCTTTTTTAACAAATACTTCTGCTTGTCCCCAATTATTGGTTTTTCCTAAAGACCAAGCGTAATTAGCTAAAATCCATACTTGATCTGGACATAAATTAGTAGCTTTTTGCAAGTTTTTTACCGCTTCTAACCAATTACCTTGACGACAATTAACTAACCCTAAAATACCATATCCTCTGCCATCATTAGGGTTTAATTGAATCGCAGTTTGTGCGGCAGTTTCTGCCTGTGCATCATTCAAATAAATAGATAATAAAGCATATTCAAGAGCAGTGTTTTTATTATTGGAATCTTCCCTTAAACAACGTTGATAAGCACGAGAAGCTTCTGATAATTTTCCCGCTTTAACTAAATTTTTTGCTTCTTTTTGTGAGGGAGAAATTAAGTTACCATTGAGTGCATCAATCAGATCATCGGCTATTTGAAAACGTTCTTTAACGTTCATTTTCAGGCCAATTAAAATCACTTGTTCCATCAATTCACTAATATTAGGATTGAGTTGACGAGGTGGAATTAAGGAATCTGGTGGTGTACTTCTTTGAACCGCATCAACGGGTAACTGTCCGGTTAAAAGTTCATAGATTGATGCACAAAAAGCATAAAAATCTGTCGCAGGATAACGTTTACTTGTCAAGCTATACTGCTCAAAAGGTGCATAACCCGGAGTGACAATTCGGGTCATTTCTCTGGTTTGTCCTGCAATAAACTCTCTGGCGGCGCCAAAGTCAATTAATATGGCGTTATCCTGACCATCAATTAATATATTTTCTGGTTTTATATCCCGATGTTGAAAGTTCTGTGAGTGGACAACTTTTAAAGCTTCTGCAATTTGTAAAAAATATCTTTTGACTTTATTTTCGTCTAAAATTCCTGCTTCTTTAAGAATTTTAAAGAGAGATTTTCCAGAGATAAACTGCATAATAATATAAGCAGTATTGTTTTCTTCAAACCAATCATAAACTTGAGCAATGTTAGGATGTTTACATTGATATTGATTATAAGCTTCAGCAAAAAAGGCTTGAATTTGTTCTCTTTGTTGTTGTTGTGTTATGGTTGGAGACCATAACACTCTTGTTCTTTGTCTAGCAGCTTGTTCTGGCCATAATTCTTTGATAGCAACCTCTAGCTGAGAATTATTAGCTTTATAAATTCCTTTGTAAGTAATCCCAAACCCTCCTTGTCCTAATAAAGATTGAATTTCATAGTCACCATTTTTCAATAAACTCCCTGCTTGTAAATGCAAAAGAGAGGAGGAAACTATAGTGAGATTGTCATCTGTATCTTCCCAAGCATCTAAAGGTGCGCCACAGGTGATACATTCGGTAACGTGGTCGGGATTTTCAGCGAGACAGGTGGAACAAAGCATAATCTAACCTTCAATAAAAAGGACTAATTACCTGACTTAATTATACATTTTAAAGCTAAAAGAGTCGCATTGTCAGAAGCCCCTTTTTCTAGGACTTTTCTCAGGGTTAAATTAACAGTTTCTTGTAAAGAAACATGAGAATTACTAAAAATGTCTTGTAATTCTTTTTTAGAAACTAAATCCCACACTCCATCGGAACAAAGAAGCAAAATATCTTGATTCTCTAAGGATAAAACTAACTGTTGAGTCGTGACCGTTAAATTTTGAATATGACCCTCTCTTAAGGATTCTTTTGATCCTAAACATTTAAGAAGTACATTTCTGTCAGGATGATTTTCGGCTTCTTCTTCAGTAATTTCTCCATTATTTACCAAGACACCAACTAAAGAATGATCTTGACTTAATTGCTTAATTTTTCCCTGTCTTAATAAATAAATACGGCTATCTCCCACATGAGCGATCATTAATTGTTCATTGAGAGCTAAAATAAGACTTAGCGTTGTCCCTCCATTTTCAGCTTCTTTAGAGATAACTTGATGAGCTTTTGCACAGGTATCCATTAACCAGTTATTGCGTGTTTCTGAATATTTAAAATCAAGGGGAATTGGTTCTTTTAAAAAGGTTTCTATAGCGATTTTACTGGCAATTTCACCTTTAGCCATTCCTCCCATTCCATCAGCAACCATTCCGATAATAAGAGTTTCTTTATCATTAACTTGTTCGTATCTAATACCAAAATTATCCTCATTTTCTAGACGCTCTAAGGATAGTCCTACAGTAGATTTACTAGCAGTTTCCCAAATAATTTGATCTTGAAAAAATTCCCGACGCGCCTCTAACAATCCTTGACGCAATCCTGTTAACTTCAATCGTCTTTCGGGGAGAGGTGAAAGAACCTTTTTTAGTATTTGAAAGAAACGAGGAATCGGAGCAGGTTGAAGGTCTAAGTTATGTTCAAAATTGGGAACTTTCTGATGAATAATTTGATAAAGTAATGCACCGACTGTGTAACTACTCATTAAGGAATTAATGGCAGAACCAGTAGCTAATTCCGGCGCACAATATCCTCCACTTAACCCAAAATTTGGCTGTTCGCCAGTGGGAAAAATTTGGGTTAAATCATACAATTTTAAGCGGTCTTGAAATTCAATTAACAAGGGAACTAAATTAATCATATTCCAGTTTCTTTCGGCTAAATAAGAACAGCATTGACAGAGTTGAATAATGAGATTTAAACTTTGTGCATTCAAAGATTGTTCTTGATGGGCATAATTTTGCAATAATTGTTCTAAGGAAGCTTCCAAGTTAGGAAAATCCGTAAGTAATAAAATTTGTTCTGAGGGTTCGATGCGTTCATCCTCATAAATTTCATCAGGTAAGTAATTATAATTATCTTCCGAGTCTTCTTCTTTCAAGGTATCAGAATCAGAGTTTAAGCTGTCTTGGGTATCATTAGCAATGGGGTAATTTCGATCATTTTTTTGATGTTCAAAATCCTCGTTTTTAAGAGATGAATCCCTTAAACTATCATTTTCCTGATCAGTTATGCTTTTAACTCCTGAATCTAAATTATCTTCGGGGTTGCTATTATTTTCTGTTGTTCGTTCTACAGAACTCAATAAATTTTCTGAAGAAGTTGCTTGATCTAAATTTTCTTGAGAGGATAATCCTGCACTGTCAGAGGATATTACACCAGCTTTTGTGTTATGATTAACGATCACTGATTCTCTTTGTTCTTTAGCAATTAATGGCGCAATTAAACCATAATTATTTAGAGACTCCCTAAGGGTTAGCTCTCTTAGCAAACCACTATCTAATGAACCAACTCTTAAGAGTCCAAATTGTTCCAAAGAATCTTTTTTTTCGGGAGAACTTTCAATGGGTTCTGCTCGATTAATTTCTGATTCACTCTCGTTAAGATCAGGGTTTTTTTCAGCCTGAAAACTCACTTTAAAAGAATATATATTAGGTGTAAAACATCCCAAGTAAGCAATGACCTTAAGCTGATAATTACTAAGTTGAAAATGAGTTTGTTCGGCAACATTAAGGGTTTCCATAAGCTTTTATGTCTGATAATTTAACACTATTAATAACATGCAAGTCAATTGATGAACAGTCACAAGCACTTAGGCTCGTTCTTCTATTTTTCTAATATTTATCCTCAATCTTTTCAGTAAGGGCGAAAGAAATCGCCCCCATTTTATCCCTCACCTATTAAGGATTTTGAAATTGAAAGACAAGATTAGCAAAAGCAATCGTATCCCCTGAATTAATGGGAGTTGGTGACATAATTCTGGCACCAAATTTTGCCTGTCCCAATGTTTTAATATAAGTCCCATTAGTCGAACTATCTTTAATCATCCAAACCCCATTTTCATAGGTAATCTCAGCATGATGTTGGGACACTTTATCACTATTAGCACATGAATCTAAATCAATTTCTACTGGATTCCCCGGTGTAAAAATACCAATCACTGCGCTATTATAAATCTTAAATTCGGCAGTGGGTGCATTAAACAGAGGAATTAAACGCGCAGTGGCCATTGCACCTATGGGAGAGGGAGATGTCACCTGCATCGGTGCTGTCATTACTTGAGGGGTCGGTATTACTTGTGTAGGAGGAGTGAGAGGTTGAGGGGTCGGTATTACTTGTGTAGGAGGAGTGAGAGGTTGAGGGGTCGGTATTACTTGTGTAGGAGGAGTAAATGAGGAAGAAGGAGATGAAGTAGGAGTGACGGGGGGAGTATTTCCTAATTCTGCACCACAGGTTTCGCAAAATTCAGCGTCTGGGGGGTTTCCTTCATAGCCACAGGTGGGACATTCGATAGACATGGTTGATTCTCCTTAAAAATGACGATATTTGACAGATTAACAAGGTTAGAAAAGAGTTCAAGACATTTGAAGATAAAGTCGGCATTACCTCAAAATAACGGCAAAAATGAACTTTAAAGCATTTCTTTCAAGTTTGTGCTTGAATCAGCCTAAGTTCCTGTGATATTACGAATAGTTTCATCTAGAGATGATTGTTCATCTATATCTCCCTCCATTTTGATGGTTTTACCTCTTGACCCCATTTTGACGGTTTTACGGGTATTAGAGGAAATTTTACGAGTTTTTCGCAGTTCATCACTGGCTTGGTTAAGGGATGCTAACATATCATCATTCCCTATTTTTACGGTTAAGCGTCGAGCCGTTTCTAGGAGTTGTTCTGCTTTATTTGGGTCTTTATCGGCAATTTTGGTCGCATCTGAGGCTAATTGGGCAATATTGCGCTGTTGCACATACCCCATAACTTCTTGATTCACTTGTGCAACAGTTCCCTGACCTGCTAAAAATTGTACTACAATATTAAGAGGCGGTTGCTCTCCGCGGCGATTTAAGCCAGGAATATCATAAGTTAAGCCAATTTGTGCGATTCTTGCCCTAGAACTGGTACGACTATCAATGGTAAATTCTAAAATGTAAATGGTGTCATCTCCTGCTGCCGCATTACCGATGGGATAAGGGGGATTTAAGAGCGGATATTCGGCTTGATCTGGATAAACACGGGTGATTTTAGCTAATTTTACCCCTTTGACCGTTTGAATGTCTAATTTAATATTATTAATTACCTCATTTTGCGCTTGTTGATAAGCTTGAATAATATAACTAGGAAAGTCAGTAATTAAAATTTGATGGGGTAAGTCTTTTTGAGGAACAACATGGCCAAATTGTCCACCTGTATTGTTACTAATATCATCTAATAGATGCTCATTATAATCGCCAACCCCTAGGGCCGTAATTGGAATATTACACTGAGCAAAATCATTGGCTAATTGACGGCAATCTTCTTCACCTATGGTTTGACCATCGGTAAATATTAACGCTCTACGGGAAGTCATCCCTTGATTACCAATAATCCCTAACACCTGATCCATTCCTCTACTTAAAACAGTTCCTCCACTAAATTTAGTTAGTTGATCAATAGCCGATTCAATCGTTTGAATTTGGGTTGCAGGGGTTAAATTAATTAAAGTAGAAGCTTGGTCATCAAAACGAACTAAAGCAATGCGATCTTCTTGAGTTAAACGACCTGAATGTAATAGTTTTTTCAGGGATTGAATCACTACTTCTAGTTTGGTCATTCCCCCCACATTTTCATACATAGAGCCACTGGTATCAATCAGAAAAGCAAAGGTGGTAGAGGGCCGACTTTGAGCTGCTTCTGCTTGGGGTTTAATTTTCATCATTAAAAAGAGTCGCTGGTCTGGAGTGTCAGCAGGTAAAAAATCTCGATGAGGGGTTAAAGATACGGTTAACATTTGTTTTTTCTCCAAAAGAGTAAAGTTGCTAAGGGGTGTAAATATCCTCTAAAGACGGTAACATTCCAAAAGTTGGCTCAATTCCTGTTAATTCTGGATCAAATAAGTCAGGAAATTCTTGATTACCATTATCTTGAAAGTTTTCGAGATTGGTTTCAAAAAGTGAGGGTAGATTCAGTCTAATACTGGTGTAGCGGTAACCTTCTTGAATATCTTCTATCCAAGCGTTAATGATTTGGTTAAGGTGATGCTCTCGAATGGCACATAAACTTTGTTGTTGTAAGGTATCTTGTAACTCTTGACGAATTTCTGGGGTAAATATTTCTTGAGGATTATCCTCATAATGGGGGTGTAAATCTAAAGAATACTGATAACCTTCCGGTGGAGAACTTTGGGTGTGTAATGATAGGATATATTTAACCATACAGCAGCTACCATAAAATTAATACAGGGGAAAATAAGTTTACTATCAACATTTTAACATAGAATTGTTATTTTACAAAGAAATTTAATTAATTTTAATTTTTCTCAATCCCGATTAAATATCGTCCTAAGAGAACTTAGCGATTAGACAGATTCAGAGAGAAGATTTCTAGATAGAGACGTTAATTAAGAGGAAGAAATGATGTCTTTCGATTGGACTTCCAGACGAATTTCTCCAAACTTACGAGTGTCCCCATTCTCTAAGGGATGAATGAGTTTTTTCATTCCTTTTGCCTGAGCATAATCAGCATTATATTCCATAATCATCTCTTCTCCCTGTTGAAAAATTTTGGCGGTTTCTGGATAAAATCCTTCGGCTTTACTGAGGGGAATATGAGCATTTTGATGACTTCCTAAAATAATGGGAGTATCCCCTAAAGAAAGAGTAGTGGTTTCCTTTTCATGCCAATGAATCAGTAAATAGGCTTTACGACTTAATTGTTCGAGTAAAGCGATCATTAAGCCAATAAAAAAGCCTAAAATCACTCCGCCTAATAATCTACCACCGATTTCCCCGATTAAAGGCGACAGTAATAAAAAACCTGCTGCTCCCATTCCCCCTCCAATTGTGCCACCTTGTACGCCGCGAATCCTCCTTAAATTAGGAACAAAAAAGGACATTCCCCCACCGAGCAATCCACCTAATAACATCCATCCCACAATTCTCCCTAAAAGAATAAGGAAGGAAAGACTAGAAATCGGGGTAAAAATTAACTGTCCGACTGCTCCGGCAATAATTCCAGCGATGACACTGCCAAATGTGCCTTGAAAACCTTCGGATATCCCTAAAAGACGACGACGCAAATAGGCATTTTGCCCCATTATTAAGGCTAAAGCAATACCAATGGCTAAAATTCCCGTCCAAACCGATGTCACCATCAATAATCGCTCTCGATCTTCTGTGGCATAATTTTGATTACTTTGTAAACTTTGTAAAGTGGTTTGAGCAATGGTTTCACCCAGTAAGGGTAAGATTTTTGAAAATCCTTGTCTTCCCGATGCGGTTTCACCCAATAAAAAGACTTCTCCGGGGTTATTTGCCTGTAATTGACGATAAATAGCTTGATCACTCGGTTGTATAACTAAGTGAAGTTGGTTAATGTTATGAGTCTGTAAACTTGTCTTAACCCCATCTAAAGATTTCATCGTTAAATCAGGAACTTGAGGAGGAGCATCCGTGATCAGAAGGATAACTTTAGTCGAATCTGAGCGAAAAGGCTGATTTGCTGCTAAATTTAAAGCATCTAAACTGCTTTCTGGCTCATCTCCTCCGCCGACTTGTTGAATTTCCGCCACTTTTTGCCTAAATAAGGTCGGATCTGCGGTAAAAACTCCCTCGGGAAAGCTTAAAATCTGGCTTTCTTCCCCATATAAGCGATCGCCAAAGGCAATTAATCCGATTTTTGCATCTAGCTTTTGGCTGCTTAATTCTTGGGAAAACTGCTGAATTCCTTCTTTTACGCCATTTATCTCCTCATTCATACTTCCAGTGACATCTAAAACAAAGAGTATATCTACTTTAGGAATAGAGGGAGTGACAGGGGTAATAGCAGGGGGTAAGGCAAAATGAAGGAAAATTTCACCAAAAAGAGAAGCAATTAAGCAACCTCCCGCACCCCATAACCCAAAGAGCAGGGGTTTACTGATTTTTCTCGTTCGCTTCTGTCTTAAGCTAGTCATAGGCTGTTTTTGATCACTTTACTTCTCTATATCGTGACTTAGAGGAGAAGTTATGCAGAAGATCAACAAGCTTAGGCTTTAATTGCCAAAAATAGTCTTTTTAGACTTAATTTAAGATTAATTGATGATAAATAGCTCAAAAAAGGGTTATTTTTGGTTTCACTGGTTATTTGAGCTAGTTTCCTCAGTTATTCAAGATAAACCATAAATCTTCACAAAAATTTACAAATCAGATGGCATAACCGCTTTAACTCAAGACGAATAGATCAGAAGTAGTCAATAAAACCAGATTTAGTCTGAACGCAAGCCTTACGCCCCTACAATAAATAATGTGTCTCATAGAATCGTAAACTGCTGTAAGTTTGCGATTCAAATCCACTGACATAGCATAAAACAGAGGATGTATGACGAATCATAATTAAGACAGATTCGCCAGAGGTGATCGAATGGGAGAATTAATTGGCTTTATCATCGGGATTTTGTTCCTCTGTATCATTATCGATATGATGTTCATGGGACAATTGGGATTAACTGGCGGATTTATCGGTTTATTGATGCAAATCTTGATCTCAGTCTTCCAAGCGGTAATTCAGGTAGCTATGCAGTTGATCGGGGTATTTGTCCCCATTTTAGTACAAATTACAGGAAATGTTCTTAAATGTACGGCACAGGGATTAGGATGGACATTAAATCAAGGGTTTAAAGGCGGAAATCGTCTCCTATTCGCAAAAAAATTGCTAATTTTGGGGCCAGGAGAATCCTTGAAACCGGGTGTTAGTTACAATGAACTTTATGATTACTCGCAAACTGCTAATAAACAAGAAGCTAGTAATTTAGCGTTAGGAAATGCCAATAATGGCGACTTTTGGCTCGGAAATTACGTCGAAATTAGTAATAATAGCTGTAATCGTCGTCGGGATGTTTGGCTTCCCCATGACTATCTTCATCAACACTTATTAATTGTTGGCGCAACAGGGGCAGGAAAAACGGAATTTTTGCTTAAATCTGCTGAAAATTTAATGAATATTAGTAATTTAATCGTGGTGGATGCGGCGGGATTTTTAAGCGATCGCCTGTTCCCTATGACACAAAAAACCGGCTCTCGTTTGATGACGTGGGATATCAGCAATCGGAATCATCGAATTGTCTGGAATTTCCTAGAAGAATTGGAAAAATACGGTACAGAACAGGAAATTAGAGCATTAGCTGAGGCTTTATATGGCGATATCAATGATAATGATCAAAATGCTGCTTTTTGGGTGAGAGATATTGGCTGGTTAACCGCTATTTTAGGAGTGGTTGTCAGCGCACGCAAGCAAAATATTGTCAAAATTAAACCGAGTGAATTACCCGAATTATTAATAGATCGAAATGGAATGAGAGCGTTATTACAACATTGTTTCCCCAATCCTTCTATTATGGCACAATGGGAAGCTAAGTTATCTTATTTAAGTTTACCTGACGATCGTTTTGGCTTAGATATTAGTTTTTTATTGAATAAATTAACACCTTTTCAAGATAGAGATGTTAAGGCGATTTGTGACGGAAAAAGTGATCTTTATTTATTATCAAGTTTTAATGGCAAGAATCGTCATACATTAGTCATTGGTCAAAGTTTAGCCGATGGAAAATTTGGTTCAGCTTTGGCTGCGGTTATGATTCGTTATTTAATGAATGTGATGTATCGTCGTTTAAGAAACCCTCAACATAACTGGATACCCACTTATTTTATCTGTGATGAAGCAGCACGATTAAAGAATCTTGATTATGAAGAATTAACCGCCATTGGACGCAATGCTAAAGCAGGAGTTGTCCTGATGTGTCAACACATTGATCAATTTTCTGATAAAACTTTACCTGCTTTAAATAATTGTCGAACTCAGATATTTTTACAAGGAGTTAGTCATAAAACGGCTGAATGGTTAAGTCAACAATTAGGAGAATATTCTCGTCAAATAATTACAATGGTAAATCAAGGTGTAGTCGGCGCAAATCCCTTTGGTCAAAGAAATGTAGGATTTGAAAGAGTTCCCATTTTAGGTATTAGAGAGATTACCTCTCATCCCTATGCTAAACTCAGAAGTAATCGCAGTGCTATTGTTAGAATTAATGCGTCTAATAGTCCAGTAACTAAACCTTTTTTAACTGATTATTCTGTTAAGTAAAAGACGAAAATAGTAGAATAAGCTTCTAGCTTATGACAGGTAAGATGTCTGTACTACTGAAATATTTTTAGTAATTGTAGTGTTATTATTAAAGGTGCTGGGGTTAATCGTCTAGTTATTCAACCTTTTTTAACGCATTATTTATGTGAGGTAAATGTTATGACTAATATCATCGGTATAGGTTCTCATGCAGCAGGATTAAGCACTTATCTTGCGACTTTAGCTTATCATCAAAAACATCAGGTAAAATCTAAAAAGGTCTTATCTTGTCAAGTAACACCGATTAACAAGTATACAAAACAATTGAGTAATTACGCAGAAAATATTTTAAAAAAGCAAGTGATGTTAGAACCAACAAAATTATACCATAGCTTTTGGCATACTCCTTCCTATATTTTTACTATTACTCTCGAAATAAAAGGATTATTTTGGGCTAAAAATACAGAGGAAGTTTCATTTCAAATCTACGATATGCCAGATAATCTTTTGATAGATATTAGAGAGTTTTCATCATCTCATAGCTTCACAGAATATTATGATGGTTTATTTAGTGATATAGGTGGATATTTCTTACCAATAGGTGGAACATCTCATCGAGAAGATGAGGTATATGCTAAGTCTCTAGAAAAATTTACTACAGATTTAACACAGCGTAACCCGCAAGGTTGTCGTATCGCTTTTACTGTCACGAAATGTGATTTATCAGAACTTTGGGTTAATCGAGATGATCCTCGTGGTATGGTACAAAGACGCTTTCCTAAAATGTATGAAATTCTAGAAAATTGGACTCAGGAGGACAAGGGAAAAGTCGAATATTTCACCACTTCATCCTTCGGAGTATTTGGTAAATATTGTGAACCAAATTCAATTATTCAATCAGAAAGTGGGAGAGCATGTGCCGTGATTAGAAATCCTCAAGAATGGCAACCTTTTGGACTAATTGAACCCTTATATTGGTTATGTACGGGTAAAATGCTATAATTATTGTAGGAAAAACTCATCTTGATTGAGGGTTTACAACAGGGAGGTTAAACAAGTGAATCAAATTATTTGTATCGGCGATCGCTTTGCAGGAAAAACACACCTTTGTCTAGAAATTCTGAATCCTGATGGTCATTATATCAAAGTTGTAGAACCCGATTATAAATTTGTGAAATCTTTTATACTTGACGATAGAGGAATTACAATAGCAGGAGCAATGGGATGCATACATATAAACTTTAAGGCTGATTTACCAACTGGTCTTCAAACAATTGACTTAGATATAATTGATACATTAGGAGAAATTTGGCGAAAATCTTGGCAAGATGGTAATGATAAGAGGTGGCAAGAAACATTAAATAAAATTCAGACAGCAGATGCGGTTTTAGTTATTTTAGAACCTTATCGAGAGATTATTAATCCTGAAAAAGACAATCTAGATCATTTTATTACTCGTCAACAATGGATCAAAAAATTTGAAAAATGGGTTGACTTTTTGCTCAAAGAATGCTCTCAAGTTTCTCACTTATTAATCTGTTTAAATAAAGTGGATCTCTGTCTGATTAATCTCAGAGAAGAAGCTAAAAAACTAGCTTATGCTCCCCATTATCAACCCCTTAATTGGCAAGAAAAAGACAATTATGTTTATCATCGTTATTTTACCCCCGTACAGTCTCAAATTCAACGACTAAATCAGCATCGAGAAAATGCTGCACGTTTCTTTGTTACTAGCATTTATCAGCGAGATTTACTAGAACTTCCGTTAATTTATATCAGTAGTTACGTTTTGGCTGCAAGCATTGCCTTCCCAGATGAACTTCCCCTCTCCTAGCCGTCACTTGACCTGACAGTATATATTAATAAAAGCAACAAATACCGTACAGGTACAACAAAGTATGCAGCAAATCCTAGAATTATTGGCGGAAAAATATCCCCGTTTTAGGCGAAAAATGTCGCTGTTTTGCCCTAGATTTAATTGGTTTTGGCGGTTCCGACAAACCCGAACCAAAAAACCAGATCGATTACACTTTCGAGACTTGGGGGGCGCAAATTGCCGATTTTTGTCGGGAAGTGGTGGGGGAACCTGCTTTTTTGGCGGGTAATTCCATCGGTTGTGTGGCCATTATGCAGGCTGCCGTCGATTATCCCGATTTTGTCCTTGGGGTGGTGGCGATTAATTGTTCCCTCAGACTACTGCACGAAAGAAAACGGGGGGAATTACCCTGGTATCGTCGTTTAGGTGCGGATTTTGCCCAAATAATTCTCAAAAATAAGGCAATTGGGGCTTTTTTATTCCAACAGATCGCTCAACCCCAGACAGTGCGTACAATTCTCCTGCAAGCTTATCGGCGCTCCGAAGCAGTCTCTCGACACAATATATCATGCTCTGGCAAAAAGTAAGCGTTCAGGGGGTGGTCAGCAGCAATTCTCATTTTTAGACACAGCAAGCATTTCAGGGATTTAAAGCACATTTTAAAGGGGGATTTTTGAGCAATCTTCGATGTACTATGATGCCAAAAGCCCGAAGAC
>MTBT01000073.1 GCA_002282935.1 Microcystis sp. LSC13-02 | reverse complement strand
TTAGCAGATTCAGGGGCACCTGAGCGACTCTCAATCTAGCTAAAAGCCTTTTCCTGTAAGGTTTTTAGCTTTATTCAGCAGACCCTATCTAGGGTTTGCTGAATAAGTACGGGCGAAGCATTCGGATAGAAAATCTACGTTTTCACCGATAGGTTATTGCCCGAATGCTTCGCCCCTACAGGACGCGGGCTGATGAAGACGCAAGGTTTTGAACGACGATTCTCTCAAAATCTTGCACCTGTTTCGCGAGAAAAGCCCCAAAACCCTTACTTTGCCTACATTTCAAATTTATTCAGCAAACCCTATCTAAATTACTCGTTAAGACTATGAGCAGGGAGCAGGGAGAAAAAACCTGACTCCCGATGACTGAAAGCTGATCACCGACAAAACCTATCCCAAAACGATCGAATCGCGCAGGGATTGAATTTCCTCGGTTTGTAAACGCGCCCCAAAAGTAGAAACCACCCGGGCAGCCGCTAGAGAAGCGAGATTTCCCGCTCCTTTGTAACCCATACCGTGGGTAATACCGTAGAGAAACGCACCTGCATACATATCCCCCGCGCCGACGGTATCGATCGCCTGTACGGGATGGGGGTCAATTTCCAGCAGATTTTCGCCATCATAGATCAAAGAACCACTGGCACCCCGGGTGATAGCGAATCCTTTGGCAATGGTTTTAAAATAGGCGATCGCTGACTCGATTTCCTCGCTGCCAGAAATAGTCAAAGCTTCCGACTCATTAGCGAAAACGAAATCTAACCCCTTTCCGATCATTTCCAGTAATCCCTCCCGGAAGAAGATCGCCATATTGGGATCTGACAGGGATAAAGCGGTTTTGACTCCAGCAGCCTGAGCAATTTCTCGCCCTTTAATAGCGGCAGCTTTGGCAGTGGGAGAGGTGACGAGATAACCTTCGAGATAGAGATAATCGGCATTAGCGATCGCTGAAGGGACTAATTCTCGTTCGGAAATTTCCCCGGTGATGCCGAGAAAAGTATTCATGGTGCGATCGGCATCAGGAGTGACGAAAACTAGACATTTTCCCGTAATTCCCACCTCTTTTTCGCCACCGTGTTCATTGGTATGCAAACCACAGGCGCGCAGATCTTGTAGATAAAACTTGCCTAATTCGTCATTACCCACTTTACAGGAATAGAAACCTCTACCCCCCAACTGAGCGATCGCTACTAGGGTATTAGCCGCCGAGCCGCCACCGCTGCGTTTACAATCAAAAGCCAATTTTTCCATCAACTGGGTTTGACGATTTTCGTCCACCAGCGTCATCACTCCTTTATCGATGCCCAATTCTTGCAGTAATTCAGGAGAGACTTGAAATTCCATATCGACGAGTGCGTTACCGATCCCATAAACGTTGTATTGTTTGCCCATAATTTAGTTGATCGCCTAAAAATACTTTGTTACTGATAGTAGGGAAATAAGGAGCAAAAAGCTAGGGGCTTTTTTCAGCCAGAGAATACCATAATCAAAAATAATGGGTGTGCTAGTCTCACACCCCCAGTAATTTGTGTTAAGTTTTGTTTAACCAAGCAACTTTAAGCCTCATCGTAGGCTTCTATATCCAACAGATAAAGATAAGATTCGGCTAATTCCTGCCTTTGAAAAGCGATCGCTCGCAACATATGCCAATCCCGCAAAGCCTCGAAGGGGTTGCTATACTCATCTTTTTCTAGTCGTTCGGCTAAAGAAGCAATATCAGCGGCGGTATACTTGGCAATATCTTGATCAGTGAAGCTTATAACTGTCATTTCTGCACCTTCCTCGACCTTTGTTCTATTTCTAGCCTAACATATATTCTGAGTTGAAAAAATGCCTTCCCCGCCAAGTTAAGAACTGTAAATGGAAAGTTCACTGTGGTACAATTCCAGAAAAAAAGCTATTTTTAGTTGATCTTCTATGAAAACAGCCCTCATTACCGGCGCTTCTACCGGTATCGGTGTCGTCTTTGCTCGTCAACTTGCTCAAGGGCAAATGGAGCTAATTTTAGTCGCTAGATCCAGAGATAAACTAGAACAATTAGCGGCGGAATTAGAGGAACAATACGGGGTAAAAGTGACAGTTATCGTTCAAGATCTGACCGTTGCCGGGGCGGGAAAGCTAGTATATGATACGGTGAACCAAAAAGGAATCAACGTCGATTTACTGGTAAATAATGCTGGTTTTGGTGATTATGGTGCTTTTAGCGAGCAGGATTTAGCCCGACAGTTAGAAATGATCCAGTTAAATAATCTGGTACTGGTGGAATTAACCCACTATTTTCTCCGTCCGATGCTTGCCGGCGCCGGGGGGGCAATCATCAATGTTGCTTCCATTGCTGGGTTTCAACCGCTGCCCTATCTTTCCGTCTATGCGGCGACAAAAGCCTTTGTCCTCAGCTTTAGCGAGTCTCTCTGGGCAGAAAATAAAGACAAAGGCGTTGAAATCCTCGCTCTTTGCCCCGGTCCGACGGAATCGAATTTTTTTGAGGTGGCCCGATTTCCCAGGGCTTTTATGGGCAAAAACGGCCGGTTAGATTCGGCGGAAGTGGTGGTACAAGAGGCTTTAACTGCCTTGGCAAACAAACGCCCCAACGTGGTAGCCGGTAAATTTGCTAATAAAATTATCGTCAATCTGCCCCGTTTTTTACCTAGAAGTTGGATCGTGTCTTTGATAGAAAAGCAATTCAAGGTATAACTAGGGTTGGCTGAAAAATTTTTTCGTGGAGGCAGGGTGTGGGGTGTAGGGTGTGGGGTGTAGGGTGTAGGGTTTTACCCATTTTCAGATGGTCAATTACCTAATTTTCAGGGAAAAAGTGCCTGAATTTTCCCCCCGATCACTCCAATGACTGGCACTTGTTTGATTTGAAAAAAGCCTCAAGATATTACCCAACAAGGTTTTTAGATTTATTCAGCAGACCCTAACTAGAATCAAGCTAATTAGAGCAATTGCTGATAGGATTTTAAGGGAATACCTGTCCTGTTTCTCACTTCGATGGCCGAACGATAGACACCGTTTTTTTCTCTTTCGGCGACAATTTTATCGGCCAGGGAAAAGTCAAGACCGAGATTGACTAATTCCGCAACGGAGTAGTAGTTTAAACAACGCCAAGAAACGTCAACTTCTTGGCGAATATCGTAGGCAAAGATAATCAAAGGTTCCAATTTTTTGAGATAATTTTCTGGTAGGCCAGCCAAGAAGTGTAATTCTTCTAAATGGGTAAAAATATGTCCTTCATTACGGACAGAAACGATATCATTGGCATAGACAATCGGCAACCCTAATTTATGAACCAGATCGTTGGTGGAACAGCTGTTAATATCAATTTTTTCGAGAGGAGAGGATGACTGTCTGGAATCGGTTCTATTTGCCGAAGCTATTGGATGGGAATTAAGCTGTTGACGGATGTATAAACCCAGGCCGATTTGGGCAAACCAAATTACGATAAAAGACTCTTGTGTAAGGAAAATAAGGGAGATAATTGTCAAGGCAATGCCGACGGATAACCAACTTTGGTTATTAGTTTTTTTGCCAGCATTAGCAATGGCAAGCCCACCGAAAACTGGGACTAAAGATAGCCAGATCCACTCAGAAGATTCGGGAGGGCGAGGAGAGAGATTAGACATATTTTTTAAAGAGAATCTAAATATTTTCTGCGTTTTTCTTCGTATTCTTCAGCAGTAATAATTCCCTGATCATAAAGTTTTTTAAGCTGGAGTAAAGTAGCGGTTTTTTGCTGACCTGATTCCGGCAGTCCTCGCTCTCTACTGCTGGTGAGATAGTTAGGATTGTATTTAGCATCAAAAGCTTGATCTGACATGATGATTAAACCAATAAATTCAAAAAAAGCAATGATGCCGGGGATAAAAGTCCAGAAGAAAAGTAGATAGAGAACACCTGCCAAATTCTCCCCTAGATAAAACTTATGGATGCCAAGATTACCGAGAAAAAAGGCTAGTAAAGCCGCTATAGTTCTATTTCTCATAATTTTTGAGATTTCCCTAATTTAGCCAGAAGAAAGTACAAAACCACGATGCCTGTCTGTAATTCCAAGAGAGTAATATAACCCTTGACTAGATAATTTAATTCTAGGGAGGAATTAAAGGCAAAAACTAGCACACCCAAGACTAAAAAAGGCAGTAAACGCCAGCCAGACTTGGGTATTTTTATTCCCGTACTATTAACCTGATTCATGGGCTAATTCTCTAGGTTGGTCTTTTTCGGTGATAGTCGCAAAATCGATCTTTGTCAAGGGGTGGTTTGATTAACTTTTAGCATCTCAACGAGGATATTATGGGCATCTTTGGCTGATTCTAGGGTGCGCTCGAAAGCTATTCTAATTGTTTGACTCTCCCCTAATTTTTCTACTACTAAATCCATGCCTTGGGGATCGATGGAGAGCATTTGAGCGGTTTCTGCATCGGTAATATTACCGTAAACTTGAGCGTAGAAAAGCACGGCATCACCGTGATCTTTGTTCATGTGTTTACAGATGCGATCGCTAATGGTGGGAGTGATAGTTTCAGACATAATATTCTCGAAAAAAATCGATAATAAGGTGGGGACGGATAAAAGCCAGTTCTAAATCGAGGCAAATGGGGGGGATATTAGTTAGGGTAGCTTAATTAATCGCTAATTGCCAGATAATTTGAGCTTGGGGATGGCAGGTATCAATAATAAGTTTAATATTATTTTCTTGACAAAAATCCTTAATTGTGCATTGCTCTAATTGTCCCACTGAAGGTCAATCGGGGTAGAGATTGACACTCCCCGCTCTAAAGAGACGGGGATTCTTGGTTCACAGAGATTACTTGCTTAGACAGAATTGCTTCTGAAAAAGTAGAGGTA
>MTBT01000072.1:3743-4275 GCA_002282935.1 Microcystis sp. LSC13-02 | reverse complement strand
ATTTTAGCATATATTTCGTAAATGTGCTAATATTTAACAGTAAAGCCGTCGTAGAACGACGGGGTTTCAGACCCAAAATTTTCGATGACAAAAATCCTCTCGACAGCCGAAGTGAAAGCGCGTCTTTCCGAATCGATCGATCTTGCTCTCCAAGAGGGCTACGTTGTCATCACCCGCTACGGCAAACCCGTGGCTGCCCTGGTGAGTTACGAAGATATCCGACAATTGCAACGACTGAGAAGCGCTCGTCAGAGGGGAGGGTTAGCGAATTTAAGCGAAAATTGGGAAGATTCAGAAGAATTAGCCGAAGAACTGCATAATATCTTGGACGAGAGAACCTGATGGCTTATCTCTTTGATACCGATGCTATTTCAGAGATGTTACGCAAGCGCCCGCTACTGGACTATCTGCAATGGTTACGATCGCTCGATCGAGAAAATCGGCGTTGTCAGATCAGAATATGAAAGATGCAATGCAATCCTTGTTATCAAAGTAATTTCAGTTCCGGTGCTGATTCGGATCATCTTTCAAT
>MTBT01000072.1:0-3640 GCA_002282935.1 Microcystis sp. LSC13-02 | reverse complement strand
ACGAGCTAATCAATTAAGTCCCTTGCCAGATAAGGATTTAGCCGATTTCTGCCCCCTGATCGAACCATACCAAGTAACGAAGAACCAAATATTCTCGCCCATGCCGATTTACAGATCGCATCCACGGCGATTCAATCTAATCTAGAACTGGTTACGGGTAATATTCAACATTTCGCCCGTGTAGAAGCTTTACGGATTAATTACACTCTCGTCCACGCCAGGGCATCTTCAGAAAATGTTCAGAGTTGAGGCAACTTCGGCATCAACCATGGCAGCTGGATCGCAAATATAGGATAACTTTCCCAAAAATCAGCGATAAAAACCTTTTTTACCGATCTAGCCCGGCTCTAACGCCTGGGAAGGGAAAAATCCTCAATTGAGCCGAAATTAGCTTAATCAAAAAATGTGCTATAATCAGAATGTAAGCACAAGGGGCCGTAACGGTTTCGACAGGTTAGCGAAAGCTCCCCCGTGATACAGGTCGAGAGTGAGTCTCCTCTCGTAAATCAAAGGCTCAAACAAAAAGTAAATGCGAACAACATCGTTCCTTTCGCTCGTAAAGCCGCTCCTGTAGCTGCCTAATAGTCTCTAATCGACTCGAGCATTCATAGTTTGACTCCGTTAAGGACTATGGATAAACCCCCAACGGATGCCACGTTTAACTTTCTCTAGTTAGTTAACCGTCTAAGCTTTAACTAGAGCATCCCACTGTCCGGGATAAGTGACAGTCCCCGTTTCGAGGGTAATCGAGACTAAACCTGTGAATGAACGGACAGTCAATACCTAATTTGGACAGCAGTTCGACTCTGCTCGGCTCCATTGATTACTTGAATGAGAAACCTTCTCTCCCGCATGGACGGGGTACAAACACCGATTATTCCCGTGGTCGGTCAGTTAATTAAAGCGAACCCTGGCACTATTTCCCTAGGTCAAGGGGTTGTTTCCTATGATCCACCCCGGGAGGCGATCGAATCTCTATCTTTATTCTTAGCTAATCCCAAAAATCATCAATATCAATCTGTGGCGGGAATTCCCCCCTTATTAGCAGTAATTCGGCAAAAACTAGCCGAAGATAATCGGGTAGAAATCAGCGATAAACAGGCAATTTTTGTGACGGCGGGCAGTAATATGGCTTTTATGAATGCCATTTTAGCCATTACTTCTCCGGGGGATGAAATTATTCTCAACACTCCCTTTTATTTCAATCATGAAATGGCCATAAAAATGGCTAATTGTCAAGTGATTTTGGTCGCCACAGACAAAAATTATCAATTGCGTCCAGCCGCCATTGAAGAGGCAATCACGGAAAAAACTAAGGCAGTGGTGACGATTTCTCCTAATAATCCCACGGGAGTAGTTTATCCAGAAAATACCCTAAGAGAAGTCAATCGAATTTGTCAAAAAAAGGGCATCTATCACATTCACGATGAGGCTTACGAGTATTTTACCTATAACCATGCCCAGCACTTTTCCCCGGCGGCAATTGTTGGTAGTGAATCCTGGACTATTTCCCTGTTTAGTCTCTCAAAAGCCTACGGTTTTGCCAGTTGGCGCATTGGTTATATGGTAGTACCAGAAGATTTATCTGAGGCGATTAATAAGATTCAGGATACTATTTTAATCTGTCCGCCGGTGGTTTCGCAATACGCAGCACTAGGGGCGTTGCAGGTGGGTAAAAGCTATCCTTTAGAACAGTTAAAAACCATCAGTCAAGTTAGAGAAATTTGCCTGAATGCTCTAGAATCAATCGGCAATATCTGTGATGTTGCCACTGCGGAAGGTGCTTTTTATTTCTTCCTGAAAATTCCCACAGACAAGAATGATTTTCAGTTAGTTAAAAGCTTAATTGAGCAGCAGCGGGTGGCGGTGTTACCCGGTTCAACTTTTGGTATAACAGAAGGCTGTTATTTGCGTCTTGCCTACGGTGCTTTATCTCCAGAAACGGCTTTAGCGGCAGTAGAAAGATTGGTAAAGGGATTGCGTTATTTTAGTCAATAATTTTCAAGAATAAATACTGGCTTTCTTTCTTGGTTTTTACTTTACTACAACCTTTGGGCTATTCTGAGTTTAGCCGAACGAGAACGGGGATTTTTAGCTTGTTCTTCTCGGCTGGGGATAATCGGCTTTTTCGTGATAATTTTCAACGAATTATCTTCGCGAAAGCCATACTTGATCAGACGGTCTTCTAGACTATGAAAACTGATCATAGCGATAATTCCCCCGGATTTTAGCCAGTGGGGGGCTTGATTTAACAATTGTTGGAGAGAATCTAATTCTTGATTAACAGCGATGCGTAGGGATTGAAAAACCCGCGTTGCCGGATGAATACGTCCATAACGGTAACTAGCGGGGACAGAACTAGCGATGACAGCCGCTAATTCCGTGGTGGTAGTAAAGGGACGTTTTTGGACGATCGAGCGAGCAATCGGACGAGATAAACGTTCTTCTCCGTATTGATAAAAAAGATCCGCTAATTCTTTTTCCTGCCAATGGTTAATAATATCAGCTGCCGTCAGGGATTGACAGCGATCCATCCGCATATCTAAGGCTGCCGTGTGGCGAAAACTAAAGCCGCGCTCGCTCTGATCGAATTGGGGAGAACTGACTCCTAAATCGGCGATAATGCCATCAAAACTGCTATTTTGTCCATTATAATCGGCGAAGTTGCCCCACCAGAGGGTTAAACGGCTATCTAGATAGGGGGCGAGACTAATTTTAGCGGCTTCTAGGGCGCTTTGATCGCGATCGACGGCGGTTACTATTGTTTCGGGATAGGCTTCTAAAATCAAGCGGCTGTGTCCACCACCGCCTAGGGTAAGATCAAGATAATGCCCCCCGGGTTGAATATTTAAGCCGGCGATTAATTCTTGACTCAAAACGGAAATATGGGAGAAATCTTGATTCATCTGTGCTGATAACTTCCTAAAAATGGTGATTTAACTTAGTGTCAGCAGAAGTCCCTCGCGCTTAGCGCGATGGTTTGACAAGCTCACCAACAGGGATGAATGCTGAATTTGTATATAGACAATTCCTCAAAAACTATGTTATCATAGTTTTAGTTTCTTGATAACTCTTATGTACAAAGCGTACAAATTCAGGCTTAAGCCTAATACCGAGCAAGAAATAGCCTTAGCAAAAAGCTTTGGTTGTTGTCGTTGGTTTTGGAATTATTCCCTGAATTTATGCAAAGAAACCTATAAAACCACAGGAAAAGGACTGACACGAAACTATATTCAGGGACTATTGCCCAGTCTCAAAAAAGAATATGAGTGGTTGACAGATGCTTATTCTCAGTGTTTACAGGTTGTCGCTTTGAACTTATCGCAAGCTTATCAAAATTTCTTTGAAAAACGAGCTAGATTACCAAGATTCAAATCTAAACATGGTAAGCAATCAATTAGCTATCCAGCTAATGTCAAATTTGAGGGGGATTATCTAAAGCTTCCTAAAATTGGATTAGTTTATTGTGTTCGTCACAGGAAATTTGAAGGAACAATTAAAACCGTTACTATCTCAAAAAACCCAGACGGTAAATACTACGCTTCTATTTTCAGTAGATGGAAAAGTTTGAATAACCAGAGTATTTAGTAACATCTGATACAAAATACTTAGAGAAACTAATTAAGAAAACTTATGTCTA
>MTBT01000071.1 GCA_002282935.1 Microcystis sp. LSC13-02 | reverse complement strand
TAGAGAGGCTTGTAGTTAGCCCTGTACGGGTCAAAGCGTACAAAGCTGATTCAAAGTGCGACGTTTGCGTACAGAATTAGTAACTATGACTTGGCATCATCTCCCCACTCCCCAACCCCCCACTGATTACTGATCACTGAAAAATCTCTTGTCTCTCAATCAAATTCTGCTTTTAAATCCCGACGCATCAATTCATAAACGGCAACTTGGGGAGAAATTTCCCCGCGCAAAAGACGATCAACTTGACAGGTAATCGGTACATATAAATTTTTTTCTTGGGCAATTCTCATCAAAACTTCTGTGGTATTTATTCCCTCGGCAGTTCCCTCTAACTTTGCTAAAATCTCAGGCAAACATAAACCTAAAGCTAATTGATAACCCACTTGATAATTGCGAGATAAAGGACTATTACAGGTAGCTAATAAATCCCCTAAACCCGATAAACCGAAGAAAGTTTCTTGACAACCTCCTAGACAAGTTCCCACCCGAACTATTTCCGGTAAAGCGCGAGTTAACAGGGCAGATTTGGCATTAGTACCTAACTGTAAACCATCGCAAACCCCAGAAGCGATCGCCATGACATTTTTGAGAGTGCCACCTAACTCAGTCCCCAAGGGATCGCTATTAAGATAAACCCGAAAAGATTCCCCAGATAATAATTTTTGTAACAATATCGCCGCTTTTTGCACATAACTTGCTACCACCGTCGCAGCGGGTAAACCTTGATTAATTTCTTTAGCTAAATTGGGACCGGAAAGAACCACAAGGGGATTAGCGGGAAAAGCTTGATTCCACAGATGAAAAGGGGTACGAGTGGTGATTGGCTCTAATCCTTTAGTAGCGGTGACGATAATTATGCGAGAATTTAATTGTAATTGCTGTAATTTTTTGATCGTTGGAGCAACTCCTTTAATCGAAACTGCTGAAATAATTACCTCAGTATCTGCTATAATAGCCCCCAAATCTTCCCCACTATGACGCGACCAAACCCTAACAGCTAAGTGATTAAGTCTAGCCAAATTAGCGAGGGTTTGCCCCCAAATTCCCCCACCTATAACCGTAATTTTCTTGGCATTTTCTAACAACTTTTATTCTCCTCCTTATTAGCGATCCCTGATCAGTTCCTGGTTAGAAAGGATTCGATTTCAAGGTTATGAGTCTTAAATGAAATTATTCACCGATTACCGATAACTGTTCACTGATAACTGAAAAAAATGACAAACTATCGCAATCCTGCCCCCACTGTTGATATTATCATCGAACTGATCGACTCGCCCCACCGTCCGATCCTGCTGATTGAGAGAAAAAATCCGCCCTTTGGCTGGGCAATTCCGGGGGGATTCGTGGACTACGGTGAATCAGTGGAAACGGCGGCCATTCGGGAAGCTTACGAGGAAATCAGTTTACAGGTGCAGTTAATCGAGCAATTTCACGTCTATTCCGATCCTAACCGCGATCCACGTCAACACACCATTAGTATCGTTTTTATCGCCACGGCAAAAGGCAAACCGATTGCTGCCGATGATGCCAAAAAAGTCGGGATTTTTCATCTCTGGGAATTCCCCCAACCTTTATGCTTTGATCACGATCGCATCCTCAATGATTATCGTCGTTATCGGGATTATCAAATCCGTCCCACACATTAGAAAAACGCCGCTATTAAAGCAATCCTTGCCAAAAACGTCCCCGAAAAACCTTAAAAAATTAGACACTTCTGAGGGCGACAATCGGTTGCAATTTAGAGGCACGATAAGCGGGAAAAACGCCAAAAAAGAGACCAATACCCGTGGAAACACTCAAAGACAGGGCGACGGCGCTGGCGGAAACAGTGGCAGCCAGGGGAGAGAAACTGGAGACTAGAACGATCGCTCCTGCACCGACGAGAATACCAAGCGCACCGCCGGCGATGGAAACGAGAGTTGATTCAATCAGAAATTGTAAGAGAATATCCTGTTCTCTGGCTCCGATCGCTTTTCTTAGTCCGATTTCCCCAGTTCTTTCCGAAACCGAAACGAGCATAATATTCATCACCCCGATACCACCGACAATCAGGGAAATACCGGCGATTAAAGCCAAAAGTAGGGTTAGACCCCGAGTAATCGTGCCGAAGATTTCGATCATCTGTTTAGCAGTTTCGACGCGAAAATCATCCTCAGCCACGATTTTATGGCGTAAACGCAGGAGATTCTGGATTTGGAACTTAGCAGCGCGGATTTCCTCCCCCGATCGGGCTGTGAGACTAATCCAACTCAACTCGACACCGTAGGGTCCGGTTTTGCCCACCAGTTGCGAGTTCATGGTGCTAAGGGGAATAATCAGCATTTCATCCTGATTATTGCCAAAAAAGGAGCCTTTCGCCTCTAAAATCCCGATCACCTCAAAACTGAGATTTTTGATCCGCAGCTGTTGACCGAGGGGATTTTGGGTGGGAAAAAGTTGCGCTGCCACTTCAGTGCCGATCACCGTTACCCGTTTGTTGCGGGCTAGATCGATATTATTGATAAAACGACCTTTTTCTAGGGTAAAATTGCGGACAGAAGCGTATTCTGGGGTGCTTCCCGTGACTAGAGCCGTCATGTTGCGATTACGATAGGAAATCAGGAAACGAGCGTTTATTTCCGGGGCGACTTCAGCGACAGTGGGAACCTGTTCGGCGATCGCCTGAGCATCGGCTAAAACCAAGGTTTTCGGTAAATTAACGGTGGTATTGCGTGCTTGTCGCGACCCTGGCACCACAAAAATGGTATTGGGTCCCAAGTTAGCAAACTGGTCATTGGCTAAAGTTTGCGCCCCTTGGCCAATACCGATCATTGCCACTACTGAAGCGTTACCGATGATAATCCCTAACATGGTCAGGCCGCTACGCACTTTATTGGCCGCTAGGGTGGAGACGGCCATTTTTAAACTTTCGATGATAAACATATCAGTTATCAGTTATCAGATTTTAGTTTTCGAGGTATCTTGGGCTCCTTCGGGGAGATCGATAAAGACCTTTTCTCCGACTTCCAAACCTGATAAAATTTGGGTTTTATCGTCTAAGACCAAACCGATCGAAACGGGTTTAAAACTGGGTTTATTTTCGGCATCGGCAACTAAAACCCCTGACTTGCCTTCCCGGGTGACAATGGCGACAGTCGGCACGACGAGGGCATTATCTAACTGCTGGCCGACAAAAGTTACATCCACATTCATTTTCGATTTGAGTTTGTCCTGTCCCGTCACCAAACCGATTCTCACTTCAAAAGAAGTAACATTATCCTCGATAATCGCTTCGGGAGCCACGAGAATAACTCGACCTTCAAAGACTTCTTCAGGAAAAGCATCGGCGACAATTCGCACTGGTTGGCCGCGCTGTAATAAACCCACATCTACTTCCGGCACTTTAGCAATTACTTCCAATCCCGATGCTAGGGCGATAATCGAGGTGGAAGTGGCGGAAGCGGTACTGGAGGCCGAAGTGGTGGGAGTGACAAAAGAACCCTCGGTGGCGTATTTTTGGGTGATGATGCCATCAAAGGGAGCAGTAATGACCGTATCGCGGTATTGAATCTTGATTTGCTCTAAATCGGCCCTAGCAGCCGCTACAGATGATTCTAGTCGAGCAAGCTCGGTTTCTTGGGTTTTTTGGCGTTGTTCGAGGGCAAATTTCGCTTCTGCGATCGCTGCTGCCGCTCGGATCATTTCCTGCTCAATTCCGGCCACTTCTGGGGAAGCGGTTTTATCTGCTTGTTCCAAACGGCGGACCGATTCCTCTAAATTAGCTTTGGCGTTGAGATATTCATTAAGGACGGCATCAAATTGGTCTTGGGCGATCGCACCTTCCTGGACTAAATTTTCATTGCGTTTAACCCGATTTTCTGCTAGTCGAAAACGGGATTGGGCCGCTTGTACCTGAGCTTGCAGTTGGTCTAAATCTTTCGGAATTCTTTCTTTGGCCTGAGCTAAACGGGCTTCTAATTGCTTATAACTGGCCTGGGCCTGATAAAATCGGGCTTGTAATTGCCGGATATCTTCGGGAATGCTGCGTTTAGCCTGTTCCAGATTGGCTAGAGCTTCCCGTAGATGCGCTTCTGACTGCATTCCCCGGGCATACACCTCTAAATTATCCATGACGGCGAGGGTTTGTCCCTTTTTAACAATCATGCCCTGATCCACCAATAATCGCACTAATCGGCCGGGGTTTTTCGGGCTAATGTTGACACTTTGGATTGGTTCCACCCTACCACTAGCTTTAATTTCCACAGCCAGGGTTTCCCGTCGAGCAGGAACGGTCATTTTCGCCAATTCTAGGCTAGGAGGAGGTGTTTGCAGCAAGCGATAAGAAACCACTCCCACCGCCAGAAAACCACTAGCCATGAGTCCGAATATCCAAAATAGGGGGCGATTTGATTTTCCCAACACGGTTATTGCCATCGATCAGCCAAAAGTTAATTGGTTATATACTAACGTCTCTAGAGTTGCCTTTGTTGTTTCTTTAGCCAACAACTCCCAAGCGAGATAGACTGATTAAAAAAGGCCTATCGCGGGGGTAAACTGTGCCAAAACTTCAATTAATCATTTCTTTGCTCATTTTTTTCGTCGCTGGCAGCCCGCCAGCTTTTTCCCAAGCACTACTCCCCTACGCCATCGAACCGGAGTTAGAACAGATGGAACAAGCGGGAATTGAAATGGCCGAAGATGCCATCCAATTAGCTCGTTTTCGCCGTACCGATGCGGCCCTTGGACGAGCTAAGTTAGCGGTGCAGTTAGCCCCCCATCTCTATCAAACTTGGTTTATTCTCGGTAGTTTATATCTGCAAGACAATCAGGTGCAACTCGGTATCGAGGCATTAAATCAATCTTTGTCCCTTGCTCCCGCCGATGCCCACGCTAATATTAAATTTTCCCTCGGTAGTGCCTATTTTCAGAATCAAGATTACCAGTCTGCTATTGCCCAGATTGAAGCGGGTTTGCAAATGAAACCCGATATCTCCCCCGCTCTTTTTGATCTCGGTAATTCCTATCTCAAGTTAGACCAATATCCTGCGGCGATTGCAGCTTACGAAAAAGCTGTTACTCAAGATAAAAATTTTTGGCCTGCTATTAATAATATTGGTTTAGTTAAATACGAACAGGGCAATAAGGAAGCAGCCCTTAAAGATTGGCGCGCCGCTTTGAAAATTGATCCTAAACAGCCGGAACCTCAGTTAGCTATTGCGGTGGCTATTTATAGTCAAGGAAAAACCGAGGAGGGCATCAAATTAGCTCAGGCCGCTCTCACTAGCGATAGTCGTTATGTCAGTCTAAAATTTTTAGAGGAAAATCTCTGGGGTCAACGTCTTCTGCAAGACACGGAGAAAATGTTTAATCATCCCAAAATGAAAGATTTTATCGCTCGTTTACCACAACCAACCCCAGAAGTGGAGGAAGAAAATTAAGCTTATGCAGCAAGCATTAAGATAACCCCTTAGTTAATTTGCTAGGAATTCTTGAGGCTTGCTCTAGCTAATTAAGGCTGGCTGAATATCGGTAGCAGCTTTGCTAAAAAATGGTTTTGGGACTTTATTAGCAAAACAACAAACTTTTTGCCGCAAACCCCAAATACAGTACAATTATTATAGTTAAGGGTTTAAAAAGACTGGGATGATGGCAAAGCAATCAAGGGCAATTGAGGTGACAGAACATGATAATAAATGTCCCGAATGTCTGCACCTGGAGATTTCGGGAGAACCTGTTGCGTCTGAGTCGAAGGGCCCTTTTTCCCTTTTCAAAAAGTCTGAACCAGAGGCGTTTTCCCTATCGGTGCGGATTAATTTTAATCAGCAGTGGCTTGTTTTTTCCTTTGGACGGGTTAAGTTTGGTTTGCGGGGGGGAGAGTTGCGCTTAAAACTGGAGAATGGCCAAATGCCTTCTGAGTTAAGAAATGAGGCGTTGAAAAAGATTTTAGCAAGGGAGTTGGAGATTGAACGTCAGTCAGGGGGAGAACAGGAAAGCAAGTCTCAAGTAGAAGCATCAGTAACTCCTGATTTATCGAAAGCAAGCTTAAAGGGAGTTGGAGAACAGCGTCAAAAAAAGTCCCAGGTAGATAAGTTTCAGCTTAAAATAGCGCAAGTTAGTCATAAGGGAGCAAATAATCAGCCTGTGTGGGTGTTCGAGAATAGGACGGGTGAGCCTGTTTTGATTGGGGAATTAGCTGATTCCCTGGGTAAAATGTTAATTGCGGGTGTTCCCTGGAGCGTTGAAGCGACATTTACCCCTGAAATGCGTCAGGTTGTGATTACGGGTTTAGAAAATTTATTTAAAGATGATATTTCTGGACACAAATTAAACGTATTTGAGTTAGGATTCGCTAAGTTATTTTTAAAGCATAAAACCCAACCCTATCTAAGTCGTCAGGTATTGCGTTATGAGTGATGCAGATTTTATTCGAGAAGTTGAAGAACTGTACCTGCGTCTTGCTAATGCAGATACAGATGATCTGGTTGAGTTAGCTAAACTTGCGGGTTTAGACCCTAAAACAGATTTAGCCGACTCTGTTTGGGTTCCCTATCCCAGCTTTGGGGAATTTCGTCAGAACACCTTAGCGGCGGCGGTGCTGACATATTATCTAGAAGAACATGGGATAGAGGTAGATGCTGCGGCGGCTGATAATGCTCAAGTGGTGCTACCTAAACTTGGTAAACTGGAAGCTTTATTAGTTCCCCAAGACTCTGGTGCAGAACCGTTGGATTTAAGCCAAGTTAAGGTCAAGATTGACCTAAATCCGGCAACCCTAGCCTATATTTTAGTCGAGTTAGGGGAAGGAGGAGCTTGGTTAACTGGGGTTCTGTTGAGTTCGGACCTGCGCCAAGATTTCCCAGAAGGCGGCGCAGTGTCTTTGGCCATGAGGAAACCTATGTCGGCGCTGTGGGAAGCTTACCGTCGGTGGGAAAACTGTCAGCAAATCATGGCGCAGTATATCGATAAACAAGGCTGGTCAGCGCAACAACGAACCGAGACGATCACATTTTTGAACTGGCTCTTGACAAATAGCTCAGAGTATGAACGTCCGACGCTATTAAAGGACTTTTTAGCAGAGAAGGCCAGCGAGAATCATGAGAATTTTAAACCCTTAGCCTCGAATCTCCAAGAGGTAAGGGAAGCAACGCCTGAGCCGTCTTCAGAGGGTGCGGTGGACTGGCTGGATGTGGCGATGGATTTGCTTGATGAATTGGGAAAATTTATTTAAAAAATAATCATGAAAAGCATTAAAATAATTGTCGAAAAACACCCAGATGGCTATATTGCTTATCCTTTAGGTATTGAAGGTGTTGTCATTGGCGAAGGCGAATCATATCAAGAAGCGCTAGAAGATGCGAAATCAGCACTCCGTTTTCATATTGAAACCTTTGGAGTAGAAGTTTTAGATACTGAATATTCTGTCTTAGAAGCGTCTATTATAGTAAGGTGATCATTAACAAAGAGGTCAACAGATGCAAAACTTACGTCAGGTTTCTTTACTAACAAGTGGACAAGAGCAAGTCTTAACTATTCCTCCTGAACTTGCCCTATCAAGCACAGAGGTTTTGTTACGCAAAGAAGGTCATCGCTTAATCATTGAGCCGATTTCTTCCGGTTCTCTAATTTCTTTGCTGACTACTTTGCCAGACATTACAGACAATTTTCCTGATATAGATGAAGGGTTGCTTCCCCTTGATGACATTACATTTTAGTACCACCCAATGACCTATCAATATCTGCTTGATACTAACATCCTATCACATTTGATCAGGTATCCCCAAGGTCAGGTTTTCCAGCATATTGTGGATGTCGGCGAAGAAAGCGTTTGTACGAGCATCATTGTGGCGTGTGAATTAAGATTTGGAGTGGTTAAAAGTGGTTCCTCCCGTCTGGTGCAGCAACTAGAACGCATCCTGGAGTTCTTGACAGTTTTGCCATTAGAATCAACTGTAGATAAGCACTATGCCCTAATTCGTAAACATTTGGAGCAAGCAGGAACCCCAATCGGTCCAAATGATTTACTGATTGCTGCTCATTCTCTAGCGCTTGATCTGACTCTTGTTACCGCAAATACTCGTGAATTTGAGCGTGTGCCTGCTTTGAAGTTAGAGAATTGGTTGATTGATTCTGTAATAATTTTTGGGGGATAATTTGTCATAAATGATGTTGCTGATGATGGTTTTGGATATATTCTGCCACTACTTTTTTGCGGTTTTCTCGCAATGACAAATCAGGTGGAGCATTTTCTAAAAGATGCTGAGGATGACCTCCCCGGCGTTGTAATAAAGTTTTACGCGGTTTTAAGCTTTGCCAATGTTCGTAAATGAGTTTTTTTAGAAGTTCTTCTGAGCTAATATTCTCTTCAGAAATGATGTCCGCTAGATAGTTCTCGGTTTCTCGATCTAGATTAATGGATAACATTGTTACCTCATAGGATAAATCAACATCTTTGATTATAGTAGAATGTAGGGTGCGTTAGACGACAATCGCTGCTTAAACTTGAATCTGACAATCCGTCGTAACGCACCACACCTATCCCTTGTTCCAAGGCTCTGCCTTAAAGTAGTGTTTAGTGAGAATATGAGGCAATTAAAATAATTTTTGTTCAGGTAGATTCCTTGACTAGAAAGACTTTTGGTCTTGAGATAATATTAGGTCGAGGTCTAATTGAGTCTTATTGACAAATTGCTGAAGAGTTAAATCAAGTGGGATTCCTCGTTTTGGTCAAGTTCTGAGTGCGATTAAGCGGCAGAATGGTCGGCTTGACTTTATGCCAATTTGTCATATACTCTAGTTAGGGTCTGCTGAAAAAGTTTTTCGGTGGTGGTAGGAGTCAGGAGTCAGGAGTCAGTAGCCGGTCGTTTCAGGCTTTGTCCCAATCCTATTTTCGCAGCATGAACATCGGACTTTAACAGGTCAAAAGCTTTATTTTAAAAGGGTTTTACCATTATTCAGCAAGCCCTAGTTATGATCTGGATAGTTCTTTACCACGATGAGTTCGACGCTTGGCTGAACGAGCAAGATGAGAGCTTACAAGATGCACTCTTGTTCTCCATCGAGCTTCTTCAAGCTGAAGGACCAATGCTCGGACGGCCCTATGTTGATACCGTCAAAGGGAGTAAGTACCCGAACCTGAAAGAACTTCGGGTACAGCACAGGGGGGAGCCGTGGCGGGTGCTCTTTGCCTTCGACCCAAAACGAAGAGCGATTATCTTGCTTGGAGGGAATAAGACAGGAAGCGGTTCCAACTGGTACAAGGAAAATATCCGTATCGCCGACAAGAGGTTTGAAGAACACCTACGCACCATGAAGGAGGAGGGGAAATGATTAGTCACGAGGAGAAAATGGCTTCGCTGTCCCCGGAAAGGAGGGCACGCATACAAGCACGCGCCGAGGAGACTCTGAAGGAGATACGAGCGATTCGAGAACTTCGCTCCCATCTCGGTCTCACACAAGAGGAGTTGGCCGAACGAGTGGGAGTATCTCAGTCGCAAATCTCTCGACTAGAGAATGGGTCACGGGGTCTTACCTTCGAGGACTTTTCCAACTTTGTGCGTTCACTTGGTGGAGAGTGGCATCTCACCGTCAAGCTTCCTGACTTCGGAGCCATTCAGGTTGTAGGCAGTTCTGATTTCCCAAAAGAAGAGTAACATTGTTGAGAAAAGATGATCGCGTTTTTCCTCTACATTCTACATTGTGTAATTCAGAAAAATAGAATGTAGGGTGCGTATTTACGGCGACAATCTCTGCTCAAACTTAAATCTAACAATCCGTCGTAACGCACCACATCTATCATTAATTTAACTACTACTTGGTGCGTTAAGCTATCGAAGAGCGCACCCTACTAAAAACAATCATGAACGAAGCAAGAATAGAAGCTTACTTAGCACTAATCCAGGCACTACTCCAGTGCGAAAATGGTCAAGAACCAGCGCTATTACAGGCTAACGCGGAATTAGTTGATGCAGGCTTAGTCGCTGTGATGGGTCAGTATGCAGATTTTTTGCAACAGCAGGGAGAAGATAATAACGCGGGATGGTTGAGGAATATGGCGCAACAGTTAGGACAATTTTTAGACGCGCCAAGGGATAATCAAAACCCCTACATCAGTTTTTTACAAACCCTAGTGCAAACTGTCCAGGAAAGTGACGGAAACCGCCAAGTAATTTATCCCCTGCTCGACAATAACCTCCATCTCTTAGATGAAAACTTACTTAACCTCCTCCGTGCTTGGGGAAATCAACTCAAGGAACAATACAATCCAGAGGAAACCAACGAACTAGGAAGATTATTCTATGATCTTGCTTATGCTTTTCGTGAGTTTCCTAGAGGTAATCCACGCATTAACCTGGACATCGCCATCTATGGATACGAATTTTGCGCCACCATCTTCCACCAACCCGGATTAGAAAGGGAATTAGCCCAAACCCTGAATAATCTGGGCGTAGCCTACAGGACCCAAGCCGAATTGGGTCAAGAGCCGGTA